>SHMU01000056.1 GCA_008080765.1 Promethearchaeota archaeon | reverse complement strand
TGTATAATGCGGAAAATCTCACCCACAGCATAAACCATGTAGATGCTCTGCGAAATTCATCCCCTCCATGAATGGAGGGGACTTCTTTCGCAATTAGTTAAACAAATATTTAAAAAATACTAATGATTAAACCTGAGAAAATTAATTTAAATAAAAAAAGGAAATGATTGATGATAAGGGATTTTTTCCAATACCTATAAAGATTTATTAGATGAAATAAATTAAAAGAATGAAAAAAAGGCTAAAAATCAAAACATTTATATAGTCAGATCATCAACTCTATCTTAGATATAATTATATATATTATTATACTGTAGTTAGGGGTTTATTTATAAATGAATGTAAGTGAACATGTTGTGATAAAGTGTCCTATTTGTCATATTGAGAAAGCAATAGAAATTCCGAGTAAATTGGTTAATAAAGCATCTCATCTTACTTCTGTATTAATACCAAAAAGTATTGTCTGCGAGCATACATTTCATGCATTTGTGGATAAGAGTTTTGCTGTTCGAGGCTATCAGAAAACGGATTTTGAGCTTCCCTCGAATCTCCAAGAAGAGAAGATTCAAAAAACAGCACTATTGGAATCTGAATTAAACGATTTTGAGAATCTGAAATGGAATATCTCACCTGAAAATTTGAAATATATTTTTAGGGGGATAATGTTCAATAAACCAACTGTATTCATCATACCTGATTCCAGAAACGATTTAAAAGGTGTGATTGAACGAGCCATTAATTTTCTGTTCAATGATACGTTTAAGCACAATCTGACCATTCTCTTGAAATCAAATTATAAGAAAATTAAAAACGATTTTAAGAATTATGTAGTTATTGGATGGAAAAAAATTCTCAGAGATAAAGATAAGATAATGAATGAAAAAGATATGGAAGTAGAAGAAAAAATTGTGAGAGAATTCTTTCGTAATGCTTCAAAAATAGATGCTATAATTAATTTAGAATTTGAAATCAGGAATATCTACAAAATAAGCAGTAATGTGATAGATATTATTGAAAATTTGAAAAAAGGCGAGGATATCGATATTATGAACTTAAGAGAACGGTTAAATGAGCGTTTCTCGCTGGATCTTGATATTCAATATCTCAGATACATTTTAAGTATCGTCCGATATTATTTTAAAGTCTATGTTCCGGTAAATGATTCCAATGAAATTCAAGAATTTTTAGATATCCTATCAAGTTGATCAAACTTTTAACCAGATACTATGAATTATTTATTCTTTCTTACTTCAAACGGATGTCATTTCATCAAAAAAAAGTGATACCTGTAGATTTTTAGTTTAATTCTAATAAGAGAGATTTATCATTCCTTCGCCTAGCTCTATAACCAAGAAAACGGTTAAAAGAGAACACTTGTCAATTAAAATTCTTAAAGGATCAAATTAACCGATAAGATAACCTTCTATATATATCACTTTGAATATCATAGAAGAATAAATAAACCTATAGCAAATACTTAAATTTAAAAATGGTGAAATAAGGTTAAATATTGAAAAATATATGAGAATATGTGCTTTTTCTAAAATGAGATGGATGAGAATAAAACTATAAAAAAGAGGGGGATGAATTTTTCGAAATCTAAAAATTTATATAACTGCATCATCGCCTTTATATTAGATATTGCTTCATATATAATTTTAAAATAGTTAGGGGTTTATTTGTAATTGAATATAAGTGAATATGTTGTAATAAAGTGTCCTATTTGTCATACTGAGAAAGAAATAGAGATTCCGAGTAAGTTAATTGATAAAGCATCCCATCTTACATCTGTTTTAATATCAAAAAGTATTGTCTGTGATCATACATTTCATGCTTTTGTAGATAAGAATTTTGCCGTTCGCGGCTATCAGAAAACAGATTTTGAGCTCCCCTCGAATATATAAGAGGAAAAAATTAAAGAAAACGCCTTATTGGAATCTGAATTAAATGATTTTGAGAATCTGAAGTGGAATATCTCACCTGAAAACCTGCAATATATTTTTCGGGCGATTATGTTCAATAAACCAACTGTGTTTGTAATACCCGATTCCAGAAACGATTTGAAAGGTGTGATTGAACGAGCCATTAATTTTCTGTTCAATGGTACGTTTAAACATAATCTTACTATTCTCTTGAAATCGAATTATAAGAAAATTAAAAATGACTTCAAGAATTATGTGGTGATCGGCTGGAAAAAAATTCTCAGAGATAAAGATAAGATAATGAACGAAAAAGATATGGAAGTAGAAGAAAAAGTTGTAAGAGAATTCTTTCGAACAGCATCAAAAACGGATGCTATTATTAATTTAGAATATGAGATTAGAAATCTCTACAAAATCGGTAAAAAGGTCATTAAAATCGTGGAAGGCTTGGAAAACGAGGAAATAGATATAATGACATTAACAGATCGCTTAAATGAAAACTTCTCACTGAATCTTGATATTCAGTATCTTAGATATATTTTAACCATCGTGCGGTATTATTTTAAAGTCTATGTTCCGGTAAATGATTCTAATGAGGTTCAAGAGTTTTTAGATATTTTATCGAAATAACTAAGCTCTTAAGGAAGTAAGTTTTTAAGGGCTTTAACCTTTTGAGCTTTTGATTCGCTGTTACGGATTTTTCAACAATTTTTATCTATCTCTATATCTTCAAATTGGTTTTTTCTCTTTAAATTCATCATAACTTAATAATGTGCCTCGTATTTGGGAAATATTACCTTAAACCTTAAATAATAACTGATAGCTGATGAATAATAGCTGATAACTGATAATTAATAAGTTATAATTGATACCTGATTGCTGATAAATAAAAAAAGAGAAATTTATTGAATAGTTTCTAAAGGAGGGAGATCAGGTACATTATAATTATCCCAATTATCACTTACGGGGTGCTTCCACCAATGAGAGGGAATCTTCTCATAGACACCATATTTCTTAAGTCCATTAATAAAGGCTTTTACGTTTTCTTTTGGAGCCCTTATAACGTGAGGTTCGGGATAAAAGAAGGCACCAAAGCCTCCTTTAGACGTTCCTAAATTCCGAATCATATGCCACACTTCTCTTTCGCATTCTTCCGGTGTAGCATTAATATAGACTGAGCCAATATCAAGACATCCCCAAAACATGATCTTTCCCCGAAATTCTCTTAAATCCGTATAACCGGTCATTCGCGGAGCATCTAATTCAATTGCATCAAGCCCCCATTCAACTAAGAGAGGGAGTAATAAATCTATTTTTCCGCAACAGTGGAGATGAAATTCACAGCCAAGTTCATGAGACGCATCGATTATTCTTTTATATACAGGTTCGTAAAATTCTTTGAATACCTTTGGACTGAAAAATGGTGCATTATCCGTACCTAAATCATCAGGTATATAAAAACCATGGGGACTTGCTCCAGATCTTTCCCATCCTTTCATATTGTCTATATACCAGTCGGTAAGATGTCTTAATAATTTTTTTACTTCCTTCGGATGTCTTCTATGGTCAATTAAGAATTGCGTAAAATTTCTAATATTTGCAGCCATTTGAAAAGGTCCCGCATTGACTAATCCCAAAATGCATAAATGATATTTATTTTTGGCATTTGTATTTGCTGTGTCAATAAAAAATTGAGAATATTGGCTGAGATCTAAGGGATCCGGAGTATTTTTTTCCAAATATTCATCAAGATCCGCCCAATCCGTAAGACAAGGACGTCCCGGGTGTCCCATTGAGGTATAATCAGCAGTTCTATTCCAAAAACACCCCCAAGGATCTATTTCCTCTCGTTCCGTTTTCATATAATTTAAATTTGTATAGTGGGGATTATTGCGAACCCATTGTGGCTCGTGCCATTTCCAAAGTCCCGCACTGATGGTTGCATCATAATAGGCATGGGGAAACAACCCTTTTTCTTCTTCAACATGTCCAGGCTGCCAATGTTGAGAAGGAATCATGATCATCGGATAAATATCACTTGACCCAGGTTTCCATGCGGGAACCTTGTCAGGTCCGTCAAAATGAAGCGCTGCTTTAACACGCTCTAATGAATTCATGTATACTCATAATGATAGAAAATTTTTATATAGTTAATTAATATATAGTATTTATAATATTTAAACATTTGATTAGCCCCTAATATAGTTAAATGTTTAGTGCTTTATATATAAAGGTATTAGGCATATCATATTATCAAAATTTAGAATAGTTTTACTGAATTATTTCCATCTCATTTACATAGTTTGTGGTATTTTTTAAAGATATAAAACAAAAATAGATTTATCTCTTATCATAGATAATCTTCTCTAAATAATTCTTTGCCTAACCTTATTAGGTATTTATTATATTCTCATATTTCTAAACAAAATTTAAAAATAACATATTATAGCATTATAGCTTATCTCACTTTAAAGATCCCTCAGGTAATGATTGTATCATACCAGTCTTGGGAAAAATAAAGGTAATAAAAGAATGAGTTGTCATAGATTAGTCTATAGACAAGAATATATCTTTATATAATTCACATTTTCGAAATAAAAATGAAATCCATTACATATATGAGATCTCTTATTTTGATAGTAGATCTTAGACATAATCTTTTATGGATTTTTGAGTTTTTTTATATTCTAACAATCTTTTATTAGCTAATTTTACGTATTCTTCGGCAATATCATACCCAATATAATTTCTTTTTAATTGATAAGCAGCAATAGCAGTTGTTCCACTTCCGACAAAGGGATCCAAAATAACATCTCCGATATATGAATAAAATTCTATAAGTCTTTTAGGTAATTCTTCTGGAAATGGAGCGGGATGACCAACTCTTTTTGCTGATGCTGCTGAGAATTGCCACACTGATTTGGAGCATTTTACAAAATCCTCATTTGTAATTGAGGTTTTTTTTTCTCCCTTTTCTAATTTATTTGTTAATTTAGAAAATACTAAAATGTATTCATGAACATCCCTTATGCACGGATTACTTGCTGAAGCGAATGAGCCCCAAGCACAAGAAATACCTGCAGAAGCTCCCTTGTTCCAAATTATTTCACCTCTCATGTGAAATCCAATTGAATGCATTATCTCGATGATGTAGGCATGTAAAGGAATATAAGGTTTTCTTCCTATATTCGCAATATTTATTGCCACTCGTCCTCCGGGAACTAATACACGCCATGTTTCTTGAAAAACATTTTTTAACATTGTTAAATACTCTGTAAGCGTGAGATCATCATCATACTCCTTAGATACATTATATGGTGGTGAGGTAATCATAAGATGTACAGAATTGTTGGGTATTTCTTTCATGTCCTCACTATTTCCTAAAATTATGCGATTTAATACATCTTTAGAAATCTCATTTGAGTTATCCACAAATTGAACCTTTTGGGGTCTAATCATCTCCTTATATAAATTGGAATTATAAAACTTAGAAGAATCATGATTCTCCCGTTTTGAAACTCCAAATGAACTAGTACTTGTTCCTATTATTGATTTTTTTTCGGTATTGTTATTGCGCTCTTCTTTCATTTTTCATAAACCGAATTTACTTTCTCAAATATGGATGCTTCTTTATTAATAATAATAATAATAATTGAGTTTATTTAAAACTAAAAGATCATTTTCTTTATCCAACTAGAATTTGGATAAATTCTGATTTCATTAGTAAGATGAGTATCAATTAACTTTAAAATAGTGAGAACTCATTAATATTAAAATATGATGATTAGAACTTCAGGTATTTTGCTACAAGTAGGCAATCTCTAAAAGAAAAATTAGAAAAGTAGTTTTGTTAGAAGAGAGTTTAAATCTAAAACTTCAAGAGCAACACCATTTTTCTCTATAACTGCCTTGTATTGATATTCGCAGAAAGGGCATGCGGTTAGTATCGTTTTTGCTCCCAGTTGTTTTATTTCTTCAAGTCTTTGAGCGGTTACTTCTTCAGAGAACTCAGGGTATGCGGAGCGAACACCGGATCCGGAGCCACAGCAATTTGCATTTTCACGATTGTATTCGAATTCGATATATGGAATGTTTAATGTATCTAAAATCCTTCGCGGTTCTTCATAAATACCCAAGCCACGAGCTAAATGGCATGGATCGTGCCAAATGATCGGTTTTTCAAGAATATTTTCGAGCCTTGCTGCAATCTCGTCGCTATTATTCTTTAAGTCCGTTAATTTATCTATTAAATACTCTGAAAAGTGTATTAATTCAATACCCTTGAATTTTTCTTTTAATTCAGATCCGTAAATCTCTTTGAATGTTTCAAGACATCCCGGACATGTAAAAATAATTCGCTCAGGGGGATTATTGTTAATGTCGTTGATCATAGATTTAGTTACTTCTTCCAGCTGTGTTGAGTGACCCGTGCGATACAATACTCCCGAACAACAGGTTTCATTTTGTAAGACTCTAATATTTTCTCCAAATTTATTAAATAAAGCAATAGTATCGAGCGCAACTTCTGGAAGCCGATAGATTGCCATGCAACCAGGGAAATATACTGTGTTCGCTTCAGTATTGCTTTTTAGTTCAGGCCATGCGGAATCCCTCGGGCTGGTTTCACCAAAAGGATTTCCATATTGTTTGATATTATCCAAAATGAGCTTATGAGTCTCAGGATAATTATTTGCGTCGACCAATTTTTTTTTTCCAAGGGTTATAATGGAGGGAATATCTATACCCGAAGGGCATGCATAAAAGCAATGACCACAACCCGTACAAGAAAAAAGACGTTCTTTTGCCAAAGGACTATATTGAAATCCTAATTCATTATTTTGCATAATGGCATGTACAATAGAGATCCTTCCTCTTGCCATAGAACTCTCCCAGCGTGTTTCTAAATCAAAACCGGGGCATTCAAAGTCTTTTGGACAAAATCCACATAAATTGCATTTCCAAATTATTCCAAGAATTTGCTTTTCATTCAAATTTTTCACTTTTGCTTTTTTTTATTGTTAATTGCTTGAAGTTGGAAAATATCCTAATTTTGATGGTGAAATCATTTTTCCGGGGTTTAAAATATTGTTAGGGTCAAATACCTGTTTTATTTTTTTCATTAGTTCTACTCCTTCTTTTCCATGTTCTAATGGCAGATAAGGAGCTTTCCACAAGCCACATCCATGTTCTGCCGTGATTGTTCCTCCTAAAGACATAGTTTGGTCTATTAATGTTTTTTGTAAATCGCCAATTTTCTTAAAATCTGCCTCCGACTTCAACGAGATAGTGGTATTGATGTGAAGATTACCGTCTCCGAGGTGTCCCACAATGCCATATCCCAAATTATTCTCCTTCATAATTTGTGAAAGGGCTTCAAAAAAAGAAAAGATTTTACTAAAGGGTACGGCAAAATCTAAAATGGCGGGAGCATAGGGAGCAGCATTTCTAAAGGGCCTTAATAATCGAAGTAATGAGGGTCCCGAACAATCTCTTGATTTCCATAAGTATTCATGTTCCTCTTCGGTTAATATTTTAACATCCGACGCATTTTTATCGTTCATAAACAATTCTTTAATTTTTTGAGCATGAATCCCAGTAGTCTCTCTGTCCCCATCTAACCGAACAAATAAAGCGACTGTAGAGACTTTTAGAGATAGTTTGGGATAAATTCTTGAAAGATATAAGTTCATCCCGCTTAAGACTGCTTGATCGGCAATTTCGAGAGACATTGGTGTGATATACTCTTGAATTTTTCCTGCCATCTCAATTGCTGCTTTTTTTGAATCAAAAGAAGCGATTACAGTTATAAATGTCTCCGGTAATGCTTTGAACTTTAAAGTTGCCTCCGTAATAATCCCTAATGTTCCTTCTGAACCCACTAACAAGCTGAGCAGATCCAAACCCGATACTGATTTTTTAACCAGTGAACCAAATTGAACTTTT
This sequence comes from Promethearchaeota archaeon, assembly GCA_008080765.1. Taxonomy (GTDB): domain Archaea; phylum Asgardarchaeota; class Lokiarchaeia; order Sigyniarchaeales; family SOKP01; genus TEKIR-8. The sequence continues at coordinate 14,057 of SHMU01000056.1, read as the reverse complement.
TGACCAGTTCCGAGGACCGCCTTGAGATTTAATAAATAGTCTCGAGTTGTACCATATTTTATCGCAGATTCTCCCGACGCGTTATTAGCAATCATGCCCCCTATTGTACACACTTCTGCAGAACCCGGGTTGCAAGGAATCCAATATCCTCTTCCAATCTTTTTTAATTCATGTCCCAAGTCTTTATATAGTACACCCGGCTCTACCACAGCATAATGTTCTTCGGGGTTTATTTCAAGGATGGCATTCATTACACTAAAGTCAATTACGACACCACCATCAATAGGAAGAAATTGCCCTCCGAAACTTGTTCCTGCCCCCCGCGGAATCAATTTAATGTATTCTTCATTGGCAAGATCGACTATCTCTTTGATTTGAATCTCATTTCGTGGTTTAATAATAAGATCTGCCATAAATTGGTATTCATCATAAATCCAGCTTAGCGCTCGGCTCGTATAATCATGAGAATAACAATAAAGCTCAACAGGATCATTTGAAATATACCTATTTCCAATAATATTTTTAATTTTATTTATTATACTTGTCTCAATCATATTTATCACATTTTAAAAAAATTTATTTCACCTTAGAGAACATTACATTATCTAACCTAATATGATACATTTTTTTATATGTTAACAAATTATGTTATAACTATCTAGCTTTAATATACCCGATTGTCGATTTGTAATGCTAATCTATTTTTTCATGTCCAAAGCATAATTTAATATTAGGAAATTGGTCTGAAAAGTGTTTAATCTTTTCTAGTGTTTCTTGAGCTCCCTTAACATTGAAACATCCTAATCCGGGTCCAACACATCTCTCAAATCCTAATTTTATATCGCAAGCATCTCCCGTTAAAAGCATTACTTGTTTTTTTCCATTAACAAGATAACTCACATGTGATTTAGTATGACCCGGAGTAAATAACGCCCATAAGGATCCATCTCCAAAAAGATTTATACAAGATTCTAATGGGGGAATTTGATGAGCTTGTGAAAAATCAATTTCATGAATACTCTCTCTTCCCTTGAAATGATCTTGATACAGATTTTTCCCAAAAAAATGAAATGGTTCGTCTTTTCCTATGATTACTTGAATATCCTTTGGTAAATCTTGAATTCCCGCAACATGATCGATATGGAGATGCGTTAAAAATATCCCTTTTAGATTTATATTCATATCTAATAGTAAGGATGCAATATCTTGGTTCGGTTCTTGATAACTTTTAAGCGGCCACAAAATCTCTTTATTTTTTCCTTCTATATTGCCATAGACGTCATTTTGAAAAGAGCGATCCAAACCAGAATCGATTAAAAAATGACCATAGGTTTTATGTGTAATTAAATGAGAAAAAACGGGAACTTGGAGTTCTTCCTCATTCAACTCCTTAGCATAAGGATGAGAGAGATTTAGCATGTATTTATTTGAAAATAATATGGTTCCCGTTTCAAAAGTATCAATCAATATATCTTTTGGATTGTTAAATATTTCATTCCAAGTAGTTTTACGCTGCTTGGGTAATTTAAATCGTTTTCTTATTGGTTGATGAATCATGATAAGGCTCTATTCTTCTTTTTCACATATTAATCGAGTATTTAGTCAAAAATACCAAATTTTTTATAATCATCATATAATAAATACAAGGGTTCCTCATCTTCCTCAATTGTACTAAATCGTTTCCTCTCCTCATAGAATTTATTATCAATATAATCATCATTTACTGTAGAAATCTCTCCAACTAGAATCTTTCCATAGCCTTTTTTGCCCCAAAATTTATGATAAATATTGGAGGGTAAATATATTGAATCTCCGGGGTGTAATTCTACAATCCCTCCTGCCTCATAATTTTTTTTAACTCCATCAATAGATACAACAACCGGATCTTCGGAGAGCTCATCTTCTTCATCACACTTATATATCTTTATTTGTAGTATTCCACCACCACGATTAATGATATCTTCCCTCTTAGAATAGTGATGATGTAATGGTGTTATTTGTTCTTCTTCTGTAATAAGCAACTTCTCACAATAAGTTTTTGCGTATTTTGATGAATCCTGAAAATTACCGTTCCGTATTGTGAACATTAATAACCCCGTGGTGTTGAAATCTCCACTTCCAAAATCCGTGATATCCCATCCCAATTGGCACTCAATTATTTCTTGTATTTCTGAACCCTTCCTTTTCCAATCTTCAAGTCTCCAGTAGGCAAATTGTGGTAAGTAGAACTTTTGCTCTTTAATAAATTCAACTGTATTTCTCATTATAACATTGATTTCTGACCTTTTCATTTGTTCCTCGTTAATGTGTATGTATTCCTTTAATACCTTGTTTTAATGATATTAATTGTAAAAAATATGATAGCTAAATTAAAATAAAGTGTCGTTATTTTTAAGGTTAAGGAAAATTATCTAACGTTTGAAAAATCAAAAATATTTATTTGTCAGATATTCTTAGGATATTTATGATCTTACCCAAAGAATTCGATTATAAGGAGGCATTTTCAGAAGAGAATTTCTTTTTTGGGGTCGCTGTTGCACCCTATCTTAGCGAAGGGGGCTTCAATTATCCCAATGGTATTAAGAATGTATATGCTGAATTAGAATTGACAGGCAAAATAGAAAAAACGGGTGAGGCTACCAAATTTTGGACAAATTATGAAGAACACATAAAACTGGCAGCATCATTAGGATTAAATGCCTTCAGAATGGGAATTGCATGGTCGCGTATTCAACCTACCACCTCTTTAGAACCTCATTCTCCTCCAGAGTGGGATTATAATGCTGTGGATCATTATGTTAAGATTATTAGAACAATTATGGAGTATGGAATGGAGCCTATAATTACTCTTCATCATTTTAGTCATCCGGCATGGTTACGCAAAGATATGTGGCTCAACAATGAGGGGCCAGCACTATTTGTTACATATGCCCTAAAAATCGTAGAGGAGATCAATATTCGTCTTACTAGTAGTTCTAATCGGGTTATAGAACATTTTCTCGTTTATAATGAGCCTAATTTGGTTCCTCTTATGTTTTTTATGACACCTAATTTTTCCATTAAAAAGCAAGGTCCTAGATATATAATAAAAGCTTATGATAATATGTTTAGTTCTTATGTAAAGGTCTATGATGGAATTTACAATCTTTTTCAAAGACAAAAATGGGGTACGCCTCATGTCGGATTTAATATTTGTTCCCAATGTGCTTACGAATTAGATAAATTATTTTTGGATTTAATGAGGATGCGAATCTTTAAGATTGAGGAAAAAAATTTAGATATTCAATTAAAGCAATTTAGGACTCTATGGAATATAAGAATTGAAAAATTAGCTCGGAGACAATTAGATAAGAAATCCTTCAGAAATTATCAAGATCTTATTAAAATGACCCATAATATTTTTCACATTTCCGGTTTTAAGAAAACGGTTGCAGCACTTTATAATTCGCCACGCGATAAAAAGTTAGATTATATTTCAGTAAATATTTATGAACCTTTCTCTATTCCTAAAGGCTCGCTTGATGGAACAAATTTACCCCAATGGTGGGAATATGCGATGGACAGAGAAATCTATGGGACTTTTATACGAGCATATAATGAGTTAAATTTTAAGTTGCCTTTTTACATGGGAGAAAACTCTATTGCATACAAACAACCGAAAGGGGGAATAGCAAAACCACGTCCCGATGGATGGTCTCGTGAGCGATACTTGAAGGAATATTTATCAGAGATGATACTGTGTATGAGTGAAGGAATCCCCATTAAAGGGTATCTATATTGGTCTCTAACTGATGATTATGAATGGAATAGCTATGAACCAAGATTGGGATTATATAATTACGATTATATTAATAGTAGCATAAAGGAAACTGACGGGCTAGGGGAGCCTGCTGGAAAAATATATGCCGAATTAATAGCCGCATTGAGAAGTGGGTCAAAAGATGAAATCTTTAAAAATTTTTCTTTATACAAATATAAATCAAACTCTTGAGTGAGACAAAATCCTTAAATTGCTAGTATTAATGAGGTTATTAAGAAAGTGAAAGAGAAAGAATTAAGCTTTTGGTGGTATTAATATATTGATGATACATTTGGATACAAAAACTTATATATTTTTATAAACTTTGGGAATTTATAGTACAATTTTTTAAATATAATTTTAAAGGTTGATTCAAAAATGGATTCAAGAACTCTTATCTTATCAGCTATTAATCATAAAGAACCGAACCGAGTACCTGTTGACATTGGTGCGACTAATGTGACAGGAATTTCAGCGATAGCCTATTCTAATTTAAAAAAGCATCTAAATATTGAAGAAGGGCACATTAGAATCTATGATTTAGTGCAGCAATTAGCACGAGTAGAATCATGGTTCATAGAGCGATTCAATATTGATGCATTGGATATAGGATCGATGTATCTTTTAAATGATGATGACTGGTATGATGTAAATGTAAATGGCATAAACGCTCAATTTCCCTCATGGTTTCAACCGCGTTTTAACTCCGATGGTTCAGTCGAATTGGTCCATAACGATGGTACAGTTTTGGGTAGAATGTCCGAAGCTGCATATGTAATGGATCAAACTTGGTATCCTTTTGTGGAATCATATCCAGAGACATTTAATCTTATTTCGTTAATGAAAGTACTCCCCACCAATATGTGGGCTCAATGCGTAATCCCACCCTTTTCTCAAATGGGAGAGAAACGATTTTGGCGTACTTTAAAGGAAAAAGCCATTGAATTACGCCAAAAGACCAATAAAATAATTGCATTAAACTTAAACATTGCTATTTTTCAAGGCATGCATAGTTATAGGAGAATGGATAAATTACTAATGGATACTGCGAGAAATCCTCAAAAAGTAGATCAATTCGTTGACATACAGACGGAATTTTATGAAAATGCATTAAAAGTTATTTGCCAATATGTAGGAGATGTAATAGATATTATAACTTTTGGCGATGATCTTGCAGAGAATCATGGTCCTATGATAAGTCCACGCACTTACAGAAAATTCTTTAAACGGGGTCATGAATATTTATGTAATTATATAAAAAAGAATAGCTCTATGAAAATATTTTTTCATTCTTGCGGATCTATAAAACCATTAATCCCGGATTTGATTGAATGTGGGATAGATATACTCAATCCTATCCAAATAAATGCAAGAGATATGGATCCAAAGGAACTCAAAGAAGAATTTGGCGATGAATTAACATTTTGGGGTGGTGGGGCGGACACGAGGAACATATTGAATAGAAAATCTCCGCAACATGTCAAAGATCATGTAAAAGAATTGTTAGAAATATATTTTCCGGGAGGTGGATATGTATTTAATCCAATACATAATATTTTACCAGATGTCCCACCTCAGAATTTAGTCGCAATGTTCGAAGCAGTTGAAGAGTTTAATCAGACAATTTAGGAAGATCAGAATTTGAATAATATTAATTTAAGAGGATAAGAGGAGACCAAATGATGGGGTGAAATAATTATGGACATTAAATATAGCGTTTCCAACTGGATCTATGGTGAAGAGCCTATAGAGAAACACTTTAAGAGGCTTAAAGAGTATGGATATGATGCGATTGAGCTCATGGTGTCTAATCCAAAAGAATTTAATTTGAAAAAAATACAAGAATTAATGGAGCAATACGCACTTCCTTGTAGTAGTATATGTACAATGATGAATTATTCCGAAAACCATGCGGAATGCAGGAATCTAATCCATAAAAATTCTGAGGTTCGAAAAAGAACGGTAAATTATCTTAAAGGATGTCTTGATATTGGAGCAGAATTAAGTGCAAATCTTGTGTTGGTGGTGCCTTCAGGAGTAGGAAATGTAAAAGATGGATGGAACGAAGAAAATAAAAACTTATGTGTGAAAGCACTTATAGAGCTAGGAGATCATGCAAAATCGGGAGGTACAATTCAATTAGCAATTGAACCTATCAATCGTTATGAAAATGCTTTTTTACGACGTTGCGAACAAGCGAAAGAATTATTAGCCCTCAGCAATCATGAATATGTAAAAATGATGCTTGATTTTTTTCACACCAACATAGAAGAGGATAATAATGCTGATGCAATACGTTTAGCGAATGAGGACCTTATCCATTGCCATATTGCTGATTCAAATAGAAAATCAACGGGTCGAGGGCAAACAAATTGGTTTGAAATTTTTCGGGCACTAAGGGATATCGATTTTCAAGGAGCTTTAGCATGTGAACCATTACCACCCTCTGGAGCGAATGTATATGTCAGTTTGAAAGGTGTAAGAGCCGAAGCGGATCAGTATGCGGAAGAATGTATTCTCTTTTTGCGATTTATTAAAAGCGTAATTTGAAATTGTTTTTTAGCTTTGAAGAATTGTATCCATTAGAGGGATACTATTCTCACATCTACACCACGTTTCTTGACTGAGTTAATGAATTCAGAGGGAGCATTAGAAGCTGTTATTAACACGTCAATCTCCTCAATAGTTACACATGTAGATAATGAATTCTTATTATATTTTTTAGAGTCCATTAATACAACTATTTTATTTGCATTATTACAGGCAATTCTTTTAATTTGCATTTCCAAAGGATGAGGATCCATAACCCCATTCTCAAGAGTAAAGCCTGTTCCACTAATAAATGCAGTATTGACTTTATATTGCCGAAAAGACTCTTCTGCGCCTGGTCCCACGAAGTTATACGAGGGTATCCTCAATAGTCCCCCACATCCAATCACATTAAGCTCCGGCATATATTGTGAAGCCAAAACCAATGTGTTTAGCCCATTTGTTAATAATGTTAGATTTTGATCGGTTAAATGAGGTATCATTTCAATTACGGTGGTACCCCCATCTAAGAAAATTACATCTGAAGGTTCAATAAAGTTTTGTGCAGCGTATTGACTAATTGCCCTTTTTTCCTCTGAAGCCGTTTCTCTTCTGCGTAAAAATTCACGTTCATTGGGATCACCTTTTTGAATTTTCATTGCCCCTCCATGTACCCGGGAAATGATTCCTTGTTCTTCTAATATCTTAAGATCACGCCAGATTGTCATTCTTGATACATTAAACAGATTTTCTAATTCCTCGGTGGTGATGGAGCCTTTCGTGACGATTAATTCGTGAATTTTCATTCTTCGTTCTTTAGAAAGCATCTTTTTTCAACAGTTAAAAAATGTAAAGGTTTTTATGATACAAAAAGATATTATGATACAAAAAGTATACTATTATAAAAAAAGATCTCATTTTTTCACTTTTTTAATTTTAAATCTTTTTACTAAAAAATATTTATTAGATATGTGTGGAGTATGAAGAGATTCTTAGCTTTTGATTTTGGAGCAAGCTCAGTGCGGGCGATTGTTGGTAATTTGGAGAATAACTTCTTAAAAATTAATGAAATTTATCGCTTTAGTAATAAACCACTAAAAATAAATCGGTCACTTTATTGGGATTTATTTCGATTATACGAGCATATGAAGAAAGGGCTTAAAAAATATGTAGAGATATATGGTCCCGACTTAGAAGGGATTGGCGTTGATACATGGGGATTAGACTTTGTATTACTTGATAAGGATGATGAGCCAATTGGTCCATTTTATTGCTATCGGGACAAGCGAACCGAAGGGATGGTGGAACAACTATTAGGAACACTTCCGAAGGAGTTAATCTTTGAGGAAACAGGAATACAATTTATCTCGGTTAATTCTTCTACACAAATGTTTTCGATGACTAAAAACAAACGGAGTCACTTGGATTTAGTTAAGTCTTTCTTAATGGTACCCGATTATATTAATTTCCTCTTATCGGGTAAAAAGGTTTCAGAATTTTCGATAGCCACAACTTCTCAGTTATTCAATCCCGTTCAATACAACTGGTCAGAAAAAGTAATTACTTCTATGGGAATAAAGAATGAATGGTTCATGCCAATTATTAACCCCGGAGATACTATCGGTAATATAACACCGGACTTAAGTCGGGAAACGGGTCTCAGTGTAAATACGAAAATTATTGCTCCTCTCTGCCATGATACGGGTTCTGCGGTGGCTGCTGTACCCGTTGATATGAAAAAATATGATTATGGAGAATGGGCATATATTAGCTCCGGCACGTGGAGTTTAATGGGCGTCGAGCTTGAAAGACCGTTAATTAATCAAAGTGTCTTAAAATATAATTTTACCAATGAAGGAGGAGTAAATCGCACAATTAGATTTCTAAAAAACATCACAGGATTGTGGTTACTCCAAGAATGCAAGCGAATTTGGGATTCTCATTCATTACAATTAAATTGGCAAAATATCGAAGTTGAAGCTAAAAATGCGGAAGCTTTTAAAGCATTTATCGATCCAAATGATGAGAGGTTTATTAATCCGGAAAATATGATTAATGCAATACAACAATATTGTAAGATGACTAATCAATATATTCCTCAAACTATCGGAGAGATTGCTCGAACTATTTTTGAGAGTTTGGCTTTAAAATACAAAGAAGTGTTGGATTCATTGGAAATATTAACAAGTATAAAGATAAAGGTACTACATGTTATTGGAGGGGGCTCTAAAAATAGTTTACTCAATCAATTTACGGCTAACATATTAGATATACCCGTAATTACAGGTCCTACAGAAGCCACAGCAATTGGAAATTTACTGATTCAAGCGCTCGGTACGGGGATTATCATGAACATCTCCGAATTGAGAACCATAGTAAATAATTCTTTTAATACGGACCATTATCGTCCTCAGCATACTGGAAAATGGGATGAAGCATTTGATCGATTCTTGCACGTGACTCAAGCTAGTAAATAGAGAAGCTTTACAATTAATACAAAATAAAATGAAAATAGAATAGAATGGTTGATATGATATTTTGTGGTGTTGATATAGGTACTAGCTCTATTAAAGTAATGTTGGTAAATGAAAAAGGAGAAGTTATTTTTACAGAAAGCTTTAGACTGCCTAAAAGTAATTTTTTCTTTAATGGACAAGGTCTTCAATGTCACGAACAGGATCCCGCAGAATGGTGGAATAGCTTAACACAGCTGTTAAAGCATGCGACTAATGCCCTTAAGAAAAATAAACTTTCGTTAGAAGAAATATCAGGACTGAGTATAGTGGGCACATCAGGTACAATACTTATCATGGATGAAAAAAGCGATACACCTCTTACTAATGCAATAATGTATAACGATTGTCGAGCTGCAGATGAGGTCCAAGAAATAAATATATGCTCCGAGGATCACTGTCGTAGAATGGGATATATATTTTCTGCTCCATTTGCAATTTCCAAAATTGTATGGTTCATGCGCCATAGACCCAAAATTGTAGAACACGGGAAATTTATCCATGGAAGCGATTATTTAGTAGGCAAATTAACAGATGAATATTATACTTCTGATTATTCTCATTCTTTAAAAACGGGATTAGATTTAATTAATGTCAAGTGGCCCGAATTTATTGAAGAAGATCTTCATATTCCCCTCAGTAAATTACCTAAGATTGTTAATACAGGAGATTTTATCGCCTCAACTACAAGAAAGATAGAAAATTTAACGGGCATTCCACAGGGTACGCCGGTATTTGCGGGTGCTACCGACAGTACTGCAGGATTAATTGCTTCTGGTGCGATACATAAAGGAGATCTTTTTACTGCTTTAGGAAGTACAATTGTCTCCAAAATTATAACGGATGAATTGCTAAGAGATCCTAAAGGAAGAATTTATTCTCATAAATTTTATGGAGGATCTTGGATTTTAGGTGGTGCGGGCAATTGCGGCACATTAACTCTTAATGAGGAATTTGGAATAAAAGAATTAGATGTTCTTGATAAAAAGGTAAGCGACTATATCCCCACAGATACTTATGTATATCCCTTACCCCATAAAGGAGAAAGATTTCCTTTTAATAATCCTTATGCTGAAGGATTCGAAATAGGCAACTTTCATAATATTAGCCATAAATATACTGCCTATTTAGAAGGAATGTGTTACATTGAAAAAATGATGCAAGAGGTATTTCAAGAGCTCGGTGCGAAATGTAATGAGTCAGTATATTCAGTGGGTGGGGGAACAAATTCATTAGCGTGGATGAAATTGAGAGCTACCATTTTAAACAAGCTCATAAAAATTCCCAAAATTCCCGAAGCGGCCTTTGGAGCGGCTCTTTTAGTTGCCAGTTCTACATTTTTTAACCATGATTTAAAGAAAGCATGTGCAACCTTAGTTCAAGTTGGAACATCATATCATCCAAATGAATCATTAGTAGCGATTTATAATGAAAATTATCAAAAATTTAAAGCAATAATCCAAGATAAATTAACAAATGAGTGGAAAAAAGAACAACTGATTTAATGAAGGTGTATGCGAGTGGATATAAAATCTCAATTAATCTATTATTCAAAAAAACTTCAACAGAAGAATTTTGTTATTGGTCCGGGAGGAAATACATCCTGTAAAATTGAGGATCGTATTGCGATAAAGCCTTCGGGATTAGAATTTGAGGAGCTTAAAATATCCGATTTAGTTGAGATAGATTTAAGCTCTGAGAATCCCTCTTTATTGCCCCATAAATTTCGACCAAGTTCCGAATATCTTATGCATGTAAAGATTTATCAAATGCGCCCAGAAATATCATGCATTATACATGCCCATCCTCCTTATGTAATCGGCCTAACTGCGTGTGATATAGAGATCAAACATTTATTTCCCGATGGAGTTGTCTATTTAGGAGAAAAAATACCTCTTATTGATTATTGCACTCCATGTACTACTAAATTAGCAGAACTTGTTCAAACCAATATTAAACATCATCATGTCCTTATATTAAAAAACCATGGTGCAATTACTATTGGAGAAAACGTGAAATCTGCATATCTCCGAATGGAACTTCTAGAAAATTTAGCATATATCCAATGGATCGCCTTGAACTTGAAGGGAAATTTAAACCAAATTAATTTTCTCTCTAAAGAAAATATCGAAGAAATCTTAAATTTGGAAAGCGAGAAATATAGGCAAGATATTTTGAAATAATTTTTTTATACTTTCTTAAGTGGATCTGAGAATACAAATAAATAGACCATCAATCGTAGATAATCAATTTAAAGAGATTTAGTAACGATAAAACTTGACATAGTATTTTTTTATGTGACGATCTGATACATTGTGAACTTTTCTGGTATAACTTTAAATATTATGCACAATTTCTAAACCTAATATAAAAGAAAAAAAATGTGCGAAAATATGGATTATATTGACTTAGAATATGAACCTAATGAAAAAGACTTAATTGCGATGTATTATGTAGAAAAAGATATAAGTTGTGAGTCTATTGAAAGAGCATGCCATGAAATTGCTAAGGAAAGTTCTATAGGGACCTGGACGGATATTAGGACGATGTCCGAAGAGATATCCGAGAGATTGAGACCTTCTGGCTTCTATATTGATAAAGAGAATAATATCGTGAAAATTGCATACACTCATGAATTATTTGAAGCTGATAATATGTCGCAAATTTTAAGTGCAATTGCTGGAAATATATATGGAATGAAAGTATTGAATAACCTACGATTACTCGATATTACCTTTCCTAGAGAGATCGTGAATGTCTACAAAGGACCCCATTTCGGCATCGAAGGTATCAGAAAATTAACTGGAGTTAGAGAAAGACCATTGCTCGGAACAATAGTGAAGCCTAAAGTGGGACTTAACGAGATCCAACATGCAAAAGTGTGCGGAGAGGCTTGGGAAGGCGGATTGGATATTGTAAAGGATGATGAAAACTTGACCAGTATGGTATTTAACAAATTCGAAAAGCGAGTAGAGGAAACTTTAAAAATTAGAGATAAAGTTGAAAATGAAACGGGTGAAAAAAAGATTTACATGGCAAATATTACTGCACCAATGAGTACGATGAGACAGAGAGCAGATTATGTCATTGATCATGGAGGAGAATATATCATGCTGGATATTTTAACCGTAGGATTTTCAGCATTACAAGAAATACGAGAATATCTTGATGACAAGAATGTAGTAGTTCATGCTCATAGAGCAATGCATGCAGCACTCACAAGAAATGAAAAGCATGGAATGACAATGCTTGCCCTTGCCAAACTAATGCGATTGATTGGAATGGATCAATTACACACGGGAACCGTGGTTGGCAAGATGGAAGGAGGGAAACGTGAAGTATTGGAAACTAATGAAGTAATTACCGAGTCAACAATAAGTGGGAATAATATTACGATGCTAAACCAAAATTGGCATCATATCAAACCAACATTACCGGTAGCATCTGGAGGGTTGAGTCCACTGCACGTGCCTGACTTGATTAACATTTTAGGAAAAAATATGGTTTATCAATTTGGAGGAGGCTGCCATGGGCATCCAAAAGGTACTAAGGCAGGTGCTGCAGCAATAAGGCAAGCAGTTGATGCTGTGCTTGACAATATAACACTTGAAGACTATGCAAAAAACCATCCGGAATTGAATAAAGCCATTGAAAAATGGGGCTCCATTTCAATCTAATGCATTAGTAATATGAGAGAACTTTTAACCGTTATTTATTTTAAAATCAATAATAATTTTCCTTACATTTTACTATATAAGAAACAATAATGGTACATTAATATGAATGAGAATGAAAAGAAAAGATTATATCCATATCAAGATACTTCTTTACCCATCAATAGAAGGGTGAAGGATCTTCTTTCCAGAATGAATATGGAAGAAAAAGTTGCTCAACTTACTTCTGAATATGGAAGGGATTTTGTGAAAGCAAATGAAGAACTTGATGATGAGTTGTTAGAAAAAAAGTTGAAACATGGGATTGGACATATCACTCGAATTGGTGGTTCAACAACTTTATTGCCACAAGAAACTGCAAAAATAGCAAATAGAATACAAAGATTCTTACTTGAACACACCAAATTGGGAATCCCGGCAATTATTCATGAAGAAAGTTTATGCGGTTTAGCATCACGAAGCGCAACTATCTTTCCTCAAAGCATTGGAATCGCTTCTACATGGGACCCCGAATTGGTTGAGAGGATGACAGTAATCATCCGAAAACAAATGAGGGCGGTAGGTGCCACCCAATCATTATCACCTGTACTGGATATTGGACGGGATCCAAGATGGGGTCGAATTGAAGAAACGTATGGGGAGGATCCGTATCTCACTTCATCGATGGGCGTTGCCTATGTAAAAGGATTACAGAGCAATACTTTAAAAAACGGTGTTATCGCTACTGGAAAGCATTTTCTGGGATATAGCTTTAGCCAAGGGGGTCGAAATTGGGCTCCAACGAATATTTCGAATCGTGATCTTTTAGAAAATTTTGCTAAACCGTTTGAAGCAGCAATTAAGGAAGCGAATATTGGTTCTATCATGAATTCTTACAGCGAAATTGATGGTATTCCTTGTGGTGTATCCACTTATGTTTTGACGGAAATCTTACGTGATAAACTCGGCTTCCGAGGACTAGTGGTATCTGATTATGATACTATCAGTCTTAATTGTAGACTTCATAGAATCGGATCTAGTCCCGCTGAAGCTGCTGTACTCGCACTTAATGCCGGAATGGACCTTGAATTACCTAAACGAGAGGGTTTTGGAAAACAATTCATAAGGAATTTAAAAAAAGGAAAAATTAAGGAAAGTAAAATTGATAGAGCTGTTTCAAATGTACTAAGAGCTAAATTCTTGTTAGGATTATTTGAAAATCCCTATGTGAAGGAAGATTCGGAATCTATAACTAAAATATTTACAAACTCGGAAAACACAATGCTAGCGAGAGAGCTTGCTCGAAAATCTATTGTGTTATTGAAAAATAAGAATTCTATCTTACCCTTGAACGACAAAATTCAAAAAATCGCTATTATCGGACCAAATGCAAATAATGTAAGAAATTTGTTGGGGGATTACAGTTACCTAAAATCTGGACATCCTTGGACGTCCTCTTTAATGACCTGTAACTGAAGGTCTTGAGCGCTCCATGTAGGAACGACCAATGTGAATGGGTCTTACCGTTGGTACTTGGCGATATTTCTCGCTGCGTTTAGATCA
>SHMU01000055.1 GCA_008080765.1 Promethearchaeota archaeon | reverse complement strand
TTGTCACTTAATACTATCTAACGGCACTTCCTCCCCGCCCTAAAGGACGGGGCTTCCGTGCCGATCCTATGTGAAAACGCAATATCTAAAAAAGTTTATTTAGAATCATAATCTCGGAAGATTCTTCCAATAATATGGGCAATTCTTACTGCTTCCGGCAATTTAGAATCTATACAACTTTTTTCCAATAATTCATGAGCTTCAATTAATGTGATTCCAATTTTGTGAAAATAGACGTTGGATGTACCTGCGGCGGTACTAATTTCGGATTTATACAAATCCCCAGCATTAATAATATGTGTTAATTTGTTTTTGTAAGTATCTGGGAAACGATGGATAAGTGCGGTCTTAACAGAATCAAGATCTACCTCTCGCTCAGCAATACAAATGAGAGGTTTTTTAGTTTTAGCATATACTTCTTTCATATTTATTAAATTAAAACCCCCAAAAGTAATTGTATGAGTAAGCACATACTGAATGTGTTTTTTATTTTTCTTTATCATATCAATTATCTTACAAGTAGCATTCTTACCGTCAATCTCAATTTTTCTTTTTTCCACCTTTACCAATCGAGTGCCTTGACAAATTACACCGATTAAAAACGTGAATTTACTGCCTTCTTTTAACCTGAATGTGGCATCATCAATTCCTAATACGATGGGATGGTTTTTCATAACGGTTTTTCTGGTAAGGAAGATTTAATTGTTAGAAGCACTTGAGTAAATGCAAATGCTGCATTTTCAATCTCTTCAAAACGCCCAATTACATTTCCAGATAAATTAGTAAATAAAGTATCAATGAGTTGTTTAATTGAGATTGTATTGTTTAACCATGCATATGCAATCACAGCTTCTACGGTATTTGCGAAGTCGTGTGCATTAGCTCGATTTTTCGCAAATTCTTTCATATTCGCATTTTTCAGCGCAGCAGCTAATATTGCTTTGCTTACTTTCTGTCCTGTCCGAATTGCTTTATTGGAATTGTGATTTTTAGTTAAATACATGGATTTGGCAACAGAATAAGTCAAATTTACAATACCATCTCCAATTTTGGCGAGCCCTTTATCAACACCAATAGCCTTTTTGGTTTTGGGGAGATTATTAAGTAAAAATTCATACGGCATTTTAGTTTGAATATAGCTTACTCAATTTATATATAAAATTCGATTATTAACTACTATACTTTGTAATTTTGTGTTACATCAACTTATTAAAAAGTTTCTGCACTTCAAGAACTTCGGTCCTCAAGGAGTCAATTCCCTCTCGCAAAATTTCTTTAATCTTATAGCCATCCTTTAATTTAATAAAAATTCGAGGTTCTTCAATGTTAGTCTTTTTATATGCCGCTAATATCACACCTTCTAAGGCCAGGAGATGATTTACAAATATATTTAGAAATCCATGGGATTGATTTTTAATTACCACTTCAAAATTATTTATACTTTCAGGTTGATGAATTTCGATATCCAAGTATTTATATTGTGGCCCCTCTGCCTCATCTTCCATAACAAAATCAAGATGATCTTCCAAATCATCTTCTTCTTCTATTAATTCCTCAAACTCCTCTTCTTCTTCAACTTTCTTGGGCTCTTTTGTTTCTTCTATTTCTGGATATACGCTCTGAATGTCTTCGTCCATTGCATCATTATATTCATCAATAAGGTCATCATCTTTTTTCTTTGCCATAACAAAGTACTCCACAATTTTAATTTAGCTTAGTATACTTCAAAGTTAAATAAAGAATAAAGCTTTTTTGGTTTTAAATAAAAAAAAAATTAGGAAAATCTAAAATGATTTAGACGAGCCATTTATCTGCTAGAACCTTTAATCGTTCTATTGCAAGAAGTTGCAAATCTCTCGGTCCTGAGAGCGTGACCTCAATATCCTTTCCCTCCACGGTGCATTGGAGATTGATATAATTTACTCTTTTTTGAATTGCTTCTAAAAATTCAATAATATTTTCCAATTTTCCCGTCTCATTAAAAAAGTGAATTTTTGTTTTTTTTCCCACTCTAAATCAACACAGCATTAACTTAATATTTCAAATTATAAGCTACTTCTCGATAATCGCTTGCTAGCTTTTTATTCTCCATATTCCCACACATCGGACATCTCAATTTATTAAATCCTATTCTATCCAACTCTGTACCGCATATTGAACAATCGGAATGAATCACACCCAAATCTTTGCCGATGGTTGTCAATTCATATTCATTTCCGTTTTCTTTAATTACTTTAGCACGAATAATATCTGTTTTCTGAAATGCATCGGTAATTTTCTCAATGTAGCGATTAGAAATTTGAGATACATGTATGTTCCCAAAAAAATACGAATTGAAATGCAACTTTCTGTTTAATGTATAAAAGTTTAGTCCCACGGAGTATTTTCTTTGAAAAAGAATCACACCAATTACGATATCACCAATCTTAGGGATTTTTCGATCTGATTCTTGGTGAGTCTTTATATTGATTTTTCTTCTATCTAAATCCTTTGAAATTATACCACTTTTTGAGGCATAAATTTTTCCATCTTTTATATAGGTTGATTCGGTATCGGGTAAAAATTCCTCCACAACACCTACATATTCTCCAGTTAAGATTATGTCTTTCTTTTTATCGTTCATATAATTATACGCTACTCTTTCTTTTCTGTTCTGTTCTAGTATTTAAAAGTTTTTTACTACAAATAAATTTATTGAAAATAATTCATAAATTCCATTCTATACTATACATTATTTAAGAAATGAAACTTAGGAAAAAAGATCTTATCTCGCTGATACAGAACACTGAACCCTTTAAAAATCCTAAAATCGCATTAGAGCAATATACTATTG
Organism: Promethearchaeota archaeon; assembly: GCA_008080765.1. Lineage (GTDB taxonomy): Archaea > Asgardarchaeota > Lokiarchaeia > Sigyniarchaeales > SOKP01 > TEKIR-8. The sequence continues at coordinate 19,117 of SHMU01000055.1, read as the reverse complement.
ATGCTCTTAGTGCGGTTGATATCATTTATTTCGCGGGGGTTGAATTTAATGATATTTACGACAAATATCTTGTTGATCTGGGTGCTGGTACGGGCAGATTATCGATTGCCAGTGCCTTATTGACCCCAAAATGCGTCTTCAGCATTGATATTGATGTTGAAGCACTTTCCATATTAAATGAGAACACAAACAAGATCGAATTAGAAGTTCCCATTCTTCCCATATGTTGTGATGTATCTTTTATTCCTTTGAAATTAAGGAAATTAAGCAAACTTTTTCCAATTACAACATTGATGAACCCCCCTTTTGGAGTACAAACACCAAAGGCGGATCGAGCTTTTCTTAAGAGTGCCATGCACTTTTCGGATGTCATTTATTCAATACATCTTTCAGATGTAAAAGTTCGAGACTTCATTAGAAGATACATCTATAAATTGGAATGGAAAATCGATTATATTTTATCATTGCCTCTGATACTTGAGCGTGCTTTTCCTTTTCACACTCAAAAAAGAAAAGAGATACAAGTTGATCTCTATCGCTTCTTGAAAAGGAATAATTGAAACAAAAGAACTGCTTATATTCTGAAAATCATTCTTTTCGCATAAATATAAATAATTAAATTATGATATGATTTAAAAAGTAATTACGTTTTTTTTGGGTGATTTTACAAATTTTAAATAGATCCTTTAAAAATTTCTTAAATAAACGATTGGACAAGCAAGAAGAATTATATCCCTATATCTATTCTATCTACTTTAAAAATCTCACTACTAAAACAAAAAAAAGAATTACGACAGAACCGATAAAATGTAGTCAATGTGGAGCTGTTTTAGTCGACTTTAAAGAGATTATTAACGATCCTAACATCGGAGCAAGCTTCAAATGTAAATTCTGCGGAACACTTAATGCTATTAGTCAAGAACATACTATTGAGAATTTACCCGACGATATTGATTTTATTATTGAAGATGTTGTAGAAAAATCCGGTCAAACGCAAAATACAACCAAGATAAAAGCTACTGAGGGAGAATTGTATATCGCGGTTATTGATATTTCTGGCAGTATGAATGGGGCGAAAATTGAGGCAGTAAAACAGAGTTTAGTGCAAACCATTCGCGATTTTAAGGTGAATTCTCAAACTACTAAATTCATTTTAATTGCATTTGAAAGTTCTGTGTATTATTATCTAAGATATGAGGATTCTCCTCTTAGTTTTGATGGGGATATTTTATTTTCAACGGATGGAATGAAAGCAGAACTTCGGAAGTATCTTAAAGAGAATACATTTTTAGGTTCGATTGGCGAATTTGCTGATGGATGGATCGATATCGTGAAAAATTTACGTTCTATGGATATGACCGCTCTTGGACCGGCCTTATTTATGGCAGCAGCTACCTTTGAATTATTGGAATCAAAAAGTTCTGGACGATTAACACTTCTCACGGATGGTTTAGCAAATAGAGGGATTGGAAATCTTTCTGGACCTAATGTAAGTGCTGAAAAATTCTATGAACAAATGGCAGATTTATGTAATGCTAACAATGTCGTGGTTGATGTGGTAGGCGTTTCAAGTCCCGGAGATAATAATGAAATGGGACTCCAAACCCTCGGTAAATTAACAGATAATACAGGGGGAAATCTTTATTTGATTTCAAGTCAAGAAATGGAAGCAGCCTTTTCGGAATTGAGACAGAGGAAATACCTCGGAAAGGATGTAAAAGTGCGCTTAATTACACCGAAAGATATAGAAATTAAAAATATAACAGGAGCATATAGTTCTAAACATGTAAAAGATCCAGAACTTAATCTTGGAGCAGTCACAGAAGATAGAGAGATATATATTGAATTAAATCCTCCTAAAAACTTTAAGTCGATAAAGGAAGAAGAAATACCAATTCAACTTCAAGTAGAATATAAAGATGCCGATGGGCGTAAGAGACTACGTGTTATGAATGATCGAATATCGGTCACTGATGATGAAAAGACATTCAAAACTTCATATAACCAAGAATTAAATGCTATGATGAATATTCAAGCTGCAGGTTCAGAATATTATTCAGGAAAGGCAACTAAATCTAAAAAGCGCTTAAAGACATATAAAAAGAATTTAATGAATGAAATGGCTTCTTTAGGAGGCGTATCCCAAAACTCATTTTCTAAAAGTATTGATTTTATTGATGATGAAATTAATGAAATTGAAGAAGAACAAGATACTATGCAAGCTCAAGCAGCACCAAAAGCGAGCTATATGGCCTCAAAAGGTCAAATGCGTTCCAGAATGTCTAGAGAATTAAAAGAATTAAAAATAAAAAAGAAACACGAGGATGAAACCGAGTAATCTATCTTAATTGCTCATCATTCTCGGTCTATTTTTCAATTATGCTCCTTTTGTTTTCTAACATAACCTCATAATTTTTCCTTCTTTGCATTATTTTTTCTTCTTGAGTAGACTATATATTCCATTGCTCTGCATCTAAAATGATACTAGAAATATATCTTTGTTCTGCCAAGTTGCTACAAATGATATAAAGGTATTTCTTTTGTCAATTTGACTTACATCTTGAACGATAAGATCTCGGAACTCACGGAGTTCTCCCCACACCGTTTTTATCAATTCTATTTCAGCGGGAACAGAACTCGTTAAATCCTTATTTTTTCACCTTGAGTGGTGATAACCCCCAACAGTCATGAAGCTTTTACCCCCGATAAAGCGGGTTCCTTAAGAACTCACTCATTACTATAGAAAACTACATTACAAGGATTTGAAAGATATGAGACTGATGAACTACTGATTTATCCTTATTCTCTAAGAAATTATTAGAAAGAAAAGTTAAAAATAATGATTTTAAATAAAGTGTTTATAGTCCTCATATGAGTTTGGATAGAAAGCATTCTTACTCAGTTCTTCTTCAATTCTGAGCAATTGATTATATTTCGCATTACGATCGGAGCGACAAGGAGCGCCTGTTTTGATTTGACCTGTACATAATCCCACAGCAAGATCGGCAATAGTGGTATCTTCTGTTTCGCCAGAGCGATGGGAAACCATTACTCTAAAGTCATTCTTGAAAGAGAGCAGGCAAGCCTCAATAGCTTCGCTGATAGTGCCGATTTGATTAATCTTGAGCAGTAAGGCATTCCCCGCACCCATTTCAATAGCCTTTTGAAGTCTTTTAGGATTGGTCACGGTCAAATCATCATCGACTATTTGACATTTACCATTTAGTTTTCTAGTAAGAGTTGCAAACTCTTTCCATCCTTCTTCATCAAAGGGGTCTTCTAAAGATTTAATTGGATATTCTTCTGCCAATTTAACCCAATATTGAACCATTTGTTCTGGAGATAATGATTTTCCATCAATATTATATACATTTTTCTCCTTATCATAGAATTCTGTGGCAGCAGGATCCATTGCTAGAATAAAATCGGAGCCGGCATCATAGCCAGCCGTTTCAATTGCCTCCATAATAATATTCAATGCTTCCCGAGTAGTAGATAAGGTGGGCGCAAAACCCCCCTCATCTCCCACATTTGTGCTAGAAGCACCATATTTCTGTTTTATCACATTTTTCATCTGATGATATACCTCTACCGTCCAGCGAATCCCTTCTGAAAAGGATGATGCACCAATCGCTTGAATCATGAATTCTTGAGGGGCAAGATCGCCACCAGCATGTTTTCCTCCATTTAATACGTTAGAAGAGGGAATTGGGAGGAGATACTTCTCTGTGGATTTTTTATGTGCCAATTCATATACATAGCGGTAAAGCGAAATTCCTTTAACTTTAGCGGCAGCTTTTAGAGCACACATAGAGACCGCTAAAATTGCATTTGCTCCGAGCTTTCCCTTATTATCAGTTCCATCGGCTTCAATCATTGCATTGTCAATTGTTTCTTGCTCATTACAATCCATACCCACAATTATATTAGAGATAATGGAATTTACATTATTAATCGCTTTAGTGACATGTTTTCCCATGAATTTTTTGCCTCCATCTCGCAACTCTACTGCTTCTGCCTCGCCTGTGGAGGCTCCTGAAGGCACAGCCGCTCGTGCAAACACGTTCTCACCTGCCCACATATCACATTCTACTGTGGGGTTTCCCCTAGAATCCAAGATCCATCGTGCCTTTAAACGATTTATTTTGAAATTAACCATTGTATTTCGAGTTTATTTTATTGTTAATTAATTTCTTATTACTAAGAAATTCTTTATAGTAATAAATTCTTTATAATAATAATTAAAAGGAAAATAAAAATCTAAATTAAGAATGTCAGAAAACCGACCGTGGGTGGAAAAATACCGACCAAGAACATTGGATGATGTTGTCAATCAGAGAGGTATCATTAAGCGTCTACGACAATTTTTAAAGGATACCTCTATGCCACATCTTATTTTTGCGGGTCCCGCAGGTACCGGTAAAACAACTTCCGCCCTTGCAATGGTAAGAGAATTATACGGTTCTAAGATGGTTGTAAATGACACCTACCTTGAATTGAATGCAAGCGATGCGAGGGGCATTGATGTAATTAGAACCTATATTAAAGATTTTGCGAAAGCAAGACCACCCATGAATATCCCTTTTAAAATATTAATATTGGATGAAGCAGATAATATGACCTCTCCGGCACAACAAGCCCTTCGAAGGACAATGGAGAAATACACTCAAAATTGTAGAATGATTCTTATCTGTAATTACTCAAACAAAATAATTCCCCCTATTCAATCGCGTTGTGTGGTCTTTAGATTTTCTTCTTTAAACAAGGAGGATATCAAGGATCGAATTCAGTATATAGCAAACCAGGAGGGTATAGAATTAAATTCTGATGGAGCAAATGCGTTATTAGATGTTTCAAGGGGTGATCTCAGACGTTCCATTAATTATTTACAGTCTTGCGGAACAATATCTCAAAAAATTGATCAAGATCTCGTCTTACGGGTGGCAGGAGAAGTTCCCCCTGATCATATAAAGAAAATCCTCAATACCGCATTAAGCGGTCAATTATCATTAGCGATCAAATTGTTAAAAGATCTTATCAAAGAATATGGACTCTCGGGAATTAACTTCATCAAAAGTGTTCACCGAGAAATCTATGATCTTGGAGTGTCTGAAGATCTGAAAGTTGAGTTATCAAAAATATTGGCAGAATTTGAATATCGCTTGTCTCAAGGAGGCACAGAACAAATTCAATTACAAGCTCTCATTGCTGAAATCGTCTTGTTGCAAGAGTGAACGGAATAGATTAAATTTTAAATAGTGCGCCATTTTTTGTGTGAAGAAATAGTTCTTCATCCGCTCGATTGATTTGCTGTCCTTTTGAAAGAGAAGCATCTCATCATTATATTTTATATCCCAAAGTATTAAACCTTTGGGGTTTGCTGGTTCATATGAGATAAATTTAGAAGGATTAAGTAATTCAATAAATTCAGACCACTCTATCAAGCCTTTTCCCAATTGAATTAATTTTTTGGCAATTCTCCTTATCTGCTGTCGAAGAAATGCCTCACTTATAAAATCTATGATAACTGTATCATTGATAATGCTTAATTTAATTTCTTCCATAGTTCTTACCGTATTTATAATTTCAGAATCTCGCTTTGAGAAGTTTTGAAAATCATGGGTACCTTTCAATATATTACACGCTTCTTTTACGATAGATACATCAAAATTGTATTTTTCTCTCAAATAACTTAAGGGTTTTGGGAGAATATATTTATAATATCTTTTAAGAGCACTAAATCTCGGCGAATATCCTTCTGGAACTTCGCTATATGCCCAGATACCGATATCTTTGGGCATATGTGAATTGAGTTCCATCAATATTGGATACTTCAAGCAATCAACAGCAAATACTGCTCCCCTTGCAGAAACATATTTATCCGTTCTACTTGCAGATTCGAATCCTGAATCTTGAGCATTTTTGATATACTTTCTACGTTTCAAGGTCTTAAGTAATACATTCTCAACAGTGAGTAAGTCCTTCTGCCTCTGGGATCCATAATATTTCTCTTTACCTAGATAATAATACTTAAAAAACCATCGAGCCATCTTTATACCTTAATCTTCATTATTCATTAGAAATGTATAATACCAAAATGTCTATTGAACTTATAAGGAGAATCTAGGGTAGTATAAATATAAATATTTAGAGCTATTTAGACCTATTGTTTTACAAAATCCTTAAAAATAATTGAAAATAATAAGATTTTTAATTTCTCAAATTTTAAATTACTAAGTATAGATATAGATTATTCATTAAAGTGAAACCTTGAAAAATAGTTAGGCATGTCTGGAATCGTAAAATCGTTTAAAAATCTGCAAGCAAAGATCAATGCAAATGTCAAGGTCAAGAAGAGAAACATACTTCTTTATGTCGCTATCTTTTTAATTTTCCTTCTTGCAATAGGAATTAGACTTAGTCCTCTCATTCGAGGTGAGATGCTCATAAAAGCATTTGATCCGTGGATTCAGTATTATAACGCTCAATTTATCGCAGATCACACTCTGTATGAATATTTCCACTGGCATGACCTTAAAAGCTGGAATTACAACGGTGGTGTGGATAGATTTGCTCTATTTCCGGGATTAAATTTTACTTCGGTTGCATTTTATAAGATCTTGAATTTTTTAGGATTTTCTGTAGATGTTTATACAGTATGCTATTTTTTTCCTGCTTTCATGGGCGGTTTAACCGTATTAGCAATATACTTCCTTGGAAAAGAAGTCTTGGATGAAAAATGCGGTTTATTTGCGGCGTTTTTTCTAGCATTAAGTCCCGGACATATACAAAGAACTGTAGCAGGATTTTATGATAACGAGACGATCGGTGTGTTTGCTATTCTAATGGTCTTTCTTTTCTTTCTAAAGACCATCCGAACTGGAAAAATCTCTTATTCAATTCTTGGTGGAATGTTTGTTGGATATTTAAATCTTAGTTGGGGTGGAGCTACTTTTATAGATTATATTATTCCTCTCATTGTATTATTACTTATTATTATGAATAAATATGATCGAAAAGTTCTAATAGCATATGCCGGCATCCAAGGAACAGGAATAATTATATCTAGTATGTATGTGTATTTCAACTATGGTGACCTATTTAACTCTTTAGAAATAGGCGGTATGTTTTTATTCACGATTTTATTGATTTTATATCATCGTTTTTATCTCAAAAGAGGAGAATACCCAAAATTATACAAAAAATCAATGTCCATTTTCAAATGGCTGCTAATTCCTGGTACCATTGTCGTTGCGATAATTATATGGGCATATCCTGATCTAATACCTTTTGGGTTTGGAGATAAATTTCAAAGTATATTGAATCCTTTAATTCGGGAAAGTATTGCATTTTATGCCTCTGTTGCCGAACACGCACCAAGTGCGTGGAGTAGCATTTATTATAATACTTTAATCCCGTTAATGTTAATCCCCTTAGGAGTTTATTTCTGTTTTAGACGAAACATTGCAGCAGATGTCTTTTTATTAGTGTATATATTATTAGCATTCTATTTTACAAGCAGCATGACAAGAATTATTTTAGTTTTTGCACCTGCTGCTGCATTAATTGGTTCATATGGTCTCGTAAATGTGTTAAAAGTATTTGGCAGTTATTTAGGAGAAAAAAAAGTAGGTTTCAGCAAAAAGCGTAGAAAATTATCCCGAAAAACCAAAATGATGGGCAAAACAGAAATTGTTGGAGTGTATGTGTTAGTTGGCTTTTTATGTATTGCTCAAATTGTTCATACCACCGATGTAGCAACCACACAAATGTCTTATAGTCAATTGACTCCAGGTGGTGCATTATACGATTGGCAAGAATCATTAATGTGGATGAGATCAAATCTTCCCGGAGATACCGTTGTTGTTAGCTGGTGGGATTATGGATATTGGCTTACTCCAATTGGAAATGTTACAACAGTATGTGATAATAATAACCTTCATGTTTCTACTGATGGATTAGTGGGAATGTCCTTTATGCAAACGAATGAATTATATAGTGCAGAAATACTCCGTCTATTAGGTGCAGATTATGTGTTAGTCTATTTTGGCTATTTCTATAATGCATTAGGAGGAGATGAGGGAAAATGGCAGTGGATGCTACGCATTTGTAACAATCATTACGAAAAATATCTCAAAATGGGACTCTGGAAACCTAACTGGGCATATAATTCGGTATTCGATGAATCAGAATATGTTAATCAAACAAGCGGTAAATATAGAGATAAATGGTTTGATTCCACATTAGTAAAATTATTATTTCAAGGACTACCTACAAGAAACACAGGACAATTTCAACAAGGGACCATTATATATAATTTTCTCCAACAATTATACAATCTTGATGATTCTGGGAATACATGGTTATCTCATATTCCTACCGATTCATTTGGGTATGCAAATTATGATTTAAAAACTCTAGATTTAGCACACCTTTCTCCAAATGGTTTAGTAAAAATTTATAAAGTTGACTATAGCGCATTAGAGTCCGATATTAGCTTGGATAATCCAAAAGTATTCAACAATGGATATGGAATATGTGATGTGAAAAATACCGGACTAGAGGATGTGTTCATCTCAAAAGTCTCAATTAATGGCATTGAATATAATCACATCTTAGATAATTCAAGCGATTTTAAACTAACTGCGGGAGAAGAAGATACCATATTAATCGATACTGTCTCTAAAGGAACAATATTTAATGAGAGCGACACAGCTCAGATTACAGTGACTGCGCAAACAGAGGACTTTGTTTTTACTGAATCAACAAGCAATTTATTTGTACAAGAACCTTCAGGAGAGGTGAAAATATTGAGAGAAGGCAGTAAGGTGGTATTCAATGAAACAACGGGAAAGCATGATGTATATCTTCAAGTTAAGAATACGGGAACTGATATGGTATTATTAAGCAATTTTTATATCAATTCACCTGCTTTTGGCTTTGGAGATGTGGAATTCTTAGAAGGGAATTTTCTTCTGCAACCAAATGAAGATTCTTTAGCATATCTGACAAATCCGAGCGTAAGTTTCTCCCCCGTAGGGACAATCAACAATATTTCAGTAGTCACATGGAGTAATTTTACTGATACCACCTTATTTAGCTCGAACATTCAAAACGAGAATTTCGAATATGGGTTGAGAATTCTTCCCGAAGAACGAATAATCTCCCCCGAATTATCTACTCAAACCAATGAAACTTCACGTATTCATATTCCGATGACCAATAATACCTATGCAAAATTGAATGATACAACTTCCATACAATTGAAGATCAAGAATACTGGTAACAATATATTCACATTAAGCGAAATTGAACTTCTTGATAACTTATGGACTTCTATTGACACCTCAGAATACGACTGGGCTCCTATTGATGGTGATTACTTCATCTCAAAAGATGAAGAAAAGTTAGTGGAGATAAATATTACTGAGAATCTTTTTGATCTAAACAATGAAGTTGGAGTAAAAATTATAGGATTATTTGATGGCGATAGAGTTGCATCAGATTGTGGATTCCTCCATTTTATGAACTCTACTGCGGATTTAGAAATTATTGAGCAAGTGAACGGATTTAATGCCACGTTTGTATATAATAACACTGTTGGCAATATCTTAATAAAAAATGTGGGGAATCACTCCTTAACGATTGATTTAAGCACATCGCATAGTATTTTAGTCAATTCATCTGCCGTTCTCGATAAAACATTCCTTCAAGGTGATTCTTTCCTTGATATTCAAGATACCGCATTAATATCATTTAAAATCAATGAGACTGCTGTTGGAGAATTAGAAGTAGGAGATGTTATTACAATAAAAGTTCAAACCGAAGAAGGAATCTTTGAAACCATTCAAATCATAATCAAAGAGAAAAATGAGTGATTATATTACTCTCATTATGTTTCTAAATCTATTCTAAAATTATCAAAAATTTCCTTCTTAATATTATTCTTTATTTAATTAATTACCTATTAATTATGGGAATAAATCTCATAAGGAATGATCTCTTTTGCTAAACTACGATAAATCAAAAAATAGCTATCTCTTATCTTTTTAAATAGAAAGAAAACTATTTCATCTTAGAATATTATGAGTTCTGAATTTACAATAATCTCCGAGTATACTCCCAAGGGAGATCAACCAGAAGCAATTAAGGCATTAACAGAAGGAATTAAAAAAGGAAAACGCTTTCAAACACTTTTAGGAGCTACTGGGACGGGAAAGTCATTTACTATTGCGAATGTAATAGAAAAAATACAAAAACCTACACTTGTAATGGCTCCAAATAAAACACTTGCCGCACAATTATATCAAGAATTAAAAGTTTTTTTCCCAGAAAATGCTGTACACTATTTCGTGAGCTATTATGATTACTATCAACCGGAAGCGTTTATGCCTGTAACAAGCATGTATATTGAGAAAGATTTTAGTGTAAATGAGGAAATTGAACGCCTGAGGTTAGCAGCAACTCATGCAGTCAGAACACGAAAAGATGTTATTATCGTTGCAACAGTATCTTGTATTTATGGAATTGGTAACCCGGACGTTTGGACTAATATTGCTCTAAATATCGAATTGGGACAACAGATAGAGCGAAAGGAGATTATAGATAATTTAGTCAAAATGAATTATGAGCGTAAAGATATCGAATTCAAGCCAGGAATTGTGCGCGTAAAAGGGGATATTATTGATATTTTTCCGGCATACTTAGAAACTGCGATACGCATCTCATTGTTTGGAAACGAAGTAGAATCTATAAAAGAAATACATCCCGTCTCTAACAATACAATTCAAGAACTGCCCAATATTCGAATTTTTCCCGCCACCCATTTTATCATTCCTGAAGAAAATAAAATCAGTGCTTTAAAATCCATAAAAGAAGAATTGGACGATCAGCTGGAAACACTGAAAAAACAAAAAAAGGTTGCGGAAGCTCAGCGCTTAGAGCGAAGAGTTAAATTTGATCTAGAAATGATGAGAGAGATGGGATACTGTAAAGGTATTGAAAATTATTCAAGACATTTAGATGGTAGACCCCCAGGATCACCTCCAATGTGTTTAATTGACTATTTTCCGAAAGACTTCCTTATTGTGGTCGATGAAAGCCATATTACAATACCTCAGATTCATGGAATGATTGGTGGTGATCGTTCCCGAAAGCAAAACTTAGTAGAATATGGATGGAGATTACCAAGCGCTTTCGATAATCGCCCCCTTACCTTCCAAGAATGGGAAAGTAAAATAAACACCATAATCTTTATGAGCGCCACTCCAGGAAGTTGGGAATTGAAAAAGAGCAGTGGTAAATCCGCAGAGCAAATTATTCGACCCACAGGATTGGTAGATCCAAAGATAGAAGTGCGACCCGCAGAAAATCAAATTGATGATTTACTTGCAGAGATTAGAAAGGTTATTAATCAAAAGGGTAGAGTTTTAATCACTACATTAACAAAAAGAATGGCAGAGGATATTGCAGAGTATTATTCTGAGCTTAATATAAAAATTGCATATCTGCATAGTGAAGTAGATACAGTTGAGAGATTCGAAATATTGCGGAAATTACGTGATGGGACGTATGATGTGATCGTTGGTATCAATCTTTTAAGAGAGGGATTAGATCTTCCAGAAGTGCAATTGGTAGCCATCTTGGATGCCGATAAATTGGGATTTCTAAGAGATGAACGCTCCTTGATTCAAACAATTGGGCGAGCCTCACGGAATGTGAATGGAAAAGCAATATTATATGCAGATAAAGTAACAGATGCAATGAAAGGGGCTATTAATGAAACGAATAGAAGAAGAGAAAAACAGCTAGCATATAATGAAGAACACCACATTACCCCTCAAACAATTCGAAAAAATATTCTGCGTTCTCTCTCTGAAGAGAAGGAAATTAAAGAAAAAGAGACCAAAAGAATGAAAAAGATGGTCGAACATAAAATAGAAGAACTTGCGGATCAAGAAATAATCATCCAATATCTCGAAGAAAAGATGCTCCTCGCTGCAAAAGAACTCCGATTTGAAGATGCCGCCTATCTGAGAGATAAGATTAGATCCATACAACAAGATTATCAAATAAAAGCATGAAATTTTTCTGAGGTAATTAATTGGTACTTTTATCGGTATCAAGAATTACAACTTATAATTATCAAAATAATACTCTCTATTATTCATATCGATGAATAGTAATTAAAATTATAGATAAACAAAAATTAATTAATATATTTATAGAAATTGAATGAACATAGTAAAAACTCCTCATTTATAATAATAAGAGGAGCTCGACAGCACAATCTTAAAAACATTGATGTAACGATTCCCCGCAATAAATTGGTAGTTGTTACAGGAATTAGTGGCAGTGGAAAGTCTAGCCTAGCAATGGATACCCTCTATGCAGAAGGTCAAAGACGATTTCTAGAATCTCTCTCAAGTTACGCACGACAATTTTTAGGTGAGATGGATAAACCTGATGTAGATTCGATTGAAGGCTTATCTCCAGCTATTGCTATTGAACAAAAGCCTCTTTCTAAAAATCCCCGAAGTACCGTAGGTACCGTCACGGAGATATATGATTATTATCGTTTATTATATGCAAATGTTGGAATACCTCATTGCCCAAACTGTGGGAAGACCATCAAACCCCAGACCCCCCAGCAAATAATTAATCAGGTATATAATTCTTTAAACGACGGAGAGAAATTTCTCATTAAAGCACCAATAATAAGAGACAGAAAGGGTGAATATAAAGATCTTCTACAAGACTTAAAAAAACAGGGTTACTATCGTGTTGAGGTTGATGGAATCCAATATACATTAGACGAGGATATTCAGATGGATAAGAACATTAAGCATAATATTAATGTGATTGTCGATAGATTGGTGATGAAAGAAGATATAAAGACTAGACTTTCAGATTCCGTAGAAACAACCTTAAAATTATCCGATGGAATATTAATCTTAGAATTCGCTGATAAAAAAGAAGAGTTGAGGTTCTCAGAACATTATGCGTGCTTAGATTGTGGGATTTCTATACCACCCCTTGAGCACAAAATGTTTTCATTTAATATTCCTCATGGTAGTTGTAAATATTGCAATGGTCTTGGAACAGTAATGGAATTTGATTATCGATTGATTTTGGGAGATGACTTGAATGTTCCACTCACGGAAAGCTATATTCGAAATATTCCAGGGTTTGGGACTTTAACAGGTTACTCCTGGCAAATTCTAAACTCCGTGGCTAAGCATTATATGTTTGATACAGACTCAACAGTAATTAAAGATATTGATCCTAAGAAAATCAGCAAGTTATTATATGGTTCTGGGGAGGAAGCTATTCAATTTAGTTTTGAAAGGGGAGAAAACAATAGCAAATTCAATAAAAATGATAATCGTGCCTCTTATAAATATGTAAAACCATTTGAAGGGATTATTCCCATGTTGCACAGACGGTATATGGAAACTAATTCTACTACTGCTCGTGAAATATACGAGAAATTTATGAATAGAATCAATTGCCCTCAATGTAAAGGTCAGAAATTGAAACCGGAAAGCAGAGCAGTTACCATTCAAGGACTTAATATCGCAGAATTAACAGATTTACCAGTTAAAGATGAGCTCAAATTTTTTAATAATTTAAAATTGGATGAAATTCAACAAAAAATCGTAAAAGAAGTCTTAAAGGAGATAAAAGAGAGACTTTCTTTTTTAGTAAATGTAGGATTGGATTATATTACTTTAAGTAGAAGATCGGATACATTGTCTGTGGGAGAGGCTGAGCGGATTCGCCTTGCAACACAGCTGGGCTCCAGCCTAGTGGGGGTTCTATATGTGCTAGATGAGCCGAGTGTCGGGCTGCACCAACGCGATATTAATCGCCTTATCGAAATGCTCAAGAAATTGCGTGATTTAGGAAATACTATTGTAGTAGTAGAGCATGATGAGGAAATTATAAAAAATGCCGATCATATCATTGATTTGGGACCCTTGGCAGGAGAAAAAGGCGGAACTATAACAGCAGAAGGAGATCTAGAGGCAATTCTTAATAACAATAACTCACTTACCGGAAATTATCTTTCAGGAGTAAAATCAATTAAAATACCAAAAACACGCCGAAAATTTGAAGAATTTATTGAAATTAAAGATGTAACAGAACATAACTTAAAGCGTCTCTCCGTAAAAATTCCTTTAGGGGTTTTTACTTGCGTAACGGGAGTCTCTGGAGCGGGAAAAACAAGCCTTATCGTGGACTGCTTCTATCGAGGATTAAAGAATTTAGTTAATAAACGAAGTTCTAGCGTGATGCCTGGAAAGTTTGAAGAAATAATTAATTTTAACAAAATAGATAAAATTATCAATATAGATCAGAGCCCAATCGGAAAAACGCCGAGATCGGTTCCTGCCACCTATTCTAAAGCATTAAATTATATCAGAACGTACTTTGCGTCTTTACCCGAAGCGAAAAGTCGAGGATATGATAAAGGACGCTTCTCTTTTAATACAAGTGAAGGTCAATGCAAAAAATGTAATGGACGCGGCTATATTCAAAAAGAGATGTATTTTCTTCCTGATGTTTATATTAAATGTGATCTCTGTAATGGGCATCGCTATGATGCAAAGACTTTAGAAATAAAATATAAAGGGAAAAATATCGCCGATGTGTTAGGTATGACCTTTACACAGGCATTAGAATTTTTTGACAGCTTCCCAAACCTTAAGAGAACCTTGAAGACGGTCGTGGATGTGGGCTTAGGGTATCTTGAATTGGGACAACCCTCTACTACTTTAAGCGGGGGCGAATCCCAGAGACTGAAGATAGCCCGACAACTTCGGAAAAAAAGCACCGGGAATACACTCTATATCTTGGACGAACCCACTACAGGACTCCATTATCATGATATTAATTTTCTTCTAAAAGTACTTCAGCGTCTTGTTGATAAGGGAAATACGGTAGTGGTAATAGAACATAATATGGAAATGATTAAATCTGCAGATTATATCATCGATCTAGGTCCCGAAGGAGGGGAGGAGGGGGGTAAAATTATTGCAGAAGGAACTCCGGAACAACTAATCCAAAATGATACGTCTTATACAGCAAAATTTCTCAAGATACATTTAAACAAAAAATAGACAAAAATCTTGATAGAACTTCCTTAAAAATTTAATTTTCACGTCACCCATATTTTCAATATAAACTAATAGAAGCTCTTTCTTTCAACCATTTTCTTTTCTTAAAGATCTTACTTGCTCGCACATTTTTGGCATATAATCGATTTCTGCTGTAAAAAAAAGAAAACTATTAAAATTATCTATTTTTTATAGCTTTTAATCAGCACAAATTACATTACAAATGAAGAAAAAATGAAAATTAAAAGAAAATTAGCCATTATTATTCTTTTCGTAGGTTTTTTAACCTTCAGTTTTTCGATAAGTTCCTTAATACTTAATTTTGGAGTATTTACGCATCAGAATTATAAATACATATATAAAAAGCCGATATTTGGAGGGGAAATCCAAACAGCAAACGCTCAGAATTGGTCACACGCTCAAGTGATATCAGACAATGTAAACGGAACACTTAATTGGAATAGTAATAATAGCTATAGTCCTTCTCTTGCCGTTGACAGCTCTGGAAATCTGCATGCTGTATGGCATGATGGAACAAACTTGGAAGGGTGCGGTTTTGATTACGATATTTTTTATGCCAATTATTCCGTTGCCACGAGTCTATGGTCGCATGCTCATGTAATCTCTGATAATGTAAACGGAACTATTAATTGGAATACTGGTCATAGTATCAATCCTTCTCTTACTGTTGATGACTCTGGGAATATATATGTCATCTGGGAAGATGAAACGAATCTGGAAGGGTGCGATACAGATTCTGATATATTTTACGCCAATTATTCTGTTACTACAGGAATGTGGTCACATGCTCAAGTAATCTCCGATAATGTAAACGGTACTGCTAATTGGAATAATGATACCAGCGAAAATGCTGAGATTTCTATTAATGGTTCTGGGAATATACATGTCGTTTGGCAGGACAGGACCAATTTGGAAGGGTGTGATACGGATCTTGATATATTTTACGCCAATTACTCCGTTGCCACTGAACTATGGTCGCATGCTCAAGTAATCTCCGATAATGTAAACGGTACCACTAACTGGAATGATTATATTAGTCAAAATCCTAATATTGCCGTTGATAGTTATGGAAATATTCATGTTGTCTGGGATGATAAAACGAATTTGGAAGGATGCGATACGGATTCTGATATATTTTATGCTAATTACTCCACAGCTACGGGATTATGGTCGCACGCTCAAGTAATCTCTGATAATGTAAACGGGACCATTAACTGGAATACAGGTCATACTTACTATCCTTCTATTGCTATTGATGGTTCAGAAGATCTTCATGTTGTTTGGCATGATTCGACTGATTTAAACGGTTGTAGCAATGCAGATTATGATATATTTTACACCACTTACTCCACAGCTACGGGACTATGGTCACAAGCTCAAGTAATCTCCGATAATGTAAACGGTACCACTAACTGGAATACAGGCAATAGCTTCAGACCATCTATTGCTATTGATGGTTCAGAAAATCTTCATGTTGTTTGGCAAGATCTTACTAACCTAGAAGGTTGCGCCACAGATTATGATATATTTTACACCAATTACTCCACAGCTACGGGCCTATGGTCGCATGCTCAAGTAATCTCCGATAATGTGAACGGTACCACTAACTGGAATACTGAAAACAGCCAAAATGCTAAGATTACGATTGATGGTTCTGGAAGTCTTCACGTCACTTGGCAAGATGGGACTAACTTAGAAGGATGTGAAATAGATTTTGACATATTTTATTCGAAAAAAGAAGCGATAATTTCACCCCCATGTCCCCCTCCGCCTCCACTTCCATCTCCACTTCCGCTACCAATCTTGGTTTTGTTAACTTCTCTACCTGTTGAGGGGCAAATATCGAGTTTCCCCCAAATTTTAGTTCTTCCAATAATTGCCAGCACTGTTTTCATTGAAGCAAAGTTCCTATTAAAAAAAAGAAAAGAATCTAATACCTAATCTCCTCACTATATCCCAACTCCAGAAAAATTCCACTCTTACATCTTTTTTTTAAAAATCTGAGTTATAATTTTGAAAAAATGATATAACATATTGTAAAATAAGATTTTTTTGTTCATATTTAATTTTAAATGGAAAGAGTAGATCTCTTCTATGTATTAAATAAAATTGTTCCCTTATCTTTCTAAATTATACTCATTAATCCAATTACTATATCAATATCTTATTTCGGTATTAATATTTTATTTAATTAAAGTTCTTTTAATCCATCCTGGCAAAAAAAACCCGAAGTAATATAAAAAAGAACTTCCGATTAGAATTAATCTTGTAATAATAAGCAAAAGAGGTGAGAGCCCCTCTATCAAAGCATCTAACAGGGCACCTATAGTGAGTAAAATCCAACCCATAAATAAAAAGAGACCCTTCCATTTAACTTGAACATCATCCAATCTCATTGATTTAATGGAAAAATAACTCCCTGAAAGTAAAAAAGTTATCAAAGTAATAAATACGAATACCCTCTCCACGGCCCCATGGGAAGAATCTAAAATATTTGCTGGGTTTATTGAACCAACTAATTCAAGATTAGTAACTAGTAAGAGAAAGAGAACTCCCAACCAAATTATTACATAGCTCAAAGTTATAATTAAGACTTTTTTTTCTTGAAAGGGCATTATTATTAATGAAAAGGCATAGATCCAACAGAATAATCCCACGGGAAGGAGGACATGGCTTATAAAAAGATAAAATTGATCTGTAATCTGAATACCAAATACTAAAAAATAAAAAAATTGAACAACTACCCCCCACCACGCGGAACTGAGGCAAATATATGTTAATCCCACAGCGATTAAATCCTTTCTATCCAATTTCCGTGCTTTAATAATAATCCTAATTCCAATAATAAGAGCAATTAAAACCCAAATTGTACTGAGGATTCCTTGCACTAACTGATAACTTGAAAATGCCATACCCTATCCCCAACTCTACCCCTTAATCCCAAATTATTAAGTTTTATAAATTAATTACTAAAAAATATTCCTAATCTAAACCAAGTAAGATCTATAATTTTATTTTGATCTTAATAATAATACTAGTTAATAAATCTAATCTAATTCTAAATAGCTATTATTCTAATTTATTGCTTAAATTGATGGAGAATATTGATTATTTTATATTTTAAGCCCTAACGGTAAATATCGTCAATGATGTATTATCTAGGGAAAATCATAAGAAACCTTTTAAAAATATCAGCAAAATTATAGAAAATTGCTTAGAAAATTTAGAAATTATGAATATTAAAAACCTTTCAATTAGAAATGAAGAGGATTTCTAAAAATTAAAAATCGATAGCGTAAAGCTAAAAACCTTTCCAAAACTTCTGGACGGAGTCTTCAAAGATTTCTTTAATATCCTCTTCAAAGGGTTCAAAAATAGTTATATCGCTATCCCATTCTCCCTTTTTGTCTAATATAGGGTATTTTTCAATGAATTTCTCGGCAATAATTTCAAGTTGTTTGGAAATAATCTCCTTCTTCACTTTCTTTGAGGAACTTCCGATAAAAAGCAAATCGTTTTTCTTGAATAAAATGAATTGACGGGAGCTTAATTCAAAATTGGACAGCCCTCCGTCGCTTACCTCCTCGGAAAAACTGTTAATTGCAGAAAGCAGAGCTCCAAAAAGCTGGGTTTCCACCTTTTCTGTATATACATGATTAAATAGCACAATCCCATCATTTGTTAAGATATAGAGTTCATCCATTATGGTGACCACTTTATGTATACCCCCACTTAGAACCGCATTGTTCTATGCAATTTCATACTTTTTAATTATGTAATATAAAAAAATTGATAATTTTTAATTTACCTTGTTTTTTCTAAATCTTTAATCACCTTTATATTTTAATCCGACATTATTCGTCTCTTCTCTTACTTCACATCAAAAACTTGTACGAGGACTTGTGAAGCATCTGAGGAGAAAGGGATAGTTCATCTAACACTTCTTTCAAGATCAAGGGACATTCTCGCACGGTAAA
>SHMU01000054.1 GCA_008080765.1 Promethearchaeota archaeon | reverse complement strand
TCTTGTCACTTAATACTATCTAACGGCACTTCCTCCCCGCCCTAAAGGACGGGGCTTCCGTGCCGATCCTTTGTGAAATAAAGCTTTTTCAACTTTAATTCTAAACTAAAAGAACCGAGGATAATAAAAATAATACCCTATTAAATTGTCAGAGTTTACTTAGAATATTAAACCAATAATGATCTCTTAAAAACTTAACGGAGAAACATTTATTACTTTTAATTATTATTAATTTATGGAGGAAATGACATCAAATAATCATTTATCTGCTTATCTTAAGCTAATAAATCCCTCTGAAATCGAAATAAAGGAGGATAGTATTTTTTACAGAGATAAATATAAGGAAATTATTGAGTATCTGAAGTTAATGTTAACTGATTCACAAAAATTGGAAATTTATAATTATTTTAAACCCAAAGGCTTATTATTAATCAATATTTCCCCCGGGACGGATCTTTTAGACTATCTAAAATTAATTTCTTCTAATTTTTATGTAAAACTAATCCAATTGAGGGAATCGGAAATTCGAAAAGATCCCTCAGATTTTGTAGCAAATTTCATAACATTATTGAGAAATGTTGATAAGCTCGTCATAGACAAAATACCTGCACAAAAAGCATCCAAAGAAGAAAAAGAAGAAAAAAAAGAAACAAAGGATTATTCCCAGAAAAAACGCAAATTATTTATTATAGAGCAAAAACAAGAGTATGATGAATTATTTGAAGACAATAATTTATTTATGAGATTTCTCACTCATTTTCAAGATGAGAAATACTTAGACGAACTTCTGGATAACCATTTCATTTTAATCTGGATAAATTATAATTATCAAGAGCTTCTAAATTATTATGGAGAGCTTTTTAATATCTTTGACTTGTTTATTAATATACCTCGTATTAATGAGATAGAGAGGCGAGAACTGTTGAGAAAATTTATGGAACAAAACCCCGGAATCGTCTATGAATTGGATACCATTGTAAGAAAGACGGAGCAGTGGGAGGTACAAGAAATAAAACATTTGCTTACCATGGCAATATTAAAGCACTATTTAACTTCAGAGCTGACTACCTCCAGTAATGAAATAACGGACACGATTCTTGGCATTATTGAAAATGGAGAATATATTCCCTACATTAAAAAGGAGGCTCTTCGAGGTAAAACAAGTGGAATGGGGAGAGAAAGAGCGCAGATTGAAGATCACACCCCCGTTAGCGATTCCAGCGATTCTGTCAATATAACAACAAGGGAAATAGAGAGTGGTTCCGAACTACATCTTAAAGAGCTCATTGAGGAGATAAAGGGGAAAAATTATTCCAAATTCATGCAAGATCAATTATATGAGAATGCTGCTTCTGAAAACTACAACGAGTTAGTAATTATTATCGATAAACTTAATAAACATGAGCCACTTGAGGATAATGACAGAAAGATTCTGGCTGACTATCCGTTTATTTTAAACGATACTCCCTCCAGAGCGCAATTAAATTTAGAAAAAGCGAAAAAACGAATAGATTTAATTAAAAAATCTTTTGGGAAATAAAATAGGTGTAAAATATGAATAACATAGTAGAACCTTCTCAACATAAGAATGTGCATTTGCATAAGGTAATTTTGGAAAACTTTTTATCTTTTCAGAAGGATGAAGTGGTATTCGATGATGCGAAGTTTATAATTATCATTGGTCCGAACTGGAGCGGGAAAACAAGTATTTATCAAGCAATTACATTTGCGCTTGGAAGCAATGAGAGAGGCGATCGGTATACAAACTGGTCTTCCTTCATACGTCACGGACAAGAGCATGCGATGGTGGAGTTACATCTACAAACTAACCATGAAATCATCAAAATTAGAAGAACCGTTATAAAAGGACATTCGCCATATTTTTCTATCAAGCATGAAGGAGATGCAGATTTTAAAAAAGTAAACGCAAAAGAAATAAATGATCTGATCACTTCTTTGGGTTATAAAGTGGATAATCAATTTGCTTATGTGAGTCAAGGAAAAATAGATTCTTTAAAAGACTTAAAACCCCCTGTTTTATGTGAATTCCTTGAAGAGGGAATCGGATTAAAAGGACTTCGCACAGAAATTTTACAACAAAAAAAAAACACAGAACAATTACATACTGAACTGATCTCTCTACAGACTCAAAAAAAGTCTTTAAACTTCAATCTCGATCTGCTTCGCCCCAAGCTCGAACGGTTAACACAGAAAAGAAAGCTCTTAAAAGAAAAACAGATTTATGAAGATGAGTTATTATGGGCAAATCGACAACAATTATTATTGGAGATTGTAAATCTATCAGAAAATGTGAAAAATTTTAAAACATTACTCCAAAAAACTGAAGAAACTCAAAAAGAAAATAGCGACAACATTCGGGCAATTGAAAGCGAGGTTATAGCAGTAGAAGAAGCTATGAATAAGCTTTCAGAGAACCTCGGAGAAAAACGATATCGAAAGCAAGAATTGGTCAATGAGATTAATAATTGGCAGCAAGAAAAAATCTTTAAGAAAAAAGAGCTCGACGACCTTATGAGCAAAATAAAGGAGGAACAAAAACACCTTAAAAATTATCAGAATCAGCAAAAGACCATTTCTACTAATATTAAAGTTATTAAGGATGAAATAAAAAAGATCGAGGGCGATCTTGAAGCATTAATTCAGGAGCAAGCCAACCTTACTTTAAAAGTAGAAAAAAATAAACAGTTTTTAGAAGAATATAACCAACTTCATAATCAAAAAGAAGATTATGAAGACCAAATTAGCAAGAATGAAAAATTAATTAAAGACTACGAAAGCCAAATTAATCAATTATTTGAAAGCTTCAATGATATAAACCATAAATTAGAAAAAAATAAATGGTTTTTAGAGAATCCCACGCCGCATTTATTATCTGATCTGGACAAAGAACTTAGAGTAACTTCCTCACAAGTGTATGATCTCGAAGAAAAATTAAAACGCTTAGAATATAACAAAACTAAAATGCTCCAAGAATTTCGTCGTATGCAGAGTTCCTTAAGTGAACGCAGGGTAATCCTACCCACAAATATCAATATTTTAAAAGAAGAGATCTTAAAGCGAGGCTTAGCTGTAAAAGGACCTATTATTGAATATATTAAATATGATGATAAGTTAAGCTATGCTATAGAATCTGTCCTGGGAGAAAAACTGCTTTACAGCTTTATTGTAGAGGATTGGGACACCATGAATCTTTTAAAACGATTGAAAAACAAATTTAATGCTTATTGTAATTTTTATATTCCTAAAAGGGTACAAATCCAGCAACTAAGTACCTTTCACGCGGAAGGGGTGGTGGGTTATTTAGCAGAATTAATACAAACTAATGATGAAGATGTTAAGAAAGTAATTTACTCTAAAATTAAAAATTGTCTTGTAGTAAATACTTATCGAGACGGGCAGCTTCTCTATAAAAAGCATAATTTCAAAGGAAAATGTGTTACTCTCAAAGGAGAGCAAATCATTTCTTATAAATATGTATATGAAACGCCCTATTTAAAAAACTTAAAAGGTTTACTAAGTGCGGGCACCCAAAAAGAGCAAGCAGATAAATTGGAAGAAAAGATCAGGCAGCATAACGACAAGATTGCAGAATTGAAGGTCGATGCAGGTAAATTGGATAATATTCAGCAAGATCTCTATTATAAAAAACAATCTTTTAATGATCTACTTTATTATTTCAAACAAAAACAACGAATAACTCAAAAGAAAAATCATCTTTATGAGCAAAAAATAGAATTAGAAGAAATTAATGCTTCATACGCTAATGAAATCACCCACCTTCAAGCAAAAATACGAGAATTAGAACAAAAAAAAGATCCCCATTTTTTTGAATGGAATAAACGATTAAAAGAAATACCTACCCTTCTTCAATCACTAAACGAGCAAAAGAAAAATTGGAATGAGAATCTTCAAGAAAAAGTCCAAGTTGAGAATGCAGTCGAAAAAAGCCTTCAAAAAACCCAAAATGCTGTTGACGTTCTTGTTGCTGAGCATTCTAAAAAAAAAGAGGATTTTGAAAAAGCAGATAGAGAAGCTTTTGAGATATATAGAGAACTTGATGAGCTAGAAGAGACCATTGAGACCATAAAAGAAGATATTCATGCTCAAATCGAGAAAAAGAAAGGTATGGAAGAAAAGAAGGCAGCCTTGAATAGAAAGTCAGTTGAGTTGCAACTTAAATTGGAAGACTTCAACCTCAAACTTAGCACAGCACAACTCGATCTTGATAAAAAAAATGAGGATCTCAACCGCATCGATACTAAAATTGGTGAAAAAGCAAAGGAGGAAGACTTTAAGCCAAGATCTATTAACGATATTAGAAATGATATTTCCCAAGTAGATAAAAAATTATTAAAGTATTACGATGTGGATGACTCTATCTTGGTAGAAAAAGATAGAATCCTCTCTTCACTTAAAAAAATTACACAAAATCAACACAATCTCGAACTCGATATTAAGGCAGCAAAAAAAACAGAAGATAAATTAGAAGATACCTATTACGATAAATTTCGAGGTGTTTTGACCGATTTAGAATCAAAAATCAATACGAAATTCAAAGATTCTACTATTAATGTATACTGTGAATTAGAATTAGTGGGAAGCTTCGAAGAACTAGGTGTGGATATCAAAGCAGCAACCTCAAATAAACCATTGGTCTCTTGTACTGCGCTTAGCGGAGGTCAGGTATCAATGGTGGCAATTGCGTTAATTTTGTCTCTTCAAGAAATGGAGCCCACGCCGCTGGTAATGTTTGATGAGGCCAGTATGTTTTTGGATGATAAAAACGCAGAAGTGACTTACGAACTAATAAGATCAACTCTTGAAAAAAATCCTATTCAAATGATAATGTTTTTACCTAAATCATCCAATGCATTGTACAGACTTGCAGAAAAACTAATAGGTGTTGCAAGCGTAGGAAAAAAGGAAGTATCTACTGTTTTCGATCCTCCCAAAATTGTTACTGACCAAGAAATATAAATGTCATCATCACATAAATATAAAAAAAACCCCATATTTTAGTCTAAGAATACTCTATTAATTAAAAAAAATAAATCTCATACACTTAAATTATACCATTATTACCCTTTATAAAATATGCTCTTATATCCCTTTTATAAAAGGATTATTATAGTTATTTTATGGATAGCAATAACACTCTCATGGAAGAGATCAGGAAAAAAGTAGAGAAAGCTCATCAAGATGTTCTTGATGGCAAAATAACCCTCTTAGAATTTCAGTTAGTTCCTCTTTTTGATGAACTTAAGAATTCATTATCTGTCTCAACTCTTGATGAATCTTCCAAAATCTATATTGACGCTTGTAAGCTTCTTGATCAAAAATTTAAAGAACTAAAAACATTATTGACTTCATTAGATGAAGAAAGACACTTTGCGGAGTATTTAAAGTCACAACCGGGGGAGAGGGAAATTGCAGAGTTATTTGAGGGATGCTGGCTGCAACCTTTTAATCTGGCTCTCCTTTCTTACCGTTTCTTAGAAGAGAGCAAAACAAAGCTGATACAGACAATACCTACCTCCTATGTTATCCAACATCTCAAAAAAGAACAAATCAATGAAGACTTCATTTTAAAACTCCCGAAACATAAATTTACGGAAAAAATGATGAAGTTTTATGATGAAATTAAGAATAAATTACCATGCAAATTTCATGAGGTTTTTGAAGATATACCCACTCAAATCAAGATTTATGAGAGCTTTGTATACGTACTTCATCTACTACAAACAAAAAAATTGCAATATCAACCAGAAACTGATACTCTTTATATTTCTTGATTGATTAGCGACGTTAAAATTTAAATTTTTATGCACCTAAAAGTTTCTTCGCTATGCCAATTGCACTCACAGCATCTACTGCAAACGCATCCGCTCCAATCGATTGTGCGAATCGTTCTGATACTGGTGCTCCCCCAACCATTATTTTAACATTATTCCTTTGCCCAGCTTCTTCTATTGCTTTTATGACATATTCCATTTCAAGCATAGTAGAAGTCAATAGAGCCGATAATGCTAATATCTGTGGTTTATGATCAATTATCGCATTAATAAATTTTTCAGAAGGTACATCTATCCCAAGGTCCACAACTTCAAATCCCGCCGTCTCAAACATTATTTTGACTAAATTCTTTCCAATATTGTGAACGTCTCCTTTCACAGTGCCTAATACAACTTTTCCAATAGTATCCCTTTTTTTATGCCCCAATAAGGGTTGTATTACTTTTAATCCTTCATTAAAGGTTTCAGCAGCTACCATTAAATCAACAATGAAGATTTTATTATTTGCGAATAATTCTCCCGCCTGTCTTAACCCTTCTACTAATTCATCCAAAACTCGTAGGGGTTCTGAACCTTTAAGTTCTTTCTCGATTTTCTCCTGAATATTGTAAATATCTCCTTCAACTACTATATCCTTAATGGACATTATTTATACACCCCATATTTATTAATTAATTTCCCAAATATATCTACTTTTGATATATCAGTACCAAGAGGTACTGCTGCCAAGCCTATTGAAAGTGGAATATTTTCATTCATTACTAATTCGCAAACACGAATGATTTGCTTCTCTAATTCTTTTTCTGTACAATCCCTTAAAAATTTACCATGTATGAGAAATTGATACGGAGTTTTAAGTTTTTGTGATAACTCCACCATTTGAACATCATACTCTGCGGGTGTAAGCCCCATCTCATCTTGGGGAAACATATAATTATTAAAACATGCGATCCCACTCAGAGCTGAATATTCGGTTATCTCTTCTGCTACAGCAGGAGAAGGGGGCATGTAGCCTACTGTTGGACGATATTTTTTGAAAGTTTTCCATACAGTTTCTACATAAGGATAGATATATGTTAAAAAATCTGCAGGAGACATCAAAGGGGGATTTGCATACTGATCCGTAATAACAATCCCCAACATATTGACTCCATGTTCTTTATACAGCTGCCCAATGCGGATACTTGCCTTGGTGGTAAATTCCAAAAGCTTGGGAAAAAAATGAGGATTTCCTTTTTTTTCGATTTTTTTCTTTAAAGCTTCAGTTTGAGCATTCTCATAGTCTCTAAATATTCGAAAATCTGATATTAATTTTTCACCTCGCAAGAGCATCGCAAGATCAAATGCTCCTAAAATAATTGGTGGTGCGTTCATTGCAAACCGATCTTGAACTTCACCTAAGAGCGTTATTTGTTTTTCTAAATAGCCCGTTTTTTCTGGTAAGCTTAATTGTTTTCTTTTCATTTTATCCAATGCAAATTTATAGGGTGTGGGCTCAATCATCGGTGTAATGCGCATGGAAGTACCCAACTCTTCCAAACCACAGCCCGCCAATCCCAGCCATGAAGCAGGCATAGCAGCATCAAACTCTGGAAAGCGTTTTTGGAGGATTTGAAATAATTCTAGGTTTGCCTCAACACTGGATGTTAATTTCACGAAATCATAGTTCGGATCAATAAGTTTGGGGTGTACATTACTCGCTGTAATTAATGTCGCTACCCTATCCGTTTTAGAATAAAGAGAAGTTAATATAAATCTTTCATCACCATTTAGGGTTTTTCCAAATGCAGTTTTCATTTTTCCCTTTAGGATATTTCCAATAATTCTAAACATGTTCTCTTTCCCATTTTATCAATGAATTTATTAATAAATAAATATACAGAATAATAATATATAAATATACTTTTAGATCCTATTGATCTAATTTAAAAGAATTTTCTTCATCTTTCTAAAATTATTATGACGCTTTCATCAGAATTAGTTGAAATTGTTTGCCCTGAGTGTAAGGCAACTAAGAAGGTAGCTCTTCCGATGGATATATTAAATCAAAATAAATTTAGATTAATTAAAATGCAAGTTTCAGAGAAGATCTGTAAGCATACTTTTATTGTTTTCTTTGATCCAAATACTAGAAAAATTGTTGGTGCCCAAAAAATTGACATCACATTCAAGGTATCCTCTGAAGAATTTAAAATTTTGGAACAATCCTTCTCTCTGAAAGGACTTATATATTTATTTGGTATTTATGGAACAATGTGTCTTTTTCACGCAAACATTTTTAATTATTCCGTAAGAATATTTAGTACTAGCTTTCCAGAAGAATATCTTGAAGTAATACAAAACTACTTCATCCAAAAAATTAATCAGAATAATCATAGTTTTTCCATTTCTAAGTTGGATGATTTTTATTTTTTAAAACCTTATGTCTTAACTTCTCTTTTTGCAGATACCCTAATATTAGACTCTGATAAAAATATTCTTAATACCCCTTGGGAATCTGATTTGAATTTTGAAATCGATTTATTAAGAAATGCTCTCTCAATTAAAGATCAAAAAAAACAACTTGAAATGATTTCGGATGAGATTGAATTACTCCTCATTGAATTGAATTTGGTTACCAAAACCTTAAAGAAACAGCCCCCTCTCAAAAAAGAAGAGTTACCTACTTATATTGAAAAACATTTTCAAACTTCCCTCATTTATAAATATGGAACCACACTATTAGAAGAATATATAAAAAAAACCAATCAGTCAGAATTGCTCTTATAAAATCGGTGATCTAAATTAACAAATCCTCCATTCTACTTCATTTATTAAGCAGAAAAACAAGTGACTATCAAATGGGTGCAGATAAAAACGAAATCCTTGAAAAACTACATATCACGGGGAAAAATGAAAGTGTGTATTTTCATGAACTCATAATCTCTCTCTCAAAGCAAATTGAGCCCCTAGGACTTTTTATTAGATATAATCCCATAGATTCACATTGGTTTGTCTCTTTTGACTCCAATGTATCCAATTTAATATCAGCCAACCCTTTTGAAGATAAGCCAAAACTCGCTGCAACACTTTTCTGCGTACTTACTCTTGCACTTTCTAATTTAGGACGGGCAAAGATTTCGGAAATAAAACAATTACGCAAAAAGAAAGGTATTCTTAAGGATCTCAAAGAACTTGAACAATTCGGATACCTGACCATAGATAACGAATCTAAAGAAGTTTCTCTCACGCCTCTTGTAGGATATCAACTTGATTTGCCCAAACTCTTCATGAAGTTATCTTTAAAACTAAAAAACGATGAAAAGCTTAATACTGATACAAATAAGAAGAGAAATGAAAATATAAATGATTAATATGAATACTGCTAATACTGATACTCTTGACTCATATAGTTTAACAAATAAGAATGAGATTTAAAACAAAAAAATCGAGGAAGTTAACAAATGATACAAACGCTTAAATATTCCCCAGATTTGTTAAAAATCCATCAACTACGTTTTTACACAATTAGGATTGCCATCATTTTCTTCATTAACAAATTCTTTTAGCGTTCTTGAGGGCGTATTGAATCCTCCTCTGAAGTAATGAATGGAATTTTATTTGTTCTTATAATTAATTAACTGCTCTTATCCAAAAAAATGAATATAAAAAGAATTACCTTAAAGAAGGATAATAATTAATTGATAATTAATAGATAATTAATTTGAAGTAGTAATGTTCAGAATCATTTCAGCTACATGGTTATTATATAATTCCGTATCTTCAAACCCTTCAATTCGTTCACCGCACGTCATAAAATAATCAATAACATCAATTTTTCTTTTCTTAAAGAATTCACCAATTTTACCCTGCATTTCTTCAAGACTTTGTTGGATATTCCCTTCTAACAAATCCACTTTGTTTATTGCGACATATATTTTCTCGGGAAAGAATCGAACGTCATCAAAAAATTTAAATTGTGTTTCTAAGTCTCTATCACAGGAAAATACAGCTACAATCTGCGTGGCAATTCTACTAATCGTTATTATTCCCATTTTAACCACTGCTCGTTTGTTGTCGCCACCTGGAGCAAATATAGTATGCGCCTTGTTGTTGTCATCCTCTCTGAATACCACCCGGTTGGGATGAATGGTTTTGGTCTCCTTCTCATTCAGAGAGTTCTGTTTCTCTCCCTCAGGCAATGTGGCTTCGCCGCTGAAGTCTGTCTTCACTACTGTACATTTTTTTCCTCCTTCTACATTGACAATATCGCCTTTGTTTAGATATTTCACAAATAATCGGAGGATAGAAGTCTTTCCTACTGAAATATCACCCAATAATCCTATATTCACCAATTTTTTTTCACCTATTTCGCATTAATGTGATATATGTTTTAATTATATCTATTATACCTCATCTCCGAGGAGTTCTCTTAATAATGATTCATAATCTTCAATTAAAAATTGTTCAAGAAGTGCATTATTATGTGAATGAATTAAAGCGATCAGTACCTCTTTCAAACTCTTTGCTTTCTTGGTATATTTTATGAGATTTTCTGATGTGGGCTCTTTTTCAAAATTGTTCACGGGCTCTTCGAATCCAAAATTTTTTCGAGGAGGTAGTGAATTAAAAAAGCCAAATGCTGTATATCCATTATGCTGAAAGAATACAAAGAATCTTGTTTTAATGGATGCAATAATATTGGTTAAATATACCGAAGGATAGAGCTCCCCTAAAATAAGATCTTCGTCCTGTTGAATGATATAGTAGGGAGAAATTGGTGATACTTGCTTTCCATACATTTCTTTTGGTGGAAGGCTCACGAATGGAAGTTTTTCAGAAAGAATAACCCACAGATCTTCTCGATTCTTGTCAATTAATATATTTTTCACTTCATCAAATGCATAATAGAAATCTGATTGCAAAGAGAGTAAGGAACTCAGATATACCGATAATGAGGCAAAGGTTGCCTCCAAAAGCGGTCGTCTTCCCTCATCTGTTCCCGTTGGCTTAACCGCCCCTTTCCAAGCCCGTATTGCCGAATAGGCAAATCCATGAACATCAAAAAACCCTCCCGACAAAAACATAAATGAAGGAGTTTCTCCTCGTTTGTCTTCCAAGAATTTACTCGCTTTCTCAATCAAGACTTTTTCGAGCTTCGGCGTACTAAATTTACTGTGAATTCGAGGAATCCAATCATTTTCCATTTTTTTTCTCCTCCCTCTTAGTTGATACCATAAAACTCACGTATATGAATACAAAATGATTATGTTTATTATTATATTTAGTTGCATAAGCATTTAGTATATTTTATTTTTATGCTATATAATTTAATTATGATAACATTGAACTTTAGATTAAGAAGCATATTCTTAAAATTTAGAGGAATTATTCTTAAAAGGCTAAGTTTGGAATAATTCCCGAACCTTTTCAGTAATTAAATCATAGGCATCTATGGATTTTAAATTTTTTATTAAAATCTCCTCAATGATATCAGAGCTTTTATAATACTTATAGGCTAACTCTAAATCGGGATTTTGCTCCTTTATTTTAATTAAGGCACCTTTTAAAAATGCCTTAATAAATATTTCGGAAGTTTCTTTTATGTTATACTTATCAGGTGACAGAATTTTGATTTCCAATTTGTCCATATCTATTAAATTTAATATGCAAATTAACTCTTCTTTTCCATTACTTTTTTGCAGAAAAATTTTACGCTTTATTTTGGTTCCTGTCAGTTTTTCTTGAGGAATATCCTTAATAAAATAATCCTCTTCTTGTGGTGCTGATGTGGAAGCAGAATAAGGGGGATTAGTTTGAGCGCTTTGCTTATAGAGCTCATTAGCACTGGAAAAGGATTTGCTCGATATCAAGGAATTTAAATTGTTCAAAGTGCTCTTTAACTCTTCAATTTCCTCTTCCAAATCCTTGAGCTGCTCCTTTTTTTTATAATATAATTCTTGCAATGAAGAGAGAATAGTCGTTAACTTTTCAATTTCACTATCTTGCTCTTTGGTTTTTTTCTGCATGGTTATATTAGAGTGTGTTTACAATCCGGATATTTTTCATATACTTTTTAATTAATACGGGGTGCCAAAATAATGTTTCGACAAAAATTTTTTCTACAGGATCGATAAATTCCTTCAACATATTATTTAGCAAATCGCATATTACAAATAATAACGATTTATTTTAAGATTTATTTATATAAGATTTATTTATATAAAAACACATGCGTATCGAAAGTTAAGTGATTTATACTAAGAGGAAAAAATTATCTATGAAAAAAAATTCGATGATTATCACTCCTAAACCAAACGATCCGGAGGTCCAAATTTTAGCCAAAGAATTAGAAAAAAAGGGCATTTCTGTAGAATATTTTGTACCTGCAGAAACTATCGTTGATATTGACACTTTTTGGGAACGCTTTGACCATCTTGATCCTCGAGGGGCGTTAGTAAGAGGATTTGGAGCTGCTGCTACTCAAAAAATCTTTTTCAGACTTGATGTTTTGTCAGCAATAGAAGAATTCGGCATTACATTAATAAATTCACGAGAATCATTAGAAATTGCCAGCGATAAATTTTTAACATCCATATTTTTAAAGAATCATAAGATTCCTACCCCCAGAACCATTATTTGTGAGGATGCGGTTAAAGCTCTGGATAATTTTGATATACTGGGTGGAGACGTTATTCTTAAGCCACTTTACGGCTCTAAAGGAATCGGTATTACTCGGTTGAATGATAAGGCATTTGCAGAAAACGTGATTTATACTTTAGGAGAATTGAATGAGATTTTCTATCTTCAAGAATTTGTTAATCATTATAATCGCGATATACGTGTGCTTGTATTGGGAGACGAGGCGGTTGCTGGGATGTATCGCATCGCTGACAATTGGAAAACTAATATTTATGCAGGAGCTAAAATGGAAAAAATTAAGCTCACCAAAGAATTAAAAAGATTAGCTGTTAAGGCAGCACAAGTTGTCAAAACTGAAATTGCGGGGGTGGATATCATCGAGAGTGAAAAAGGACTCCAAGTTATAGAGGTCAATTCTATTCCTGGATTTACTGCACTTCAAAAAGTTGTAAATACTAATTTAGCGGAAAAAATAATTGATTTTTTTCTCAAAAAGATATCAAAATAAACTTTTATAAAGATAATGAAATGCAATTATTATTGGATGAATTGAGCTTGTTTAGAAATTAGAAAAAAAAAATTTGTAATAAAAAAATGGAATTATTATTTAAGATAGTTCATCTACTAATCCTATGGTACCTGCAACGACTAATAAAAGTAAAGCCCATACACCGCCGCCAAATACTAAGATAAGAATCCCAAATACGAAGCAGAGAACCCAATGAAGAGGGATTGCCGTGGAATCTAATGCCATCATGATTGTAAGAACACATATTACAATCCCGATTACATAAAGTATATAGAATCCAACCTCTCCAGCTCTTCCAGTTATTCCCGCCCATAGATACAGGAGGTTAGGGGCTCCACCAGCAATCTGCCACACGCAAACACCCAAGCCTAATAGGGCACCTAGAATGGCAAATAGCTTTATAAGTCCTTTATGACGATATGAATAACGCCTTGGCATTTTTATTCAAACCTTTTTGAATTAATTTTTATAGTGTTTGTATGTGTTTATAATTTTTTTAAGTTTTTATAATTTGTTTATAGACAAATTTTTATTACACAAAAGAAGTTATACCTCATCCTTTAATTCTTTACATAATTCGAACCTATTATGAGATTTATTGATAAAGAGAGATTTATAGGGTTTTATCCTTTTGAATAAAGATTTTGATTTATTCTGGGTAAGAGTGCACAGATGACAGCTTGCGTGAGAATATCTTCTCTAACTATTACATTGTGAGAGAGATATCCAATCGCCCCTTTTTCCGTTTTTAAATTTTTGTTTTTCGCCATTTTTCCTATAATTTCTCCAATCTCTTTATTTTGTTTAAAAATTTGTTCAATAATATTTTTGGGATATTCAAACCCAATACCAGATCCCATTGTAATAGTTTCATGCTCATCGAGAATAATACAATACTGAAAATCCATATATTTTGACTGTGCGAGCAAAACTTCTCCAAGACCCGCTTCTATACCAACACCATATATCTGGTTGGTCTCATGTTTCTGAGTTTTCAAGTAATTTAGAGCTTGCTTCGCTCTATTGAGAGCACCCTCAAGGATTATTTCTAACCCAATTGGTTGGTTAGACACTCCTGAATATGTCTTAATTTTATAAAGATTAAAATCTCTATAATATCTCTTGAAGGCCTTCTTCACAGCAGAATATTTAACAGGATTAAGACTTCCCACGCAGACATGCATAGCTTATATCTTTTATGGTAATATTAAGTAGTATCTAATAACCACTAATCAATTTAATGCTAATTATGTAATATCTTTGAATGAATCCACTCTATTACTTCTTCAATTTTCCCATCAAATTTATGTCCCGTATCAACCAATAAATATTTATCCTCAGTGAGCTTGAAAGTATCTATGAATAATTTTCCGCTTTTTTCGTATGGAATATATTCATCGTGCAATCCGTGAATGATATATACTTTTTTCATAAGCTCGTTGGTTAAAATTTGATTTGGAGTTTTAAAATCCTCATTATTGTATACCTTTGATATAAAACTGATGAACTTTTTAAACCACCAAGGTGGACTCAGGGTATTTTTCACCGTTTCAACTATTTTATTAGCAATTGATGAAAGCGAACGATAATCGATTTGTTCCTTACTTGCATCATCTCGGAGAAATTCTTCGACCGAAAATAATGCAGATATTGCAAACACCATATCTATCTTGGGATGGATTACCCCCGCATTTAAGCATGCTAATGCGCCTAGGCTGTGTCCAATCAAGATAACTCTCTCGGGTGACACTCCTCTTTTTTTCATTTTGGCTAAAGCGGCATCAATGACATCAGAGATATCCTCTACTTGATTGGTGAAATCAAATTTCGTACCTTCGCTGCATCCAAATCCCCGTAAATCATAAGAAAAGGTGCTATACCCATAGATATCTTCTAATGGCTCGCACCATTTTTCCGCATCTGTAATGTCACTTCCAGCTCCTGGAGCATAAATGATGAGGGTCTTTCCGCAGCCTGCCATTCTGCCATGAAGAAATATTCCGTCTCGTGTTTTAAATAACATTTGGATTCGATAGAAAAATAAGGTTGTATGTTATAATTTTACATAAGAACTCCATGAATTTAATCTTATCTTATAGTAATTTTAACTTAAAAAAAGAGTTAATACTCAAGTAAATTCACATTAAATTCATCTTTAAGAATCTGAAAAACGTGATGCATAGGAAGACCAATAACTGTTGAGGGAGAGCCTTCTATAACATTTATGAACAAGCTTGCTCTTTCTCTTAAAGAATAAGCACCTGCTCTTCCTTTCCATTCCCCCGATTCTACATATCTCCATATGTTTTCATCTGATAACAGAAGAAATTCTATTTTTGCTGAATCATAGTGAGTTATAATTTTTTTGCTTGTGCTATGAGTAATTGCCAACCCTGTAAGGAGATTATGGGTTGTTCCCATTAATTTTTTAAGCATGGTAAAAGCCTCCCGTTCATTTTTTGCTTTTCCAATGATCTCTCTCTTATATTCAACAATAGTATCAGCAGCAATT
Source organism: Promethearchaeota archaeon (assembly GCA_008080765.1). Lineage (GTDB taxonomy): Archaea > Asgardarchaeota > Lokiarchaeia > Sigyniarchaeales > SOKP01 > TEKIR-8. Next base: position 6,539 of record SHMU01000054.1, on the reverse strand, counting down.
ATTATAGAATCTTCCAACTGCCCAATCTTCTTATTTCTCACCCAAAGCGCTTTTTCTTTCGCTAAGGTTTTTACTAATGTTATTGGATTTTTAATTTTTTCTTTATAAGGAGTTTCATCAAGCTCAGAACCAATGATTTCAAATGATATACCAATTCGTTCCAATATTTCTTTTCTATCAACAGATTTGCTTGCTAAAACTATTTTCCTCATTTTTATGATCCCTTTTATTCTAAATCATTCTATGTATATTTCAAAGCTCTAAAAACTTTAAAACTAATAGAAAAGCTTGATTATAGTATCCTTTTCAATCTTTTCAAGCGAAAGATCTATATCACATTTGCTTGTAGTATCAGTCAGTATCGCCCCAGCATCCTGTAGGATTTGATTTAAACTAATAGTGTTTTTATAGAATTCTGCTAAATACTTGCGACTATGCTCGCTAAAGGGTGAGCCAGAAGCGGTAATAGAGCGTCCAATGCTGGTCTCAACAAAATAGAATCGCACTTCATCCGGAAATGATGTGATTAATCCCAAAATTTTTTGTCTGGAATTTATTTTACTTTTGGCGGTGGCAATAATGTTATTAGGATTCACCATGAAATAATGTGCGTCTTTCTCTTCTATTTGCTCCTTTCCTACAATAATTTTAAAAGGAACTTCTATAGATTCATCGAAGTTATAATAATTTACAAATAGAAGATAGGTATTTTTACTCTGATTTTGAATATAGAATAGCTCCGAAGCACCATCAGGGTTCGTTGCGTCAGTCTGATCTCCCGAAAATAAGATGCTCCTATCCTTGGTGCGATAACTTGAATCCCAACCTATTTTACCGGTATCCGGATTTAGCATTGATAAATCCAAATCAATGCGATTTTCACCAACATTTTTCCAATGGACTCCTACAATCATATCATTTGGGATAGAAACATAACTCCCAGAGGGAAGATTCCCCGTAAATTGCTTTTCTGTAGCGGGAAGGGTATATCTTACAAAATTTGGGATAAATATACTCTTGCCCTCCACATTTTTCTTAATATTTTTGGAAATAGAATCAAGTACAATTAATAAAATCCGTTCTGCTCTTTCCTTTCTCTCAAAGGAAAACTCTGTGGCATAGCCTTTTCCATTTCGAATCCTGTAGAGTATAGAATCAGCATCTTTTGTTCTATAATTCAATGCATATGCCAAGCGGATTTTTCGGAATGTGTTTACTTTCGCCAAATGTCGCTTTAATTCTCCTTCATCTAATTGATTGCTTTTAATCAAAGCGGTCACCTCGTTGAGATAATCCGGTTGCATGGGTTTATGATGAATTTTCGCTAATTTTCTCAGTTTATTGGTATATGTCCTCATTTGAGTGTTGGTTCGAAATGCCAAAAAAAGGGGTTTGAATCTAAGGAAAATTTCTGCTAACTGTTCGAATCCATAGCGCTCTTTATATTTATGAAAGAGTCTTGTAATTGCAAGATTGTTACTGTCCTTTATTTTTTGAATAGTTTCTTTATTAATAATAATTAATGATTGCTCTGTGGATTTATAGATGCAATATCGTAAGAATTCAATCGGATGTTCAGGAAATAACTCTAAATATTCGTAGAGTGCTACTTTTACCTCTTTATTTTTAATTGTTTCTATATCCTTTTCTGTGAATGCAAGATAGGTTGCAATATCCAATACATCTGTTATTGAGTCCTCGCCCAAGGCAATTCCAGAATTGAGAAGCTCTACTACTTTTTTTTTTAATTTATCCTTTGCATATCCTTTAATGATAACAAAATGAAAACCCTCCGGTTCTATCTCCGGAATCTCTAATCGTTCTTTTGGGATGTATACAGATTCCTTATTATAAATTCCTAATTGTTCGAATCCATAGGTGGTGAAATAATGAAGCAATTGCTCCATCACAAGTTGTTTGATCTTAGCAGTTTTTACCTTTTGCCAAGATTTATGGAAAGAAGAATTCATTTGCTCACCAGATAATCCAAATTCTTTCATGATTAGAGCAATTAAATTATTTAGCTCTGGTTCAGAATAATTATAGACCACTTCGGGAGCTACAATAAATCCGTATGGCATTGTTTTCTTCAACAATTTTTCGCTTGGTTCTTTTGTACCCACATCATCAATGGGAACAGCTTTAAATAATCGTATAGTAGATTTCATATCACTTCACATCATAAAAAAAGAAATAGGCGGGGAGTAATGGTCCTTAGCAGGGAAAAATAGGAACTCCCTTTGCCTATTATTTTATATGAAAAAGAGATTAAAAAACTTTTTGGATGATATTAAAATGATGAACATTAAACCTCTTCTTCATTGTTTAATCCATAATAATTGCTAAAAGTTCTTTTACTTCTAAATCTTGTTGATTTTCAGAAACTCTTCTTAATCTCATCTTTATGTCTCTTTTTCAAAAAATTGTTTTTGCTCAAAATTCCTCATTATTTACAAAATTATTGTTGAATTATAACCAATATATTAAAATAACTTAATCGCTCTTTTCTTAACTGAATAACTCAAATTTAACGATAAAATGAAAAAATACTCGCATTAAAAATGGTAATTACTGATAGTATTGATAAAAAACCACGAGATCTTTCCGTACTTATCCTTATAATTGGATTTGTGTTAATCATAATATGGTTCTTATTGTTTTATTTAGTTCCAGGAACATTTATAATTCTTCTCTATATTGGGATTGGAATTGTTCTGGGAGCACTTCTTTTCCTAACACGCATTCAATTTATACTATGGGCGACCAGAAAAGTTGAAAAGATACATAAATAAAGAATGTAGAGAGAAAAGATTGAATCGGTTATAATCTGTATTTAAAAGAATATTGGTATTTCTATATTAAAGTAATTTAATTATAAAAAAAAAGGTTAATAAGAATTAATACGTTCTTATTTTTTTCCCGCTTAAAATCAATGCACCTGCTCCAATACTCATCAGTATCAAGAATAGATGATATCCGGGAATTTGTTGCTCTGAAGGAGTTAGTAACAAAAGCAATAAAGGATTTTCAGGAGCTGCTTTAGTGGTAAAGGACCATATTGATGATGTAGTGTTGACAATCCCATCAGAAGCATTGACAAACCATCTATATTCAGTTCCATATGCTCGTCCATTCCATTGGAAAGAAGCATTACCCGGTCCTCCTGAGCTCACTGTGTCCATTCCAAGATATATTGGAGTTCCCGTGGAATTATCATAGAAGTACACCGTAATATCATGACCATCGGCATCGGAGACTTCCACTTGCAAGGTGGGATTAATAGTTGTAGCCGTAGCATCATCGGATGGTGAAGGGATATTTACTAAAGGGGCTTCATTGATCATAAACACTCCCGCAAAAATATCTTTCCCAGGGACTACATCCTCCCACCCATCTTGCCATGCTACGGCGAAGCTATTTTCGCTGAGCCCACATATCGCAGGACATGTTTGAGCTTGATTTGTCTGTTTATTTACTTGAAATTCTGCTGTAATATTCTCACCAGTGGTCGCGTTAAAAATACGTGCGAATATTCCATAGTATTCTCCATCTTGCTCATCACTTTCCCAAGCGACGCCAAAAGTATCCTCACTAAGAGCACAGATAGAAGGTGTATCTTGATCATTAGTGGTATTATAATTCACTTGTATTTCTGCGGTGGTGTTTGATCCTGTAGTGGCATCAAATACCCGCGCATGTATCCCATATCCATCTATATCTCCATCTGTTTCATTACTCTGCCATACGACTGCAAATCTGTCTTCGGAAAGGGCACATATAGAAGGATATCTTTGATCATTAGTGGTATTATAATTCACTTGAATATCAGATGCCGTTGAAAATTCTCCGCTGGTGATGTTAAATACCCGCGCAAAAACTCCCCACCCATTTCCATCTTGCTCCTCACTTTCCCAAGCTACTGCTAATATATCTTCGGAAAGGGCACAGATAGAAGGATGCCATTGATTATTTGTTTCATTAAAATTTATTTGAAACTCTGCCGTGGTGTTTACTCCTGTGGTGGCATTAAAGACACGTGAATATATTCCATATCCCTCTTCATCTTGGTTCTGACTCATCCAAGCTACAGCAAATGTATCTTCGGAAAGTGCACAGATAGAAGCCTCCCATTGATTATATGTGGTATAATTATTTACTTGAATATCAGATGCCGTCGAAAATTCTCCGCTGGTGGTGTTAAGCACCCGCGCAAAAACTCCATAAAAATTTCCATCTTGTGTATTACTTTCCCATGCGATGGCAACCCTATCTTCGCTAAGGGCACATATAGAAGGTATTTTTTGTATATCATTTTCTTCATAATTTATTTGTATTTCTGCCGTGGTATTTATACCTGTAGTGGCATTAAAGACCCGAGCATAAATCCCTTTTGTGTCATCACTATCTTGCCCACTACTTTCCCATACGACAGCGAATGTATTTTCACTAAGAGCACATATAGAGGGCATAGTTTGATCGCTGGAATTATACACGTTTACTTGAAACTCATCAACCTGCACTGATACAGTTAAGGAAGTTGCTGCACTCTCAATGAATAAATTTCTATTAGGATTAAATGGAGCAAGTATCTTATTTTCTTCGGAATTCATTGTTGTAAGAATAAGACCAAAAAGAGTGCTAAAAAGTATAAAACCAAGTAGTATTTTTTTTTTCATTAATTAGACACTTCTTATGTAATTGGGTTTTAAAAACCTATAACCTTAAAAAAGGTATTTTACCACTATTTATAAAATTTTTTAAATTCGGTGGCTTATAAAATAGAATGCTCAATAGATTATTCTATGAATAAGAAATTAAATGCTTATTCACATTGAATTGACTTTTGTAATGATTAAATTCATTTATTCATACCATTTGACAACTCTAAATATAAACTCTTACATACAAAGAAGATATTTTAGGATATAACTGAATTTAACTCATCTTTGATATCATTAAGGAAAAATATGTAATAATAAAAAAGAAGATAGTTATATTTATGACCTGTAAAAATAACGATTGTTGGAAAACTCCAAGTTCTTCTATTTCCCAATAAGATATGAGTGCACATTTTAATAAAAATTTGTGGTGCGTCTTATTTCTGCTTTTTGCAAGCCCGCTAAAGTACGATCTGATGGACATTCGGGGGAGGGGCTTCCTATCGTCACTTTTTTTAATGCATTAGCAAGCTATAGTCAGAGAACGGGAACGCAAATATTAAATCATAAATTAGAAGCGTTGCTATAGGATGATTCACACTTTCCGGTGAATAGAGGGCGTATTCTACCCCATCCTTCGCAAATAAGATCATATGCGAAACTATTTCCCATGAAAGATGCAAATCAAAAGCTTCTCGCCATTTCAAAAGAATTTTTGTCTTCCTTAGTAAAGAAAGGAATGCTTTCAAAGAAAATAAAGATAGCATTTGACTTTCATAAAGAATTATACTACGGAGAGAAGGATAATCCTTATGTAATCGGCATAAAAGCCGAAAAAGGTACGAAAAAAGCACACATGTGGCATACTTGCAGTCTTATATTGAAGGGACGGGAACTGCACGTGGGAAGCGAAATGCGCAAACAAGGGGTAAATACGGGGATATTCGTGCTGAAAATGGTTGAATTACTCATATCCTTAGGTTTTACAATAGAATTGATCTCAATGGATAAACAATATTATCAGAAATGGATTTTTGACTATTTAGATAGGAAAAATATTATCTATATCGTCCCTGTGAAGGGATTCAAGAAATTAAGAGCAATGAAAGAAGCCGCATTAACAGATCCCAAGGCGCGAGTGCAACCGTATGAGATGAAAGGTACATATGTGAAAGGAAAGGGATATATCCCAATACCTTTAATGTTGCATTTTATGGAAAAAAAGATCTTAACTTGGTATGCTAAGAGCTCAAGATCTCAATGAAACCAGACCCCGCACCAAGATGTTAGCAGATATCTTCGTATTAGCAACAAATCAACTCATTCATTCGCCGAGTGTTAAAAAAGTATGCATTTTATTCCACTCGACGTGACTATAGAGCGCGATGGCGTATAGAGATTAATTATCGAGAAGGGAATCCTTTTATCATATATTCGACCCGTGCCGACCCCAACGTTCGTAACTTCTATTTTATCCTCAGCTTGTTGCTGTATAACTTCTGGGTAATTGTGAATGTGCTTCTTCACCACACACAGTATTGGAAAGCAAAAGAGCCAAAGGCGTATTATATAGAAGATGTAAAATTGGTCTTAGTCAATGCATTTCTCTCTCTTATGAATTAATGACCGCCACTCTCCAATCTTTGTCGAACGAACCGAAAAAAGAAAAGAGGTGGATTATTATTTAATCAAGTACTGATAATTGGGTTTGAAGCCTCCCCGCCCTAAAGGACGGGGATTCCCGCGAGTCCACTAAGCATTAGCTGACGGGCATATCTTAGGGCTGTTTGTCGCGGTAAACCCCTTCCACGTGCGTAGAAAGGATTCCTCCTTCAAGGAGGGTTGATGCGATAAGTCATCGGATGTCAAGAACGTTACCAT
>SHMU01000053.1 GCA_008080765.1 Promethearchaeota archaeon | reverse complement strand
GAAAGTGCAAAGTTATAAATCAAGCGGCATTTCTCCGATAAATCCCACAGGAGTTCTAATTGATCTACTGTGGGATACATCCGAATTTTTTGGGTTAATTGCACGTTCTCTTCTCCTTGCAAGGGTCTCTTTCTCTACTCATGTATAGTATGCGAGGTATTTAAAAGGAAAGGGTCCGTTACTTTAGTGCTGTATAATGCGGAAAATCTCACCCACAGCATAAACCATGTAGATGCTCTGCGAAATCCATCCACTCCATGAATGGAGGGGACTTCTTTCGTAATTAGTTAAAATCGAATAAAGGATCTTTAAAGCGTATAATATCTTTTAAACCATAATCATATCTCATTCAAATGACTTTGACGAAAAATCTTTTTTCTGACAAATTGCCTTGAATGATTCAATGTATTCCTCAAATAATTCATCAACAAGTTCAGAATCTTTTGCTTTTCGAATTGCTGTGAGAAAAAGTTGATTTAAGGACTTTTTATTATTCTCTTGATAGATATTTTCTTCGAGCAGATATTTATCAAGGAAATTGCAGATAATATACCTATTTTCTAACTTCAAATCCAACTTATTTAACATTCCATAAATTCGGAGTATTACTGGTGCTTTATATTTTGTTTCTAACTTATTTAGGGATTCATATTTTTCAGAAAGCTCTTTCTGGAGTGAAGGATGGGATGAAAACAAGGACATAGTTAAATATAAAGTACTGATAATAATGAAAAACAATAATATGCAGATAATATGTTGGCATTGTCAATAAATTGTCAACACATTTCTAACATAATATGCAGATAATAGTGAAAAAATAGATAATATGCGATAATGAACGAAGCAAGGAAGAGAGTTTGTTTGAATAAAAAAATAGGGGAAAACGCACTTTCGATTATCCTGGTTTTTTAATAACGTACATTGAAGCCATTGAATTCATTGCTTGCCTCTTCATAGCTACTTTCAACATTTTTAACATTTGCAAAGGAGGGTCCTTTATGTGCAAATTCTAAGAGATTTTCCAACTTCTCTTGGGGTCCTTCTGCTTCGATATGAACGGATCCATCGGACATGTTTTTCACATACCCGGATAATCCCCACTTTCGAGCTTTTTTTCGTGTGGTGGCTCTAAAGAAAACACCTTGTACCCGACCATACACATCAATTATAATTCGCTTCATATCTCTCAAGAGGGGTAATAAATCTACCTTTTTAAAGTAACTCTCTTTAAAATCCAACCTATGTTGCTGAAAATTGTCTTCTTTTTTTTCACTTCTCCCTTATTTAAGGTTAGCAATAAAAGGAGTAATAAATTTCTGGATCACAAGACCATCCTATTTTAAGCAAGCTAAAAATTCAGTTGAAACGTATTATTTTCCTCATTGAATATAATAAGATTTGCTGTTTGAAGTTCTTGTAACTTCTGTTCTAGCCATTCTTTAGAGACATTCAGGGACTGAATGATCTTTGTAAGGGAGAGCGAGTCATTGACAGCAAAGAGAAAGAGGAGCCTACTTTTTAAGCTTAAGAAATCAGATCGAATAATGCGCTTGAATTTTTCCTCCCAATGATTCATCTTAATTTTTGCGCTTGCCAGATCATTACTTAACTTAGAAATAACTTCATCTCGAGTCTTAAACACATCCAAGCTAAAATCATAGATTCGTTTTAGTTGTTCTTTTAACTGATTTCCTTTTTGACCCGTTTCGATTTCTTTATTGAACTCATCAATCACCGAAATATAATCTGCTCCATCATCATATTTATCAAGAACTAATAATATGATGAGCTCTTTCTCTTCATTATAGAAAGATATTGAGTTCCATTCTCGCTCCTCTGTAATGATATAAGAGCTACTAAAATTATGGCTTATCTCAATTTGCTGGACGGTATTTTCTGGAATCTCCAAGTCATCGGGATATTTCATGCGGATCATCCCTCCTTCTACCACATCCCATTCAATTAAGGCAACCCCTTTGACCATATTAATCCACCTATTAAGAAAATATGTTTTTAATTCTCAAGTATAACCTTTTTACTTACAATAATATAATTCTCTATAAATTTAATTATATAGGTTTATGAAACATTACATTATATTTGTAATGAGAACAATTCTTAAGAATTAGATCTCAACATGTTGTATTTCAAGTTTTATTTCAAGTTTTATTTCAAGTTTTATTTCAAGTTTTATTTCAAGTTTTATTTCAAAAAAAGCCATATAATATTAAAACATATAAGGTTTGAAATTAACCTTTAAATAGAGAAGTAGCAATGGATGATGATACTGTTTATTATGTGTATATCTTAGAAACAAAGGTTAAGAAATCTGGAAAAATCAAATATTATACGGGTTATACAAGTGATTTATATAAGAGACTACGGCAACATAAAGAGAATAGAGGCGCAAAATTTTGCCGAGGTAAGAAAATTAAATTGAAATATTTCGAAACTCATTTTACTCGCTCTGAAGCAATGAGGCGAGAATTGGAAATTAAAGCATTAACGCACGCAGAAAAAGCAAAATTAATTAGTACCTTTCAGAATGGTTGAGGAGTATGCAAGGAAAATACACTTTTTTGATTTGTTTAACGGGTCTGCCCGCGTCAGGTAAGTCTACCTTTGCCCGAAAATTGAAAAAAGCTATCGAACACCATTTGCCTATTAAGGAGGTTAAAATAGTGGATCCCGATATTATACGAAATATTGTTACACGAGGGGAAGATTTTCATCCGGAACTAGAACATCATGTACGAGCGGAAAGCTTAAGAAAAATTGAGAATTTATTAAAAGAAGGGTATCCCGTCATAATCGACGACATAAACTATTATTCAAGCATGAGACACGAGTTTCGAGAACTTGCGGATGAATTATCTATCCCTTTTTTCATTATCTATATTTCAACTCCCCTAAAAAAATGTTTACAATGGAATGAAAAAAGAGGGAAAACAATACCAAATAAGGTAATCCATAGGATCAATAAGAAATTCGATCATTTTGAGAAATATGAATGGGACACTCCGGATCTTATCATCGATTTATCTCAAACATCTAATATCGATGCTCAAATCGATTATTTCCTAAACCTCGTAGAAGAAAAGTTAAAGAATTGGAAAAGACTTCGAGAAAAGAAGCAAAAAAAGAAAGAAATACCTTCTAATGCATATCATGAAAAATTGGATACAGTTACTAGAAAAATGGTGGGTGAATTATTACAAAGTCCCCATTTTCGAAAACATAAATTGCATATTCTTAAATTAAGGAAAAAATTTATAAAACTCCATTTGGACTTACATCTCTCATATGCAGACATTCAAGATCGTTTTAAACGGTATTTAGCGAATAGGATTTCCATCAAGCTCAAATAATTTCATTCTAAAGGAAAACAAACTCCATTAATATTTATAAGCATAAAGAACATAAGCAATAGAATTTTACAATAGTTAAGTATTAAATTATTTCTTTTCAGAAAAATCGAATAAATAACAAGTCTACCGACAAATATGACAATGAAACTAAAAATAGAGCGCCTTGAAAAAGAAAAAAGTGGAAGAAGTCTATGTTACATTGATAGTGAGGTAATGAAACAATTAAATCTAAGCACCGGAGAAATAATTGAGATCAAAGGAAAGAAAAAAACGCCAGGAATTGCGGTTGCCAGTACTAATGATAAGGGACGAAATAGTATTCGTCTTGATGGTATTCAGAGGCTGAATGCGGGAGCCACAATTGGGGAGTATGTTGAGGTTAAAAAAGCGAAGGTATATATAGCCGAAGAAGTAATTCTTACCCCTACCCGTTCTAATATCAATTTGAGAAAACAAGCAGAAGCAATTAAAGGAAAATTGATCGACAAACCAGTTGTCATAGGAGATATCGTAGATGTCTACGGAGCCTTCGTGAAGCAGAGTAAGGATGATAATCCCATGAAAGAAATAATGAAAATGTTTCCTTTTAAAATGGGAGATCAGAAGGGAGGGGCAACTATCGGTACATTACGACTTATTGTAGAAAATACTATCCCCTCCAAAATTGTAAAAATTACTCGTGATACCAAAATCAAAGTTAATAAAAGAGTTGCCGTTCTAAACATTTCTGGAGGTGTTGTTACCTATGATGATGTTGGGGGGTTAAGCGAAGAGATTCAGAGAATTCGAGAAATGGTGGAACTTCCCTTGAAACATCCTGAATTATTTCATCGGTTAAATATTGATCCTCCAAAGGGAGTACTATTTTATGGTCCATCGGGAACTGGTAAAACACTTATGGCAAAAGCAGTGTCTCAAGAGTCAAATGCACATTTTATAACGATCAACGGACCCGAGATTATGTCGAAGTTTTATGGAGCAAGCGAAGGTCGATTGCGCGAGATTTTTATGGAAGCAGAATCCAACGCACCATCCATTATATTCATTGATGAGATAGATTCAATTGCTCCAAAACGTATGGAAACTTCAGGAGAAGTTGAACGAAGAGTAGTATCTCAGCTATTATCATTATTAGATGGTCTGCAAGCACGAGGCGAGGTAATAGTAATTGGAGCTACTAATCGTATCAATTCTATTGATGAGGCATTGAGAAGACCAGGACGATTTGACAGAGAGATTGAATTTCGTGTCCCAAACGTAAATGGAAGAAAGGAGATCTTTCAAATCCATACCAGAGGAATGCCCCTTGAACCCGATGTCAATCTTCAACGGTATGCACAAATTACTCATGGGTTTGTAGGTGCGGATATTATGGCAGTTTCTAGAGAAGCTGCGATGTTTGCACTTAGAAGAATCCTACCAAAAATTAATTTAGACGAACCCATCCCAAGCAATATCATTCAAGAACTTAAAATTAATGATAATGATTTTACTCAAGCTATTAATCAGGTGGAGCCCTCAGCAATGAGGGAAGTAATGGTAGAAATCCCCAATGTGAGCTGGGATGATATAGGAGGGTTGGCTGATGTTAAGCAGGAATTGCAAGAAGCAATTGAATGGCCGCTAAAGTATCCCGATCTCTTTGAAAAAGCAGGAATTCGACAATTAAATGGAATCCTTCTCTTCGGTCCGCCAGGATGCGGTAAAACCCTACTGGCGAAAGCAATTGCAAATGAAAGTGAATGCAACTTCATCTCAATTAAAGGACCCGAAATTTATTCAAAATGGGTGGGAGAAAGCGAGAAAGCCATACGCGAAATCTTTCGTAAAGCGCGCCAAGCTGCGCCTTCAATCATTTATTTCGATGAAATTGATGCAATTGCTGCGGGAAGAGGCGAATTCGAAGGAACCCATACTTTTGCCTCAATTGTCAATCAAATTTTAGTAGAAATGGATGGGATCGAAAATCGGAAAGGAATTGTGACGGTGGCGAGCACCAATCGTCCCGATATTGTAGACCCCGCCTTTCTAAGACCGGGAAGATTTGATCGCTTGATTTATGTAGAAGCACCAGATATCGATTCTCGAGTTAAAATTTTAGAAGTTCATACCCAAAGTATGCCCCTAAATGAAGATATTTCTCTTAGGAAGATAGCTGAACAAACTGAGGGTTATAGCGGTGCTGATATTGAAAATCTCTGCCGAGAAGCCGGCATGCAAGCCATTCGTGAAAAAATGGATGAATTAGAGACCATAGAATTTCGACACTTTCAAAATGCATTGAAAAAAATTAAATCATCACTCACCGAAAGTTTAATCTCCCAATATGAAAAAATGGCCAAGAAGATCACCGAGTCTAGAAATATTCGTGAACCCTCTGCTGACTTGTATAAATAACTCTTTTTTCCTTTTCCCTATCTATTCATATATACTTTTATTACAGACTGTTTTTTTGAGCTTTATCTTTTTACTGCTTTTGGTTAGTATATTATGCATATACATTTTTATTAGAAAGCTCAATATAGATTATTATATGCATTATCAATTTTTAATTGATTTCAATACTGATTATTGTTTAAACAGGGAAATAGTATGAATAGAATAGAAATAGATTGGAAAGGACATGTGAGAAAGTATCAAGCTGCGATGGAGGAATTAAACCTTGATTTCTGTGTGTTAACAAGAGTGAAATCCATAACATATTTAGCGGGCTGTTTTGTACCTTGGAAGAGTGCCATCTTGTTACCAAAAGAAGGTGAGGGAGAGCCGATTCTATTTACGGTACTTTTAGATGTGGAGCGGGTCAAAGCCGAAGGTCAATTGCTGACTGATGGATGGGGACCGATGAAAGGTTTTCAATGGGAAGTAAAAATTCAGCGTGCTGCAAAAAAAATGGGCATGTATAATTCAAAAGGAAAACCACCGCGAATAGGAGTTGAGTTAGGTTTAGATATTTGCGTGACAGGGCAGTTACTCTCTTATACGGAAGCGAAATTACTAAAAAAAGTGTTTCCTGGATGCAAATTAGTTGATTTTAATGAAAAAACAGAACGGATACAATTAATTAAAGAGCCCGAAGAAATCGAAATGCTCCGAAAAGCAAGTGAAATCACTGACATTGGGCAAACTGCTGTGAAAGAGGAATTGCAAGAAAGACCTCCAAAAAAAATATTTACTGAAAATGAGATAGCAGGAATAGGCACTCTTGCTATGAGGAAAGCGGGTAGTAATTATGAATGGACATTCACAGGAAATCAAGAGATCGGTTCTGGGTATCGGGCCAGCTGGACATTTAATGGATGCACTCCTGCAACCAATAAAAAAGTAAAACAAGGAGAATCTCTGCTGGTTGACTTACATAGTGAATATGGATGTTATTTAGGTGACTTAAGCCATAATTATCTGATTGGAGATTGTCCTTCTGACTTAAAAGAATTTAATGATGTCTATGAACAGCTATGCTATGCTTTAATTGATAACATGAATCCCGGAACAACTTTTGATGAGTGTTATGAGGAAGTCCACAAAATTGCGAAGAAAGAAGGATTTTCAAATGATCTTTTTTTCGGGCTCGGTCACGGAATAGGGTGTATCGGAAATGAATCATTTCCCGTAGTACTTCCTGGAAAAGACTGGGGTGATATGTATTTCGAAGAAAATATGGTAGAAATAGCCGCAATAGTATTCAATAAGCCGGGACTGGGTGGGTTACGATTAGAATCACCTACATGGGTCACAAGTAATGGTGCTCAACTACTTCCAAAAACTCCCCTTGAAGTGGATTATGTTTAGATCCATAAGTAAAAAGAGAGAATATATGGTTATAATATATGAATACATAAAAGAAAGATTTGTAGAGTTATAGTTTTTCTACAAACTCTTCAATTCTCTTCATTGCTTCCTTTAATTGTTTCATTTCGGTTGCGTAAGAAATTCTTAATTTATCCTCTGAAAATGAACCAAAAATATTTCCGGGAACGACAGCAACTCCTTTTTCTTTCATTATTTTCATTGAAAAATCCTCACTTGAGATGTTAAACTTTTTTAGAGAAGGCATTATATAGAATGCTCCTTTTGGTTTTACGACTTGAAAACCGATCTCTCGCAAACGAGAATAGACAAAATCTCTCCGCTGTTTATAGGACGCAAGAATGTTTTCAAAGAAATGATTTTCCATTTTTAAGGCTTCAGAAAATCCATATTGCGCAGCATGATTTGTACCTGCCACCGTATATTGATGATATTTTTCCATTAAATCTATGATCTCTTCTCTCGCAATAGCATATCCTAAACGAAATCCTGTGGCAGAATATAATTTTGACATGGCATTGATGGTAATCGTTCTCTCAAACATTTCATCCTTTGAAGCGGGGCTAATATGTTTTAACCCATCATAGATATAATTCTCGTAGACTTCATCTGAGATCAAATATAAATCATTCTCACGAACAATCTGAATTAACTGTTCTAATTCTTGACTAGAATAGGCATAGCCCGTTGGATTATTTGGTGAATTGATAAGAATAGCCTTTGTTTTCGAAGTAATTGCATGTTTCATCGCATCAAAATCGGGGCTGAAATCCTCATTTCTTTTAATTTCATTCACCTTCACCCCAAAGAATGGCCCTAAATAAAAATATGAGATAAAGTTGGGTGAACATACTAGAAGCTCTTCTCCGGGATTAAATAGAGAGGCAAATGCAAGCGTTAAAGCTTGACTTCCGCCATTGGTAATAATTATATTTTCTTTCCAATTAACTGAAAGATGATTTACATTTTTTGCTTTTTTCTCTATTTGCTCCAATAATAAGGGGATACCCCGAGTGGGAGCATAATGAGTAATATTTTTCTTAAGGGCCTCAATAGTTCCCTTAATTGCTGGGTCAGGAGTATCAAAATCGGGTTGACCAATCCCTAAACTTATTACATCGGAACGTCCCGCAGCTAAATCAAATAACTCTCGAATCTTCGATTTTGGAGTCTTTTCTTTTAAAATCTTTGATAACTCTTTCATTGTAAGTAATGTTAAATTATTTTTTAATTATGATCATTATTTGAAATGATTAAAATAGTTTATCTTTTCCCATATAGCTCATTGGTTAAGATTAGAAAAAGTACAAACTCTTCAGTATTAACACCTTCAGTAAAAAAAAGATTAATAAGATTGAGAAATTTTATTTCGAAAATTGCTGCATAAGAGTTGGTTAGTTCAAAAGGATTTAAAGATACTAAGGACTCTGAAAATATTAATATGGCGGAAATTGCTATGGGAACCTTTCATAATTATTATCCTTCTAAAGATGTACTTTTTATGGAAATTTTTCTTGAAGAAAACCTTAAGTTGAAAAAGTTGAAAAAGAAAATTATGGATCTGATGCACCTAGATGATGAACCTATAGTTGTAATAAAGCAGATCATGATTTTAAATACTAGAGAAATGAAAGAAAAAATCATGCTTAGGGAATGGTATAATAAAATGGTATTTGACAAAATAGTCCACAACTATCGCCAAGAAAAGAGGCTGGATCAAATGGATTTTCTATATCAATCTTTCCTTGAAATCGTAAAAAAAAAGGCAAGTTGAAGGAAAGATACAGCAGATATTGTGGGAGAAATGATTATGGTTTTTTTTACGACCCTAATTATAATTAATGCTCACAAAGAAGAGAAAGAAGAGGGGGTATTGAATTTTATCCTGAAATTTCAAATTATATGGGGGTTTTTATCAGAAAGGCCTTAAGAATGATTAATAGCAGCAAACTCAAGATTTTCTCACCCGATAATCATTTAATGTAAAGAAATTGTATAATGTAAGAACGGATGAATAGATAGGTCAAAATCACTGTCTTCTTAAATAATTTAACCCAATTTCAAAAAGATTTAGAACTATTATAATTCTTTAAAAAAGGATGCAAATAGATATTCCTAGTCTAAACACTCTCCATGATTAGAAAGAATTTGTTTTACCAGATTTTCGAAAGCCTTTTCCACATTCAAATTGAGCTTTGCGCTGGTTTCAATAAATCCGCAAGCATTGATTTCCTCTGCAAGTTTTTTCCCATCCTCGGTCTTTACCATGCGCTGTCCCTCTAAGTCTTTCTTATTGCCTATTAAAATATAGGCACCTTCTTTTTGTACGTATTTTTTAAAATCTGCCAGCCATTTCTCCTTAATTGCTGCAAACGTTTTTTCCCGTGTCACATCATAGACTAAGAGGGCGCCAACACACCCTTGGAAGTACATCGACCTTATCACATTATATTTTTCCTGTCCGGCTAAATCCCACATAATTAATCTTATTTTGGTTGAATTAATGTTTACATCTTTCCTAATAATGTTTGCCCCCAGTGTTGGTTTATAATCCTCTTGAAAGGCGCTTTCCACATATTGATTAATCAAGCTAGTCTTCCCGACTGCCGCCTCCCCTAGTATGGTTAGCTTAAACACGAATTCTCGTGGTTCATTTTCAGACATTTATTTTAAACCTCTTTCTATTTAATCTCATTATTTTAAAGTTTATTTTTTTTTTTTATTGTTAAAGTTAAAAAGAATCTATTGTCAGCCTTTTTTGTAATTTCATATTCTACTTTTTCTGCTGCGGATAAGGTTTTTTCGAGCGTGTGAACGATGAATCCTATGAATAAATCGCATGAATTATCAATTTGCGAGCAAAAAAGACAATTTTCAATTTCTAGATTAATCTGATCGCTTGTTTTTTGTAATATTGTCACATTCCAATCCGTTCTAATGAGTTCTGTGATCTCTTTAATACTTTCTTGGAAATTCTTTCCAAAAGGGAATAGATAGAAGGAGAACTTTTTTCCTATGGTAAATAATAATTGAAAAGAATTGAATAACAATACATCTTGAGCCGAGAGAATATTTTGAAAGGGAGTAAGATTGATATATTCTTCTGGATTGGTATCCCTTCTATCTTTTAGGTCAAGCTCTCCTGCCTCCTTTAGAATAGATTTCATTCCATCATAATCGAGGATATCGAGATACGCTTGAAGTAATGCGGTGACTACTTTATTTTGAACCAGTCCATTAGAATTTTTAGTCATGTGCTCCCCAAATGATTCCTATATATTCTATTTGTTTAATTTTAATAGTGAGAGATTAAAGCGAGGGTCATTTTCTCTTAGGAGGGGTGTAGTGGTCTCATGAATGATTACCTCTCCGGTGACTGAAATAATACTTGGTTGTCCCAAATGACCCCCCATTACGCTATAATCTTCCCGACCCACAATGCAATGAAGATGGATGATAGGTTTTCCATCTTTGAAAGCAATATTGCCCATACAGCTTATTAATTCTACATCTTCTTCAAATGAATGAAGCTTATATTCTTTCTTTTTAATATCGAAATATCCTAAAGTATATTTTTTAAGTGCACCAATAACATTTATAGAGCCCGATGTTATATCCGATTGCAGTACTACTTGAGTAATACTTTCAATTAGATCTTCATCGGGGTAAACTCGTGCAACAATTACTCTATTTAATTCGGTGTGAATGGTTTGCATATATTGACAACTTAATTATAATTATATTATAATTTTTACAGCTTTTAAATTTAGTTTCAATTCTTCTTAATATATATATAAGATGAAATCAAGTAGAAATATAGTAAGTATAAGTAAAATAATTAAATAAATTTTTAACATATTTATCTATGTAGCAATAAAATTACGTACGTTGTAAAGGATATTAAATTATGAAAAATGTAAGAGAATCCATTTTAGAATTAAATTGGGAAAGTTTTGAAAACCTTTCTCCAGAAAAAAGAGGTGATCTTGCCAAGAAGATCCTAGCTGCGATGACCCTAGAAGAGAAAGCAGAAAAAATGGCGGGGGATGACTCTTTTATTCATGTAATTGGTATGCTTATTCATTATAATAAATCCCCTATTTCTGCGGGAAATATCGAGGAATTAGGTATTCCAGGTATTGAATTTACGGATGGACCGCGCGGTGTGGTTCTTAATCATTCTACATGTTTTCCCGTCTCTATGGCTCGGGGGGCTACTTGGGATAAGGAATTAGAAATACGTATAGGGAATGCTATAGGCATTGAGGCGAAATCCCAAGGAGCCAATTTTTTTGGAGGTGTATGCATTAATTTACTTCGACATCCGGCGTGGGGTAGGGCACAAGAAACTTATGGCGAGGATCCTTATCATCTCGGCGAGATGGGGAGTGCTTTGGTTCAAGGGGTTCAACAACATATAATGGCATGTGCCAAGCATTATGCGTGTAATAGTATTGAGAATACTCGATTCAAGCTTAATGTGCAGATAGACGAAAGAACACTTAGGGAAGTTTATTTACCCCATTTTAAAAAATGTGTTGATACTAACGTTGCATCAATCATGAGCGCCTATAATAGAGTAAACGGAAGCTATTGTGGACATAATGAGCATTTATTGCGAGATATCTTGAAAAAGGATTGGAATTTCCAAGGATTTGTCATCACAGATTTTGTGTTTGGTATCAGAGATGGGAAAAAAGCTATCAATGCGGGAGTTGATATAGAAATGCCCTATCAATGGAAAATGAAACCAAAAAAAATAGTAAAATGGGTTGGAAACGGAGAAATTTCCGAGGATTTAATTGACGATGCGGTGCTACGAATTTTGCGACAAGAGATTAAATTTGCAAAAAAGCAGGATCCAGAAGTATACAATTCTTCTACTATTGTCTCAGAGGAACATAAAATGCTTGCGCTTGAAGCGGCACAAAAGAGTATAGTATTATTAAAAAATGAACATCATTTTCTTCCTTTAAAAAGTAGCAGTTTGAAAAAAATCGTTGTAATAGGACAGCTTGCTACTATGAAGAATTTGGGTGATAAAGGAAGCAGTCGGGTGTATCCTCCTTATGTGGTGACTCCTTTAGAAGGGATTCAAAAAGCAGTTGGAGAGGACATTGAAGTGGTGTATGATAACGGGAAAAATCTTCAAAAGGTCAAACAAGTATGCATGGATGCTGATGCGGTTGTTATTGTCGTGGGATTTACCTATAAAGAAGAAGGCGAAAATATGACGTTTGGGGGAGGTGATAGAGATTCCTTACGATTAACAGAGTATGATGAGCATCTGATTCTTTCACTTTCAGAAGTATTTAATAATTGTATTGTGGTAATGGAGGGTGGAAGTGCGATAATAACAGAGAAATGGCGGCAGAATATTCCTGCGATTCTTATGGTATGGTATCCCGGTATGGAAGGAGGTACAGCTTTAGCAGATCTTATCTTCGGGAAAGTGAATCCCAGTGGAAAGCTTCCCATCGTCTTTCCCAAGAATTTGGAGCAATTACCTCATTTCGATTCAAAAACTAAGGAGATCGAGTATGGATATTATCATGGATACAGATTGATGGATAAGGAAGGATATGAACCCGCCTTTCCGTTTGGGTATGGATTAAGCTATACTACCTATACCTATAAAAATTTACGGTTAAGCAAGCACAAAATTAGCCCGGAAGAGTCTTTAGAAATTAAGATCGATATAACAAATAGCGGGACTATAAAGGGAGAGGAGATCGCTCAGCTCTATATTGGATACAACAATTCATCGGTGGATCGTCCCTTAAGAGACCTTAAAGGATTTGCTCGTATTTCTCTGAATTCTCAAGAGACCAAAACAATATCACTCCATTTAAATCCCAAGGATTTATCCTATTATGATTCTAAAACCCAGAAATGGGTTCTTGAAGAAATAACCTATTCTGTATATGTAGGTCCGTCTTCACAAGAGACTGATTTTCTAGAGGCAACATTTGAGATCTCTACTGCTTAGGTTCAAATAATTCATTTTCTTTTTTTCAATTATAGATAAACTTTTTAGATTAGGTTTTTATAAACAATTTAATACTATGACACAAAAAGTAATAGAGATCTCGGGAGTAGAATTGGCACTTACTGAGCCCGCCGAGATTGAAATGGAATGGGTTGGTAATGAAGATTTAATCAATCAAGTAAAAGCTGCGTGGTTAGTGGTTGATGAAGAGGATCTTCCCTTAACGCCTCGTATACTCGGTAAGCCCGGTATTGGAAAAACTACCCTCTGCTATGCAACCGGAAAACAACTCGGAAAGGATGTGTATATTTTTCAAGCAACCATGGATACCCGACCCGAGGATCTCTTG
This sequence comes from Promethearchaeota archaeon, assembly GCA_008080765.1. GTDB lineage: Archaea > Asgardarchaeota > Lokiarchaeia > Sigyniarchaeales > SOKP01 > TEKIR-8. Next base: position 8,576 of record SHMU01000053.1, on the reverse strand, counting down.
ATAAGTCCTGTAATCGCATCTGATAAATCTATTAAATATGTTGCAAGCTCTCTGGTTTCTGCAATGATTACGGGTGCTGTATGTCTTTTAGACGAAGGAAACAGGATGAGCGAAAAAAGTTGGGCATCTTTGGCTCCTCTCATGGATAAACGTCGGTATGTAGAAAGTATCATCGCCGGAATCCGTATTTATGCTCACCCCGATTTTCGCCTCTGCGTGACGATGAATAGTGATGCCAGTACCTATGAAGTTCCCGAATACATCCTAAGTAGAATGATAAATATCTACGTAGACTTTCCAAATCGAGCAGATGAATTGAAGATCTTAAAATATAATCTTCCTTTTGCTTCAGATGAGGTGCTAAAGTATTGCATAGATTTCTTACAGAATGCTCATCTAAATAATGAACCCATTGTTTCTCGAGATGGAATTAAATGCTTGCGTTATTATATAAAACAGAGAAAATTTCACGGAAAAGACCCCGCTAAATTAGATACAACAGAATTTAAAAAGACAATACTCCATATTTTAGATAAAAGCGCAATAAAATTCTGTCCAGATGAATATCAAGAATATGTTAAAAACAATAAAGGAATAAATAAGAGTAATTTCGATACTTTACTTGAAGATACCTTTTATTCTTCTGAAAATCCAGATGACTTTTAATTATGATTGATAATAATCTTCCCTATATCAAATGGAAAAACCTATTTGTAATTCCAACGTTCCATTCTCGTATTGAGTTTTCTAAAGTGGTCCAAAAAGCCTTCTTTATGGTGTATCCCGATCTTATTGCAGTAGAATTACCGAATAATGTAAAAAAGGAAGTTATTGAAGGAATAGATCGCCTTCCCTTTTTATCATTGATTGCCTATGCTGATAGTTTAACTCCGGATAAGGTAAATTTTATCCCCGTTGACCCTACTGATTCTATTATTCATGCCATCAAAATTGGGCTGCAACAGAATGTTCCTATTGAGTTTGTCGATCTTTCGGTGAAGAATTATCAGCCAGAGACATTCCAATTACCCGATGATTATTGTCTAACCCATTTAGATATCGGTATGTTTTATCATCAAATCTCAAGGTTCTTTGAAGCAACCATTTATGAAGAAAAGGATAGATTGCGATCTCAGGTGAACTTTCAAGAGCTCTTTACTGCCAAAGATCAATTGGATATAAGTTTCACAAATGTTGAAAAGGATCTCCTTCGTGAGATGTATATGGCTTCTTATCTTTTAAAATTAATGCCTGTCTATCATCGAATTTTATTTGTGGTTGGAATGGCACATTGGGAATCCATTAAATATTATTTAGAACATTCCTCTCTTCTCAAGAATGTGGATATTGACCTTCAGCCCCATAAATTTCTCAAAGTTTATAATGTGAAGGGGAATGATGCGCAATATTTCTTTAGAGAGTTGCCCTATCATGCATACAAATGGGTGTTGTTTAATAAGCAATTTTTTGAACAATTGTTGGAACAAATTCAAACTCCCGAAGAATTGGAATCTCACATAGAGAAGTTCGATAAAAATGCTCATATCAAAGAAATCTATCTGTCCGCAAAAGATCTATATGAGGAAGAATTCAAGGAATCCATTAATCTTCAACAATTAAAGAATTTATTCCAATATACAAGAAATCTGTCGATTACAGAAAACCGCCTCACGCCAGATTTATTCCATCTTCTTGTTTCTTCAAAAAACCTCGTAGATGATGATTATGCGTGGAAGGTGTTGAAAGAAGCCATAAAATATCCCTATGATGATAAAAGTGAAGAATATGAGACAATCACCCTATCCATGAAAGGTGCTTTTGATCCAAATGGACGCTATATCAAATTAAAACGGCATCATCCTTACTATTATAAAGAACATGAGACAATTCCATTGGATAAAAGACCTGAAGAACAATATCCCGGAGAATGGAAAGAAAAATGGAATGAACAAAAAGATTGGACAGTTTCGTATCCTCCAGAAGATATTCTTGAAGAAAATTACTTTGCCTATCTACGTCATAAAACACTGAAAAACCTCAAAGAAAGACGTATACAAATTGAGGAGTTTAAGTCCAGCATCAAGGATGGAATTGCGATTAAAGAGACCGTTCGAAACTGGGGGATCACCAATAAGATATATGTAAAAAATGAACAACAAATACAAGGGAAAATCGATACTCTTCTTGTCATATTTGATGAGGACACGAAGAAACCCGAGCAATATCCATATAAATTAACTTGGTGGGCAGAACATGATAAAGAGAGCAATCTGGCGTTCTATTCTACTCGCCCCGGAGATTATCTTATTGGACCGGGAATCTCACATGTTGAAATAGGAGGTCTCCTAAGTATCTTCCCTCCTATTTATATTGAAGATGTTTTTAAATCTTATATGGACTCTAATTATAAGGACGCACATAGCAAAGCGGAACGACTTCTGAAAGCAGGCATACTCTATTCAAGAGAAAAATATATCGTATATATTGCCAAACACCCTCCTCGTAAATATTTCTACACGCTTGCGGGTGTAAAACATCGACAAATAATTTTTATCCCCTTAGACACCTATCCTAAAGAGTCGCTTAAAACCATTAAGCATTTACATATTCTGGCGGGCAGAGATAAGCGGAGCATCGCCCATCACTATATTTTTCTTAATAAATGAAATGATCCTCTTACATACATCTCTTCCCAAAAATTATTTAAATGAGTTACTCACATTTGTAACTACCCTAAAAATATTTGTACAATATATATTTTCTATGATAAAATAAAAAATTTTTATTGCTTCCTAACATATTTTAATTAAGCATAAGAATATATGAATATAATCTAATTGAGATTTAGCATCATGTATCAATCTATTCTTTTCAAAATAGCCATACTTGGAGATGGAGGTGTCGGAAAATCTACAATGCTTCAGAGACTGATTACAAACGAGTTTATCCCTTGTCAAATGACAATCGGAACCGATTTTAAAATGTATGATGTCCAAGTTAATAATACACTTATTAAGCTGCAGTTATGGGACCTGGCAGGAGAGGATCGCTTCCGCTTCTTGATTGGGAGCTATTGTAGAGGTGCTTCAGGAGTACTTCTGTGCTATGACATTACACGATATATCACATTTAAAAATCTTGATAAGTGGTATTCTATTGCCAAAGAAAATGCTGATGATCCTGTGGTGATTCTGGTTGGGGGAAAAAAAGATTTAGAATTTAAAAGAACCGTTCCCGAGGATTTGGGACAGCAATATAAGGAACAATATCAATTAGATTACTTTTTTGAGACCTCTTCAAAATCGGGAGTGAATAATAAATTAATTTTTGAAACTCTTGCAAAAGCTATCGCAGAAAAAAGAGAAATTGAATTAACCTAATCGTCTTAATGTTTGGGGGTTTTCCCCGAAACTCTTTTTTTCACAAAATTCTTTAAAGCTAGACTTTTTTATTAATCAATGGGGTTTATTTGAAAGACTACTAAAAAGTGAATTTTGTGATAAGGAAAGAAAGAAGCTGTGCTCAATGCACCCACTATGACAAGAAAAAAGAGCGATGTACTTTATTCAAACGCAAACTTCCGCCACATTATTTTTGTATCGTAGATGGAAATGAGGTATATTTCTTGGAAAATAAAGAATAAAGTCTAAAGTCTAAAGAATAAAGTCTAAAGAATAAAGTCTAAAGAATAAAGTCTAAAGAATAAAGTCTAAAGTCTAAAGTCTAAAGAATAAAGTCTAAAGAATAAAGTCTAAAGAATAAAGTCTAAAGAATAAAGTCTAAAGTCTAAAGTCTAAAGAATAAAGTCTAAAGAATAAAGTCTAAAGAATAAAGTCTAAAGAATAAAGTCTAAAGTCTCATGGTTCATTTAAAATATTTAAAACATGCTTTTTCCTATTCTTTTTCATCTCACCTTTTTTAATGGTATTCAGAGATTACTTCTTTCATTACACTTGAGTGATTTCTTGTAAGAACTTTTTTCAGGCGCTTTTGGAAAACTCAGCATAGCTTATGATAAATATTGAATATATTAAATCCAAATCTGCTAATTGGCGAACATTTTTAATTTTTACGTTATCAACCTCAATCTCAGATAAAAGGTAATATTTTCCCAGTTTAGTGACACGGGCACTCCCTAATATAAGAGGAAAATTTTTATGTTCCTCTTATGATTTTATCTATTACTAAATTCATATCTTTTAAACTCTAAAACCTTTGATCTTAAACTAACAGCACCCGAAGGTTTTGGATTCTTCCTTTGACAACCACTTCGCCAGGTGGAGTATTACACGATCTCCGCAATCGTGACTTCCCTTAATCCTTACCATAGGGATGATGAAATGTATCATTCATCAAATAACAAAAGTTATATTTGTATAAAAAGGTCTAAGATGGTTTTGATTTCGTTAAGTATGCAAAATTCATTACATCCATAAAGGAGCGTATGTTCTTTTGCTTTTAGTGATAAAAATTAAAAAAAGGATAAAAAATTAATCTTCTACAGAATCCAATAAGGATTCAATTTTACTCTGAATAACTTCCGGCTTTTCTGCCTCTTCGTCCTTTAGGGCTAATTTTCGCTCAATGTTTTCACGATGGATGGTATTCATTGCACAGAATGGGATCTCTAACACCCTACTTCTGTCATCGGGATCAATAACCCCATAATGGACAAGGCATGAGGAAACCCGCTGGAGGTCGAAGTTATACGCATCTTGGAAATGCATCGCTCCAATCATCAAATTTTTAGTATGCAAAAATTTTCCCGCACTATCTAAACTCGGATTAAGCACTAATCCCGCAAAACTTTGATAGGTTTTACTGGTCAATATTTTCTGAGGATTTTTTATATGTCTCGTTAATCCAGCGAAGTAATAGCCCTTCATCATCTGTCTGTAGCTTACATCAGAAATCTCATCCACAAATTTTCCCACTGTCTCTGCAATAATTCCAAACCGAGAAAAATCAATTCCCTTAAAGAAGGACGTCGGTTTGGGAATTTCTCGGTTATAGACCATATCATAGACTTTATTTGTCCATTTGATTAATCCATCTACGTCAAAAAATTTATCAATTCCTTCCCATTCGCCTTTTTCATTGACTACAACGATACTTGCAAATCCACAATCTCTATGAGAAAGAGGAGACCATTCTGGTTTATTATCAAACCAAGCAAGTAATTTAGTAAATTTGCTTGTAGTAGCTAGTGGGTAAAATTTGCCGAACTGTCCGTTCATATGTTCATTAATTGCAACCTTCAAATCAGAGGTAGTGTATCGTAAGTCCATGAGCTCTTCAAAACTGATTCGACCACAGAGAGAAACTGGTTGAAATACAACTCCGCTCACTACATCAGCATTGTCCTTTGCAAAATCAAGAATATTGCCCACTTGATGATCATTTACGCCCTTGGCAACGGTTGGGACCAACATTACGCCATATTGACCCACTTCACGACAATTCTCAATTACCTTCTTTTTTAATGGCCATAAATTTACGCCTCGGATTTTCTTCCAGGTTTCAGGATCATCCGTCGCATCAAATTGCAAATAAATCGCATCAACCCCCGCCTCATGAAGCTTTCTCGTATAATCTAAGGATTTTCCCATACGGACACCGTTCGTAGAAACCATAGTCTCAATAAAACCAAGCTCTTTCCCCTTTCTCAAGATCTCAGGTAAATCGGCTCGCACCGTCGGTTCGCCTCCTGCGACTTGAAGCATGGCGGCAGGATGTGGTTTCATAGATCTAAAATGCTCCATTATCTGTACAATCTCATCATATGTGGGCTCAACCACATAACCCTTTGCGCTCGCATTTGAAAAACATATTGGGCACGCGAGATTGCATCTATTTGTAACATCTATTAAGCAGATGCATGGTGCGGATATATGATTTTCACAGATACCGCAATCATAAGGACAGCCTCTTTTTATTGGTTTAATACCCGATTTAGTGTACTCAGGTTTGGTGCTAATGTTTGTCTTAAAACCCATTTTTTCTGAATAGGCACTTCCCCATTTGTAATCTTCGGGGCTTATTGATATTTTATCTTTAAATTCACCGTGATCCTTACAATTCTTCCGCATCATAACCCAATTGGTTTTTGGGTCAACATAGATCTCTGCGGGAATCGGCTGGAGGCATTCAGGACAGATTGATGTGGTGTTTCGTAAAATTTCTTCTTCAGTCATAAAAAAGTTTACCTACTTTATTAATTATTACTTTTTAAAGATTAAAAGATTCTAAAAGTAAATATTAAAATAAAAAAGATAATAGTTCTTAAAAAGGTTTTAAAAATTCTCATAATTGTAAAAGTAGTAATACAAAGCAATGAAATTTAGTATTTAATATCTACACCTATTAAAATTAAGCTATGACTATAACAATATTTTCTCCATCTTAAGTTTCTTTTGGTAGAGCCTCAAAAGCAAGCGATCTTGCAAAGCAAGTTTTGGATGAAAAATGCATTTTATAACTCATTTTTCCATAATTATACAGAAATAAGGTATTTCTAGAAGCTTAAACTAGATCAACACAAGAAATGGGGGTTTTGTTTTTTTAAAGGATATAGTATTACTAATTTAAGTACCCAAACATACTTAACAATAGTATAATCTTATTTCTGATTATTATTAATTAAAATAGGATATGAGTTATATGAATGAAGAAATGCTGTATGGGAATGAAGATGAAGAATTAAAATTGGACTTAGGCACCTTTCTTTTTGGTTTAGTTGGAGCCATCGTGTCATGGGTTAATATGTTGTTTATTTATCAAATTCAGATAAAAAGTTCCAATGAATTGCTAAAGGTCTTTATGTATTTGTCTATTATCTTTACCACCGTAATTCCCTGTGTAGGTATAGGGTTAAAGAATAGATTATGGGGGTATGGTTATATTCTTGGATTTGCATTAGCGGGGTTACCTTTTATTTTTATAGTGGATTTATTCATTGGGGCATACACGTTTGCAACGACGTTATTTCTATTTATCATTTTATGGTTAATTTTTTGGAAAACATGGAGATCTCTCAGTTCGATTAAGATGGTTTCCGAGTAATTCCTTAGTTCTAATAGTAGCTCCTCATTAACCAAGATCGAATTGTCTACCATTATCTCATTTTCAACAACATTCACTACCAAATGATTGCCAGAATAGATTTGATAATTTTAAATTAGACAAATTATATTTGAACATATTAACTTATAAAACAACAATAGTAACTTACAAAAAGGTATAATAAGGATGAATGACTCAATAGATAAGAATGAATCCAAAAAAATACAAACGGCAGTGACATGGAAGTATATTGTTGTAACGATTTTTGCGACTATAATATCTACTCTGCTAGCTATTTTTGCGGTAATTGCAGCTCCCGTGGCGCCATTTCCCGGAGTATCAGGATTATATTTAGCTGCTGCTATATATGTGCCTTTAAGTCTTTGGTTGGGCGGTTGGGGTGTTCTAGCGGGATATTTTTCATGTGTTATTTTAGGATTCGTGCAAGGTTTTGGAGCATGGAGTTTTTATTGGGCGTTAGCGGATTTATTTGAAGGCTTACTTCCCCTGTTTATTTTTAGACTTACGCAAACCGATGTTGATATCGGAAAAGATCTATCAAAACCAAAAGAAACGTATCTCCTCTTAGGAGGTTTGCTCATTAATCTAATTATTGCTGCCATTGCGACAGTATTTGTCTTATCTCTCCTATGGTTAATTACGTTTTTAATTGCTGTCGGATTATTAATTGTTTTATACATTTTAAATCCCTCCAAACCAATGCTCCTTTATATCGTGTTTGGTGTGTTTGGTGCCTCCTTAATTTCAGCATTATTTGGAATTTCGGGGATAATCCTTGCAGGATTTGGCTCTCTTGAAACCTTTGCGACAGGTGTTCTTGGATGGTTTGCAGGTGATGTAATTGTACTTTCTGCAATTGCTACACCTTTAATGATCCTCCTCACGAAAAAAATTAAACAAACTTCCATATTTGTGGAAAACTGGTTTGTGTAAAGATCTAACTCCAAAGCGAAAAATTTCTCTAATAAAATTCTTTTTTTTTATAGTTATCAATTTGAAGCCTCCCCGCCCTAAAGGACGGGGATTCCCACGAGTCCACTAAGCATTAGCTGGCGGGCATATCTTAGGGCTGTTTGTCGCGGTAAACCCCTTCCACGTGCGTAGAAAGGATTCCTCCTTCAAGGAGGGTTGATGCGATAAGTCATCGGATGTCAAGAACTTTACCATGATATTCACGGCGGAATTTAAGTCCCTATCCATCTTATGACCGCATTCGCAAGTAATAGTACGCTCGGACAATGAACGCTTTACTCTTTTCCCGCATTTCGCACAGGTCTGTGTGGTGTATGATTCATCAATTCTTATTACTCTTTTGCCTATTTTTTGTGCTTTATAGGTTAAGAATTGGACAAATCTTCCCAACGAGCCCGTGTTTTGCATTGAATGATGAAGAGTCTTGTTCGATTTGTTTTGTCGGGGCGATTTGGTGGTTTTTTTCTTCCGTGCCATCGTTTTCACAGTGAGCTCTCCCACAATAATCGTGTTCGCTTTCG
>SHMU01000052.1 GCA_008080765.1 Promethearchaeota archaeon | reverse complement strand
TGAATATTATAAAATTATTAATATCAGTAATATCAATTCATTAAATAAATTGGAGATCTTTAATATTGAAGAATTCAAAAAGAAAATAATAAGACTTGAAAAGAAAATTAAAAAATCCCAAGATCAATTGCAATATCTTGAGCAGAAAAATCGGGATGTAATTTAATAAAAGCCTTTTTCTTACCATCGGGGGTAATTAAAGTATTGATTTTTAAAGTTTTTACCTCATAGATTTTTTCAATTGCTCTTTTTATTTGCCCTTTATTTGCGGATTTGTCAACAAGAAGAACCAATTTATTTTCTCTCTCAATAAGATCAAATGTTTTTTCAGTCACAAGGGGTTTTTTAATAATTTTGTAATAATTTTCCATTTTAATTATACACCTCAAGATAATTTAATTCATTGAATGCAGATTGGGTCCAAATAATAGCTCTTCCCGGTTGACCTCCAGGGGCCAGATCATTAATTGAGAGGTTTTCTATTAAAACCACATCCACGCCGGGAATATTTCTTGCTGCTTTAAAGATTCCAAAATCTTCCTTAATAATAATTAGAATACTTTTTGCGTTTTTATATTTGCGTCCTCTTCTCTTTCCTTTACCCGCTCTAATTTTGTTATATTTGTTTTTAATTCTTAAGAGTTCTTCGTTAAATCCTAAATTGCATAAAGTCCTATGAATTTGTGAGGTTTTTTTGATGGTCTGAATTTTATCATCTATTATTAATGGTATTTGCGGAACCTTATCAATTATATGTCCTCTCTTCTTTATCCATTCTGAATTTGAGGAGGCTGAAATAGCAGATACAATTGCTAGTCGTTTTGCTTTTTTGTTTAATTTCTTTTTAATATTTTTGTTTGCTTTAATGGGATGAGTTCGTCGTCCCCCCTTAGCAAACGGAACTCTTCCAACATTTCTAGCCGTTGGAAAGCCAGAGCCCTTAATTCTCGGTGCCCGAGAGAGCGCATGTCCTGTACCCCATCCCTCTGCTGTGGTTTTCAATCCTGCATCCAATCGCCGACCTTGTGGTTGCGTTCTTCTACTCTGTGAGACTTCACTTGCTTTTCGAATTATATCTACTCTGGGATTTGTTTCTAGGATTGTTGGACTCTCGATAGTTCCTATTTTATCTCCTTCTAAATTAAATATATTTAGTTTTTGCATAATATTTTACCCCTCTTCTTTATTTTCTTTGTTGACTTTCACGATTAATGAATGTTATTTCAGGAGCTTTTATTTTAAAAGCTTTATCGGGTCTAATTGTTTTTCTTAATCGTATTAACCTTTTCTTTGGACCTGGCACAGAACCTAACACTAATAAATAGTCCCCCGTAATTTTGCCATAATTTATGAACCCTCCCTTGGGATTAATCTCCTCTTCATTTTCACCTATTTTCATTATTCTTTTATGATATTCAGTCCTCTGATGATATCCTAGCTGCCCTGGTCTTGGAACTGTGTATCGAACTCTTGCTGGATGCCACGCGCCAATACATGCCACTGCTCTTTTTATTTTGTTATTCTTTCGTGTAAGTATTCTAATTCCATGCCTCTTGACAGGACCTTGAAAACCTTTTCCTTTTGTGACTGCTATAACATCAATTAACTCTCCTTCTAATAACACATCACGCGCACGGATTTCTTCTCCTAATAAACTGATGGCATAATTAAACTCCTCTTTAGGATTTCCAATCGAGTTAACTTTTATTTCCAAGATATCTGGTTTTTTTCTGGGTAATGCGGTTTCATAAGGTTGGGTTTGAAAAATACCTCTTATTTCTGAGTTATCATCAATTTGTTGAAGAAGTTTATTCTTTTGGATTTCAAAATCATAATTTTCAAAATTTGGAGGAATAATTTTTCTTCCTAAATTTTGATTTATATTTGGTGAAAAACATTCCCCGAGAATATATTTTCCATAACTGTCTTCAGTATAAACTTTGACACCAATTAATATTAAGGGAGGTACTTCTATTACTGTTACGGGTTTCATAAGTTCTTTTCCATAATAGGGGCTATTTTCTTGGTCCTCAATATATGTAATATGCGTCATTCCTGCTTTAAAACCAGCAAATCCAAGAAATTTAATATCTTCATACTGATCCAACCAGTTTCTAATTCTTCCTTTACTGGTTGAGGCTCTCTTTCTTGGTAAATAGGCTAATGAACCATGTCGGGGAGCATGTTTTTTTCGATGTGCCATTATTATCACTTAAACTTTGAAATCTAAAATGTTTTAAATTAATTAAATTTTTTTATTCTCTCTAAGATTCTAAAGCAATTTTAGAGTATTTGCGTTTATAATCCAGATCTGAGAATTATATTAACTTATCAAATGTTTTTTATCCTTTTTTCCTCTTTTCAATTACTCACATCATCAAATGTGGTGTTTATAATTATAGTTTCAAAATAGAATATAATGATGAGAAATAAAGCTAAAAGAGAATTAACACAAAAACAAGAGAAAGTTGATGTAGAAAATCATGAAATGGAAATTGATTGTAAGAGTTGCTCTCAAAGAAAAAATTCTTTCTATAATGATCAGTGCATCTCTTGTATTTCTTTCAATTTTTTCCAAAATATTAAAAAGAAAATTTCTAAAATAAATTTAAAATCTCATCGTTATATGATGAATGAAACTGATACCTCATTATTTTTGGAATATCATTCAAAATTAGATGATTTGGAGGATCTCCTAAATAAAATAACAGAATTGAGAGAAAAGTGTGCTTTTTCAAATTTTAAATGCAAAGTTTTAGACAATTCCTTCCTTGAGATCACTCAAAGCATTAATTTCTATAATCCTATCTTAATATATCAAATCTCTCGAGATCATCATCTTAATGTTAAAAATCTTCAATTTGAATATGTATGTAGAAGTTGTATTAAAAAAATCCAAATATATCTTGAGCAACTCTTAGATATCTTAACTTCTACAGAATTAATACAAAATTATGTGAATTTTTGCAAAAAAAGAAATCTTTATGGAAAATATTCAAACTTTTACGAATTTATGTTTTCAAAAATCAATCTTCACCCCATTCTACCCGAAGATTCCCTAATTGAGAAAGAAAAAAATGAGTTAATAGAGACGTACTCTATTGGAAAGCACAATCTTTATACTATTTCCATATTCAATAGACACAATGAACGAGAAAAAATTTATTCATTCAAGACTTACTTTGAAAATACTTCAAATGAAGATTATTATGAACGAATAATTAATTTTATCACTAATAAGATTGATTTAATGGATATAGATACAATAATATCTCTTGAGAAATTAATTGAATCATATCAATTAATGGCAATAAAAAAAATAGATCAAGAATTCGATATAGAAAATGTAAATAAGAGCAGAATTGGGTTATTGATCGCACTAAAGATTCTGAATCTTGAAAAATTATTCGCTCTTCTAATAGATAATGAGATAGAAGAGATTTTTTTAGATTCACCTCTCGATACCATCTATTTAAACCATCAGAAATACGGTAGATGCCGCACACACCTCAAATTAACTGTGGATGAACTTGAAAGAATCATTACTATGCTTCGATTATACAGTGGGCAGAGATTAGATTATTCAAATCCTAATCTCAAAATGATTTTAAAAAACAAATATTTTTATTGTCGCTTTGCGGTAGATATTGCGCCAATAAATGTAAACAATTATTCTCTTGATATTAGAAAATTGAATAAAGACATCTTTACAGTACAAGATTTATTGAAGAATAACACATTAAATCCAGAAATTGCTGCCTTCCTCTATTTTTGTCTGATAAAAAGACAAAATATTACGGTTTCCGGAAAAACCGATTCAGGAAAAACAACGCTAATAAATGCTTTTGATTTATTAACTCCCAAAGAATTTAGAAAAGTCTACGTAGAAAGTGTAGTAGAATCACTTGATTTAATAAAATTTGGGAAACATCAATTAAAATTTAAAGTAGAATCACTTGATAACCATCACGCTCAAAAGAGTTATACCAAAAGTAATCAGATTAAAACCCTATTACATAGAACTCCCGACATAATCTTTCTTGGTGAAATTTTAACAAAAGAAGAAACTGAAGCCATGTTCCATTGCTTGGCAGCGGGATTAAAAGGATTTCAAACTATTCATGCCAATGACATGAATTCTTTAATTAATCGATTTCTCTACCACTTCAATATCAATAAATCATGCCTAAATGATTTGGATTTAATAATTCTAATGAAAAAAGATGAAAAGTATAAACGACAAATCTTTTCTATCTCTGAAATATTTCTGAATGACCAAGAAAAAATAATTTTACAAGATCTAATTAAATATAATCCTAACCTGGATAAATGGGAGATTTCAACCCCTCTTTATGAAAGTCAAGTTATTAAGAATCTCTGTAAATATGAATCCCTTGATAAAGAAAAATTTAAATCGTTAATGAATACCTATGTGGCACTATTTACTTCTCTTTTAAAAATGGATAAAATTAAACTCGAGGACTTTATTAATCTATTCCATAAGATTTCTTATTTATCATTATTTTCACCCAATATTTTAGATGAATATTGTAAGAAATTGAATTATGGAGAATTGAAATAATGAGGTCAAATGGTTCTTGAAAAATATATGCTTCATCAAGAATTGGCTATTATGGATAATAACTCTTATATTCTCTACAAATGCTTCACCTCCTATAGCCTCTATGGCAAAGTGATGTGCATCCTAGGCTCTCTAAAAGCTTATCATTATCTCTTAAATTATTCTATTTCTGAAAGGGGTAAAATGGATGATGAGATAGTGAAAAGTATGAAAAAAGGATATGATATTTGTTAGATCAAGCCCCTAAAGGACCATATTCTTTCATATCTCATCAGTAATATAATTGAAATATTGGAGTTTATATTGATTAATCTAAAAATATTATCATGACAAATTTAGTTGAAAAGATCCTATTAATTGGGTTTGGTATTTTGATGGTCTTTTCATTTTTCTCAATAATAACTCCTCTTATTGAAACCTATAATTATGCTAATGAGAATCAGCAAGATTTTAATGAAATTTTAATTAATATTGAACAGATTAATAATGCTGTAAAGTATGTTTCTGAAACTAATGAGACCTATTCCAGCAATATCTTCATTTTCGAGAATCTAAGAATTAGTATTAATCAATTTCATATTGATTTTATTTTTCTTTTAGATGGTATAATGAAAATTAGTAAATATTATGATGTGAAGTTAGAAAATCAAGAATACACTTTAATCTCTCAAAGACTTTATAATTTTACAATTTCACAGACCTCCAATAATACTTATATGATTATATTTAATCCATAAGGCATCTCTCATGAATAAACTACTTGATAAATATATTGATTTTTGTAAAAGATTTAGCAACTCGAATTTACCTGAACTTAAGTTTAGAACCCTCACTGATAATTATTTAGACCTTTATCATAAGAGATATAATATTGAACAAAGATATATTAATAAAGCAACAACCTGTATTTTTACCGTATTATTTCTTGCCATCAGTATTATCTCCTTGTTAGTAATTAATATCAGTTTTCTAATTATTATTTTCTATTCATTACTTATTTCTCTTATTTCTTCCTATCAATTCAATTCATTTTTGTATTGGAAAATAAAAAAAATTGAACAAAACTTGAATTCTGTTCTCTATTTTATCAAGATTGACTTTTCCCTTATCCAAAAGGCTTCAATTACTAATACTGACTATTATATTAAATTTATCACATTAATTGCCAATTATGATCTTTCTATTTCAAAAGATTTTAGCTATATGTTATCTGAAATTCATTGTGGTATACGCCCCGAAACCTCATTAAGATCTTATATATCTCCTTCTCTTGATTTCAATCTATTTTTAAAAAATTTATTAGTCAAAAATTTTTCTTCTTTAAATCCATTAGAAAAAACACATGTAAATACTCTTGAAGATGATTTTAAAGTATATCTAAAAGAAATCACTTCAAAACTAAGCATCCTTTTTTTCATTGGAATTTTTGTTCCAATTGGGCTCTCATTTGGGTTTTTTTTTATTTCGGTTTCGAAAATATTTATGTTAATTGTAGTTCCCTTCTTTTATGCTTTTATAAATTATCTCTTTAAGAAATTTATGAAAAAAAATCATTTTTTGATTGGAATGATTAAAAATAATTCTGAGTTTGAACAGAAAATACTAAATGAATTTCTAGTATTAATAGAAAAATTTGCTTTTAATCTTAATAGAAACCAATCTCCAGAAAGGGCATTTCTAACTGCATTTATATCAGAGAAAAGTTCCTTGCAAACGATTTCCTCGGTATTGTATTCAGAGATTAATAAATTCTTCAACGGGATTAGTACTTTTATGGAATTATTAATACTAATCAAGAAAAAATTGAAATCTGTTCGATATTCTATCGTAATTTCCTCAATCATTACTATGATTCAAGAAAATTCCTATTATGCGGCTTCAAAAATTATTGAAATTGTAAAAATCTTCAGGAAACATCAAGCTCTTCAAAATAAGGTGAATATTCTAATTAAAGGAGAAAAATTTAAGACCTTTGTATTTTTAATTCTTCTCCCCTTAATAATAGGTTCTATTGGAGCACTCATTCCTTTTCTTCCCAGTATCTTAACAAATCTTTTTGAATTAAATGAATTTACCTTTGGAACAATTAATCAAAGCTCGTTAGAAATAATGGATGTTATCTCTATTTTAATAACTTTCTTAATCACAAATTCAATTTCCTCTTATTATTTCTTATCAATTATTAACATTCGCAATAAATTCTTTATTATGGCAATTTCTGATATTATTTTTATCCTAACCTACTTATTATCCGTTTTAAATGTTATGAATTTCATTATGTAATATGATTTTAAGAAAATAGAAAAAGATATATAATCTGAATCAATAAAAATAATCCTACGAAGAAATTGACTGATAATAAAGCGTGCATCATAAGTTCATAATAAGAAAGATCATAATAAAGAAAAATAGTGTATGATTTGAATTCTCTTAGAATTAATAAAAAGGGCGTTAATAAAATTATATAAATAGTAAAACTTATCATCGAAGTTAATTGATCCGAAGAAATCAAGGAATAAATAAGCATTACAATATTGATTATTAATATTGAAATGGCTTCAAGAAATATAAAATTAAACACACTCATGTTATACCTTTATCATTATTATTAAAAAACTCAAAATTTTTTTCTAGTAAATTTTGAATTTCTTTGAAATGTGAAAAGAACAAAATTTTTTTCCAAATATTTATTATGGTGAATTTATTATTGAGAATTAAAAATTTTATAAATGGGTAAATTAATCAGATTATTATGAAGAATATCAAATTAAAAGGTTTGAGATACACTAAAGGTAAATATAATCTCTATGATGATAGATTTGTTTTTTTTCCCCCTAACTTAATAAATATCTTATCTTCAATATATGGAGAAGGAGTAAAATCTCTTTTAGTATGGTTAGGTAAAAAAACAGGATGGACATTAATTCAGAGATGGGAGGAGGAAATAAGAGTTAAGAATTTGGAAGATCTGGTCGATCAATTTACAGAGATTTTAAGTAATCAAGGATGGGGCAGATTTGTCCCCAAAAAAGTTTCTGAGCAATCAATCATCATCGAACTTTCTCATAATATTAGTACTCAACTTGAAAGTGATTCAAAATTTATCTGCTATTTTATTACTGGGGTTTTAACTGGTTTTGGCGAATATGCCTTGTATAAAGTTAAGACTAACGAAACTAAATGCTGTATTGAAAATACAAACATAGCTTCATGTCAATTTACAATTGAAAAAATTGAATAACTCAATGGATTCTATTACCAAGGATCCCATTCTTTTGGATCCAATTTCTCTTTTTGAGAACTCTCAAATTGATTTTTCGATGGCTTAGTTTCAATATAATTCATCTCATTTGTTTTATCATCGGAATTTATCTGAAGATTTAATTGCTCCTTTTCTAAAAATGTAGTCTCTCCTATTACCACATCCTTAAAAGCGGATATGAGAGAAAGAAAATTGAAGAACTCTTCATTATTCATTTCCACTTGAGCTTTTTCCCCTCTATTCATCACTGCTAACTTAATCGCCCTTACCTCACCACTTATTTCTACTGAAGTTAATTGGATCTTATTATCTTCTCCCTTTAATTGTATTTTCCACGATGTTTCTCTTTTTTTTTCAATTTCCATAAAAAATCACATATATCCAATATGCTTATTTATTTAGAGAAAATGAATCAATATAAAACTTTATAATTTAAAATAATAGAGTTAAAAAAAATATTATTTTAACTGGCATCTTATCTTTAAGAATAAATCAGTGTTATAAGTGGCTTCCTTATTAGAATTAGATTAATTTCTCTAAAAAGAAATCTTGCAGCCAATTAGTCAATGATTCTTCTTGGAGTAATTTTTCGAGTAAAATATTTAAGTCTTCGATTTGTGCTTTATTTATCAATTCATGCATAATTTTTTTCAGATCATCACTTTCTTTGAAATCCTTTAAAAAGGTCATTTTATTGATTATCATATCTTTAATTTTTCCATTATTTAAGAGAGTTTTGAACTTTTCAAAAATTATAGTGAATTCCTCATTGTTTAGTTCGATATCTTCAAAAAATTTTATTGATTTATTCAAACTATCCTTATCAATCATTTTTGTATTTAAGTTTTTATTATTAATTTCAATCAGAACTATTTAAAATCCGAAAAAAAAAAAATAATATAACTTAATGAAATTATCAAAATTAAGGGAGGTTTTGCCTGTCCAATAAATTGAAATCTTTTTTCTTTAAAATTGTAAAACACAAAACGTAATCTTAATTGATAATGATCTGTTTTATTTAACTCTGAAAATTTGACTAATCTATAGAATGTTTTAAAGAAAATCTTTTTCAAATTTGATTGTTCTGAAAAATTATGGATAAGCAATTCTAAGAGATGTGAATTATTAAGATATCTATTTTTCAAATAAAGAAATATAAAATATAGGGTCAATATACTACTAAAAGTAAGGAAGAAGCCCAGGACTGCTTGCAGACCCACTAGATCGACGGGAACCAATAAAAAGAGAACAATAATCAATTTCCCATCCGCCCCCCCTATTATTTTTAAAATAAAAAGAATAAAACTAAGACTAAATAGTATAATAAAAATAGTTATTTTTAATACAATAAATGATAAAAGATCATGATGAAAGAATATAAATTCAGATATATTGATGATCATAAGAAAAACGACAAGGATCTTAAATAAAGGTGAAGATATTTTTCTATATTTGATATCTAAATAAGAACACCCCCCTAATATTGCTAAAATCAACAATATATACGAAATAATGAATAAATGATTTATAAATTCTCCCATATTTCTAAGAAATGCTTAAAACTTTTTGCTTTCACATTCTCTTTTTTATATCGAAATATTTTAATTCTTCCAAAATTTTTTTGTTGAACAAGATTTACTTTTTTGAGAAATTGAAGATGTTTTAGCGCATTTTTATGATTGAGATTCGCTTTCTTTATGATTGAAGATATATTTAATTCCCCCTCATAAGCTAAAACCTTTAATATTTTGACGCGCGCTCTTGAACCCAATAAGTCTTCGACATTATATTCCTCCTCTTTATGATTCACAACTTTACCCCCTTCTCCTCTAACGTTTTGTAAATTAATCTTTCCAAATCTTTTAAGGGGATGTCTAGAATCTTAATTAAGGATTTTCGCCCCCGTATATTTTTACTCTGAATATCTACTGAAACAATCCCATCCTTTTTAAATTCATTTAAATAATTCCATAATTGAGAATATGATTTCTTTTGCTTTTTTATATTCTCACAGATTATTTCATATTGTTCCAAAATTTTTATAAATGATATGCTAACGGTTTCTGAATTTTTAAGAGCTAATACAATGGCCAATAAAAACAGAATCTTATTGGGGGATAAATATTTCAGAAGATCTTGAAATGAATAGGGAACTAAAGTATCATTAGAGAGTCTTAATATTTCACTTGAGATATAATTCATTTCTTTATTTTCAGCTATTTTGCATGCTTTCCATAAAATATTCAAACCAAATCTAATATCACCTTTTTTATAAACTATTTCAGATAACATCTGGATTAGGTCTTCTGAAATAACATTCTCTTTCAAGCTTAATTGAATTCTGTAATCCAAAATATCATAGATTTCTTCCATAGTATATTTATTAAATTTTATAATATTTCTCTGGAGGGTACTTAATGTACTCGAATCAAGATTATTTAAACAGGAAATATCCCGTACAATTCCAATTAGCGAGATTCGTTGAGGTCTATTGAAGGAATCATCATACATTCTAGTGAGAGAATATATAATATCCTTATCATTATTAATCAAATAATTTAATTCATCAAGGACTAATAAAATATGTAAATTATTATTCTCAAGAGTCTCTAAAATAATGTCTAGGAGATCTTGAGGGGAGTATCCTCTTTTGGGAAAGTTACTTAAGACGCTCCTTATAATTTTTATTAATATTTTATAAGAGGTTCGCTCCTTACGACAATTAGTATGAATATAAATAATATTGATCTCTCGTTTTTTTGCAACATTTATCAACATTTTCCCGAAAATTTTGACTGTTGCTGTTTTTCCAATTCCAGTTCCTCCAGTAATTAAAATCTTTCTGGAAATGGAATTTGGAGTTGTTATCAATGAAATAAATAATTGTGATAATAATGAGAGCTCTTTGTCTCTATGGGGTAACTTTTCTGGAATATAATCAATACTTAAAGTTTCTTCCGCTTTAAATAAATTCGGTTTTTTTAATAAATCTTCAATATAATTCTTTAAAATAACAATCATCTCCTCTTATGTAAAATCGATATTAAAAAAATAGATATAACCTTTATAAGAAAAGGGAGAGTAATAGTTTTTTAATTTTAACTAATAACGGGTTCAAGAACACTCATGGTATGAAAATCTGTTGATTACAAAATTCTGTCGGTACCTTAATATATTTTTAGAAAAAATTTAGAATAACTTAGTATTCAACTATTATCTCTTCAACGAGTTTCTTTTTCTTAGTAAATAAAATGACTATTACAAAAGCACTAATTGGAATCGCGGGAATTGCAATAAAAAAGAAATCATAGCGTGTTAGGTCGGTGCCTGCTTTATTTAGAATAGAGTGTGCAATAATTGGGAGCATCTCATGCTTTTTCTCTATCACAAATGTGATATTAAAGATGATTTCCGCTTTTTCAGAAGAGTTTATAAATGAATTGTGATAAAATAACAAACAAACATAATAAGGATTAAATAGATTATCCCAGTTAACATTTAGCTCTGAAATTTTTATCTCTATTTGTTTTTCCCATATTCCTTCTTCAAAGAATTTTGAGGAATTCCACACTAACCCTTGAGATTTATTAAATATGATTAATTGCACATAGGATGTTTCATATTCTGGAGTATAAGATAAATTCCATGATACATTAACCTTAAGAATTTCCTCATAATAGAAGATTTGTTTGTTAATTGAGAGTTTAGTCGCATTGAATTGAGGATTTTCAACAATTTCTAAGGTACTATTTTGAAAATAATATTCTTTCTTAAGAGGACGTATATTTGATTGATAATAGTAATGAAGGGTAATATTAATCAAGGTTGATTTGTTGATTTTTAAATTTAAATCTTGAATAGTAATATTAACAATCTTCTCAATATTATTTCCATTCTCATAAAATCTTGATGAATTCCAAATTAAATCTTGAGTTGAATTAAAAATTTCAAATTCTATATAACTATCCTCATACTCTAAATCATAGCTTAAATCATATATTAAATGAATCGTGATTTCCTCTGAAGCATAATATACTTGTTTATTTAGATTCATTTCTGAAATAGAGATATTTCCTTCTTTGAGGATTATTATTGTTGTATTGTGATTGTAAGATTCAGTGGCTGGATTTGCGCTGGCATAATAATATAAACTTATGGTTAAATTTGTGCTATGTATTACGTTTAAGTCATTTTCAATAGATAAGACAAAATCTTTTTGTATTCCCATTCCATTTTCGTAGAACCTTTCAGAGGACCATACGATTGAGTGGGTAGGCGTCAGAATGCGCATTTGAAAATATGTTTCCTCGTTAGGGGGATTATCAGGATCTTGTATCTTGTCCCATGAGCAGTTAATCTCTATACTTTCATTATTATAATATACTTCCTTATCGCTGGTTAAAAAATTTACATCAAAACCATGATCTGAACTTTTTATACCCGTTTTCTCTCTAAAATAGAGAATACTGTTGGTTGAATGGTGTAGCATTTGTGCACAAACTACTATGATTAGTGGAATAGCGATGCAAATGATCCAAAATTTTTTACAGTTTAACTTCATTTAAAGTATTTTTCTAAAGATATATTAAAACTCATATAATATTGATGAGAATCCAAAAAGTCAATGCTTTTTATCTTATATAAAAAAAGAACAATTCTCATTTCGTGGGGTAGTTTATGGGTGATGATTCACATCTCGTTAATGTACTTATTTTTTCTATTCTCTCTCGTTTTAAATCGGACATTTGCTTTAAGGAAATATAGGGCTTTCTTAAATGTTTTGCACATGAACCTCATCTAATCATATATTCTAGGAGAGACCTTTATTGTAATTCATAATAAGACGGATTCCTAATATCCATCCTTCTAAATGATCTATAAATTCCGATCTTTTATGGCGCAAGAAATCATCCCCATAAATCTTTTTTAAATTAAATACACTTCAAAGTATTTTAAAAAAATCAAATGAAAGGTCTTAACTTTATCCTTAAAAATGGTAAAACATTTATTTTATTGCATATTAATAAAATCTAAGAAGAATAAGCTAGTAAATAATAATATGAATTGGTTTTAAAATGGGAAAAGTTAGAACGGTTCTAATTAAAAATATTTCAAAGGAATTGGTTGAAAAATATCCCGATGTGTTTTCAAAAAATTTTGAAGAGAATAAAAAATTATTAGATAAATATCTGGAAGTTGACTCAAAACATTTAAGGAATAGAATTTCGGGATATATTATAAATCTTTTAAAAAATAAAGAAAAAGAAGAATAAAAACCCCTTTTACTTGCTACTTATACTTAAAGGAGTAGTATCTTAAATGGATAAGAAAAATATCGATAGAATGGCAGAATTACTCCGATCAGGAAATACAATGCTAAATTATTCTTGTCCTGAATGTAATAGTCCTATTTTTAAAAAGAAATCGGGGGAAATGTTTTGTCCCTCTTGTAATAGAGAAGTTCTTCTTGTTGAAAATGATTTTGAGCGAGAACCAAAAGATAATCAAGAAGTAAAGAGGGAGCATAAAAATAAAAGAGTTAACCAGAGTGAGCGCTCTACCGTGATCAATGAAACATTCGCAATCTTGGAGACAAAAATACGGTGGGTATTAGACAAAATTCAAACAGAAACTCAATATGAGATGTTAACAAAATATCTTATGCTCTTAAAACAATTATATGAGATAATCCAGAGTATCTCTCATACAAGTTTTTCTATGCCCGAGAAATTGTAAGGTATTCTTTTTTATTAGATCATTTAAAATGGATAAATAGATGCTTCTGCCGGGATTTGAACCCGGGTCATAAGGGTGAGAGCCTCATATGCTTGGCCGAACTACACTACAGAAGCATACATACTATTAATTAAATAAAAACAATAAAAAATAAAAAATTTAACTTTAAAAATAATTAATTTATCAAATCTTTTATTTTTTTAGATTATCTCTTTTTAAATAATGGTTTTAATAAATTTACATAATGATCTCTTATAGAATATTCCGCAATACCCGTAGCTTCGGATACTAATTTTTGGGTTAATATAGACTTTGTTTCATTTTCATCCGCAAGTAATTTATCTGCTAAATAAATAACTGCACCTGTTAATATAAAGGGATTTCTTCCCCCTCTTTCCCACATTGTTAAATTACCTAATATTTCTTTGCATTTATTCATTAAGTGAATTTGAAAATCATGTTTAGTCCAAGGAGATGCTTTACTAATTAATCTCTGGGGGAGCTCCCTATGATTTATTATTTGATTGATTAATCTAATCAAATATGTTTCGCTTTTGTGTGGCTTAGAATTGATATCCAAAATTCTCTTATATTTTAATCCATCCCGTAGTATTAGTCTCGGATTGACCCGGTGTCCGAACTTCTGAAAAGCATTAGTAATTTCATTTATAGTGACAGGTGAATTGAAATTCTCTTCCCTTGCTGCAATAAAAATGCAAAATGCAATTAAAGAGATATTATTGATAATGTTTATATCTCGTTTTTTTATTTTTTTATAATAAAATGCGGCATTATTTCTAACATTTTTATTTAAATTAAGAAAGAGAGATACTTTTTTCAAGATTTTAAAAATTCGATATTCGGTTTCATGGTTTTTAATCCGGAGAAATTTTGAATAATTACGCTTTAATCTTCGATATAACTTCTGTTCATTTGGAGATAGAAGATTTCCTTTTTTATCTCGTAAATAAGTAGAATTTTCATAATCAATATATGTTCCCAAGCCCCCTACAAAATCGGTCCGATTACCTAAAGCAACATATTGTTTACTTGAGTTCCCATTATTATCATTTCCAAAACTATATGAGGTATTTTCAAAAATCTCGCTAATAACCAATCCACATTTTTCACACACTCTTTCAAAACTAGTACTAATAATATTTCCATTGCATTCGGGACAAAACTCTTTAGAACTATATAAGGCTTTTTCGACATTCATAATTTTACATTTAAATTTTTGTTGTTATTCAACAAAATTATTGAATCTATTATTTAGATTATCCTAACTTGTTATCGCTTCAAATATACATATCCTACTATTAAAAATAACGATAATCTATAGAGACGGAAAGGGGTCATTAAAAGTAAAATTAGAAAAACCCTTATCAATGCTCCTAGATTGTTTAAAGTCTTTCATTTTTAGAGGACTTTGAAAAAGTGAAAATGATTCATAAGATTGATCCGAAATTAACTTAAGATTTTAAAAAATTAACCTTTTGGCTCGTTTTTAAGCAGAAAAAGAGTAATTAGAACTAAAACACTGGAGCTGAACCACTCTTAAATTAATAAAAGTTAAATATTTTAATTATATTCTCAAAAAAAATTTAAAAATACTTAATTATAATAACATTTAATAATTTAAATTTAATAAATAAAGCATTGAAAAATTTTTTCATTAATAAAAAACATAATAAAATAGCATCCTATATATCGAGATCTAGCTATTTGCTATTCTTGAGGTAGAGTCCTAATGGTTCGATTTACAACAGATCAGAAAGTTTATATTAAAATATTATATTGGGGAATGGGAGGATCAGGTAAAACTACAATTGTCGATACATTATATCGATTAACTAAAGAAGATGATAAAGATATCAAACCCACCGGGGAATTGACAAAAATATCAATGGAAAGCGGGTCAACTCTCTATTTTGATCGAGGGATCTTTCAATCAACTAAACAGAGAAAAGTATTCTATCACGTTTATACAGTAGCAGGACAGAGCAGGTTCTCTCCTCTGAGAAAAAAGATCTTCAAAGGTACGGATGGTGTAATATTTACTATAGATTCACAGACTCACTTTTTCGAAGATAATATTGAATCTTTAAAAGAACTAAAAAATGTGACCCGAGGGAAGTTAATAAAAGAAATACCTCTCATTGTGATGCTAAACAAGCAAGATCTCACAGAAGTAATCGGAGAAGAAGATGTAAAGCAAGTATTAAAGGACGAAAAGCTCTGGTATGAACCAAATAATGAACTTTATATTTGGAACCCTATCCTTTATAAAACTTGTGCTCTATGGGATAAGAAAAGAAATATTTATCGCAGTTTTAATGAATGTGCAAGAAGAACAGTACTCTATCAGATATATGGAGATGGAAGTGCTCCTATTGGCATTGATTATAGTCAATTTTCAGAGGATCTTCAAAAAATATGATTTTTTTACCACTAGAGAGAGAAAAAGCACTGCTCTTTAGGCTAGTAAGATCTCCCATTAGATTTTTACTAAGGCACTACTCCCCTGTTATTTATATACTAATATACACCATACTCAAACAGGGTGGAGAACCATCCTGTATTGTCTAAGATACTCGTAGGGGATATAATTCCATACTCTTTGGGGAGTACTAGTTCAAAACCTTCTAATGTTTTATTACAAAGCGGAAATTTTTTTGGCTATTTTTAGGAGATTCTCGACAGGTTCAAGAATCCACTTATAATTTATTGAAAATGCATCCTTATACCCCAAATCCTTTCAAAGGGAAATATAACTCTTTTATTTGTGAAAATCTAATATTCTTAAGGTATTTAAAGAAGAATGAGCGGGATGTGTGTCCTAAAAGCATGCTGCAATTCTAATTTTTTAATGTTCATAAATTACCATAACTTTTCTTAACATTTTTTTGAATCATTGAAAGACTATGTTCCCCTTAAATACAATTCTGTTATATTGACTATGTGGATTTTAGAATCACTTCAAATGAATCTCTTTTATTACTCAAAATTAGAAGTTGTTTGCATTAACTTTATTTTTTTTTGTAAATTATATACAAACAATACATAAAAAAAAATAGTTAGATGGAATTACCAAGGTTATATAAATTCGATGAAATAATTAGACAAGTTTGACCTATTCTAATAGGAATGAAAAATTATAGTTACTTTGAGAATTATAAAAACCTCAAATTCCTGCTTTAGTTATTTTAACATGAGAAATGTGATAAAAAATGGGCTTATATACCAAAATTGAAGAGAGAATTTCAAAACAGTTCTCAATATTTCAACTTATGACGGTTCTTGGAATTGGAGCATCCAATGTTCGACTTGCTCGAAACCTTCTCAAGCAATTCCATCGTCAAGGATATATAAAGAGAATTAGTAAGAATATGTACGAAAAAGTAGAAAGCACAGATGTCGCTCCGCAAATTGAATCAAAATCTAAAAAGAACCTTAAAAAGAAGGAAAAAAGAAGCAGTTCTAAGACAAAAGGTAAGAAGAGCGAGGAGGAACCAAAGCAAATACCTCTTACAAAATTGAATAGACTAGGAAAAAAAACTGAGGAGAAATTTAATGCTCTCGGAATCAATTCAGTAAATGATCTAATTAAGGAAACCCCTTCTGATCTAGCCAAATTAATAAGTGGTGTTTCTAAGGATTCGATTAAGGAGTGGATTGAGGAGGGAAAAAAATTACTAAAGTAAGATAGATCGCCTTATTATTTCTGAAAATCAAAAAGTCTTCTCAATTTTGTTAATAATTAACGGGAAAGAACACAAAATAACCTATTATCCCTTTAATTATTCAATTATGGGCCTCTTCTTTTTCATTATTGAATTATCCTTTCCTTAGGATTGCAGATCCCACAATCTTACACCTCTCATTTGCAGAGTTCCTGAAGATACTTCTGAATTCTTCTCTTTTGCATGCTTTTGAAATCCCATCGCTTATGAACTACTCCTTTTAGTAAGATATCTGGTTTTGCTGCGCCCTTAACATTCATGCATAATTATTCCCAAGCTCATAGATGGGAGACCGAATGAGTCTGGTTGCCTCAAGCCATCCAGCAGTCCGGGAGTCCAGGGGACCCCTACCTCCCGTCGCCCCTATACAAAACCTCTCCTTATAGGGGCATTATTGTTTCAATTTAACAATAAAGAATGGTATAACTTTGACCTTTATTTCTATGAAAATCCATAGAAAAAAAATTACCAGATCTTAATTATATTGAAAAAATATTCTGTAGACCCTTAGAATTATAACATCATCCTTTTTGGAAGTGGTGTTATAAAAATAAATAAAGAAATTAGAGATTAAAGAAATTAGAGATTAAAGAAATTAGAGATTAAAGAAATTAGAGATTAAAGAAATTAGAGATTCAAACTTATTTTTGGAAAAATCGACTGTATCAATTTTTTAAAGGAATACAAAAGACCTTCTCCCGTAATTGCAATTGTTTCCGCAATATAAATGGATTTAAATTTATCAAAATCAATAACTTGATTTAAATCTGTTTCAGAGATCTTTTTTCCGTTTCCTAAATCATACTTATTCAGAGCAATTACGATAGGTATTTGATACAATTCTTCATCAAAATAATATTCCAATTCCTTCCAAGATCGAAAATTATGGTCCAAACATTCTCTTTTTGAGTCAACCACAAAGATGATCCCATCTACTCCTTTTAAGGTAGCTGGTCTTGTACTAGAATAAAAGTCTTGTCCGGTTGCAGAATAAATAAGAAGTTTAAGATTCCATTCTGCACCTTTAAATTCTAACACACCAAAATCAAAAAATAATGTTCTACCAACAGAGTTGTCAATAGAATTTAATTGCTCTTCTTTATTAAAATAATTAAATAAATATTTGATTGAAGTCGTTTTTCCAGACATCGCCGGACCATAATATACTATTTTTACTTGAATTATTTTTTCATCATAATTTAGAATCATATTTTTTACCCCCAGAATGATTGTATTTTATCTCCAATAAAAGCAAGTTTGGTATTTTCGATAATATTAGAAAAATCCTCTCCCCATTCATTCAAAATAAAGGAGAGTATTCGTTCGATGGGAACATCTTTATAATTAATTGTTTCCAATAAGGTCTTACTTCCAATTTTGGAGTCAATTTGCATATTGTTTAATAAATTTAATTTTGATAAGATGAAAAATGCTCTTTTTGCTCCAGAATAAAAATCTTGTAGTTCCTTCAAAAAGATGTTTTTTTTTATTTCCTTTTTTTCAATCTCAAAATCCAAAAGAGAATCAAGAAGGCCATTATTCACTTCATTTTTGGTAATCTGCTCGTGAACCACCCGCTTCATCTTATTTATTGAATTTTCTGCATTTTCTGTTATTTTTCTAAAAATCATCTCCTCTAGATCCAGATTGATTTCTTTCTCATCTATCCCAATAAATTTCGTCTTTATATGATTTTCATTCAATATAATTTCCAAAAAACATTTTTCCTTTTCTTTTACCATCTTTTCAATGAGATGTAGATGATTTCTTTTTGGAATCTGAATACCAATAATCATTGCTAGAAAAGAATCAAATTGTTCAATTAGTTTTGTTCCTATATTACTGGGACATCTAATTTGAACTCTCATAGAATTAAAATCATAGCATTCGTTTTGAAATATGTTATCTAATTCCTCTTTCATAGTAAAATCGGTAAAATACACCAATTCCTTCCTAAAATTTATTAAATTTAATAAATCCATGATAAACTCATCTACGGTTTCTGGACACTCTCCGACTACTATTATTGGGATCCTGTCTAATAAGCAATAAAGAAGAACATATTGCTCTTTTTTTTTCATCCGGTTTAATGTATTAAAAATATTCATTTTTTTAGAGGATTATTTAATTAACATCTCACCTAATAAATTCTTAATATCAAAACTACTGGGTTTTTGCTCTTCTTCTGCTCTTTTTAACACAGAGGTTATTTTCTTCAGAAATTGAGGCAAATATAATCTTATTAATCCTAATTTCTGTCTATTTTTTCCAATCTCAGAACAAAAAATTCCTTCTCTGATGCTATTGATGAATTGAAAGGAATTAGTACAATCCATTAGGATGTTTTCTGCTTTCATCTTTTTTAATAACCATGCACAGCGGTTTGCCACATGAAAGAGTGAATAACTCATCGCAGAGATACTATCAAGCTTTTGTCCCCGTAAATCCTTCTGCTTCACGATTTTTGATAAAGTAAAACCCCCTTCTACTGATAATAATGCATACTTAAGATCTAAAACTGTTAGGGAAAAATTACTAAGTATTTTAGTTAATTCCCAGGATAACTCTTCTGAAATATTAAATAAAAATGATGAGAAGTTATAATTTTCTTCTTGATCTTCTTTGATTTTGAATCGTTCCAAAATTTCTTGCATTTTTGTCTCATCATATTCAATTAGAGGAGGTTTAAAGGTCTGTCCAGAGCTTAACAAGGTTGTCTTTATTGATTTTAAACAATTATTCGTTTGCAAAAATACACCCCCCAAATTAACATTGGATTGAGCAGTAATTCCTATGAAAAACTCATTCATATTATCAAGAATTTCTTGTTTTTCCAAAATTTTATTTAAGGAATCATGAACGGGGGTATTTAAGGGAGCGATGAGAATTTTCGCTTTATTACCCTCAATAAGAATATACTTTAAATCATTAGGATGCAATTTTATACCTACATTATATATGGCACTTGCCGCAGAACTTACATTAAATATTTCATCCTTACTTAACCATACTCCTGAAGATTGAATGGGATTTCCGTCTCTCTGAGTTAAAACAACATTTTCTAC
Organism: Promethearchaeota archaeon; assembly: GCA_008080765.1. Taxonomy (GTDB): domain Archaea; phylum Asgardarchaeota; class Lokiarchaeia; order Sigyniarchaeales; family SOKP01; genus TEKIR-8. The sequence goes on along the minus strand of SHMU01000052.1, from coordinate 1,905 downwards.
TCCCTTCAAATTCTTTATCTGATCCAAGTAGATTTTAATTTTTTCTTTTAGATTCATTTTTAGCCAAAATTTATTCCGTTTTAATTGTATCATTTTATTGCAAAAAATCTTTTTAAAGTCCTCGAATTTAAACTTAATCATTGATTATTTTTGAAATACGAAAAATTTATAACCCATTTTTGCTTTATTATTATTGCACTTATTCGTATCTTTACCGGTGTAAGCTTTGATTACGGATAACCCTCCGTTATATGAAAAGTCCATTCAAAGATACGAAAAAAAAGATGAAGTTATAATTGTAAAATGTTATAACTGATGTATGAACATCCCCTTTAAGTTCTTGCATATACTTCATAATTAATTCCGGTTGATCCTGCCGGACCCGACTGCTCTTTGGGTGGGACTAAGCCATGCGAGTTGAATGAGACGCCTAATAGTCTCATAGCAAACTGCTCAGTAACACATGATCAACCTGCCCTATGAAGGGAACTAACCTCGGGAAACTGAGGATAATGACCCATAGCTGATTCGGCTTGGAAAAGTGTTTCAGTGAAAGGGGTATAGAAAACGGTCTATACTTGTCATAGGATGGGATTGTGGTCGATTAGGTAGTTGGTGAGGTAAAGGCTCACCAAGCCGATAATCGATAGGGGCCGTGAGAGCGGGAGCCCCGAGATGGGTACTTAGACAGCGACCCAGGCCCTACGGGGCGCAGCAGGCGCGAAACCTCCGCAATACACGCAAGTGTGACGGGGCTACCCAAAGTGCTCCATATAGGAGCTGTGGTAGATGAGTAATGTTCTCTACTAGAAAGGAGAGGGCAAGGCTGACTAGAGAGAGGTTCCACGAATCTATAAGATTTTGAAAAATCGGTTGATTTAAATAGATAAATCACAAATTTAAGAATAAGAGTATAGAATAGTAATGGCAAGAAAAATATGGTCTTAAGAATAATTGAAGATGAAAGAATCGCTAGAATCATAGCATTTCTATTGACCGATGGTAGTACTACTAAAACCCACTTTAATAGACCAACATCATTCCGAATAAATTTCACCTCTGAAGAAGATTATCTTTTAAAAGTCTTTCAAGAGAATATGGAAAGTTATTTTGGAAAATTAAATTGGCGTTCTTATAAAAAAAGGGTGTTATAGTATTACTAACAGATAATTCAAAAGTCGCACAAGATCTATTTCAATATTCACCAACTTATCGCACAAAACAATGTGATTCTCATCCAAAATGTCCTTTGCTCAAAGGGCAACCTTATGGACCTTGTATTGAATGTAATTCAATATGGGATAATGGTTTACGCTATCCACCAGCAACAATCCCTAAGATTAGTAAAGATTTAGTTGCTGAATTTGTAAAGCATTATTACAGTCCTGAAGGAACAATAACAGATAGAATACAATACAATTATCACAAAGACACCCAACATTACTGAATCAAGTACAAGAATTATTAAATTATCTTAATATAGATTCGACTTTAAGAGATTATCCAACAACTGATGGAAGACGAGAATGGTTCTTGCGAATTTATGGTCAAAATATCATTAAATTTTACAATCAAGTTAATATATTACCCCTGTAAAAATTCAAGGTAAGAACATAACCAAAAAGCAAGCATTAAAATATCTTGTTCAAAAAATCAACGATTAAAATTTTATGGATTCCCTCCTCTGGGCCTATGTGCCAGCCGCCGCGGTAAAACCAGCTCTTCAAGTGGTCGGGATAATTATTGGGCTTAAAGTGTCCGTAGCTGGTAAGGTAAGTTCCTGGTAAAATTGGGCAGCTTAACTGTCCTTATGCTAGGAATACTGCTTTACTAGAGGGCGGGAGAGGTCTGAGGTACTACAGGGGTAGGGGTGAAATCTTATAATCCTTGTAGGACCACCAGTGG
>SHMU01000051.1 GCA_008080765.1 Promethearchaeota archaeon | reverse complement strand
ATTGCTTTAGACCACGATAAATAATAAGTTAAAAAAAATCGTATTTAAACTAAGGAAGTTATTTTTGATCAAATCCTTAACAACAAGAGAATAAAATTAACAACAAGAGAATAAAATTAATAACAAGAGAATAAAAAACAAAAATAAGAACAAAAATAAGAACAAAAAAAAAGAACTAAAATAATTAATTTTTCCGTGAGATCTGTTGACTATTCTTTTTTTGAGAGTAAATATGCGGTGTAAATAAGACCCGCTGAGACCGCTATAGCTGCGATGAGGCCTGTAATTGAAATGAGGATATTGAGCGGTAATTGTTTTACAAAAATTCCGATTGATGCCCAAACCAGAACAGCGCCATAGGCAAAATCTCTTCGGGTAAATATTACGAGCAATCCGATTAGTACCAGCACAGCGATGACCAGAATAGTGAGTAATTCTGCGAGAGTGCCAAAGCTTGGCAAGCCAACTTGAACTAAAATTGCGGTAACTTGTGCCACAGTAGCCACGGTGGACCAACCAAAGTACACGCTAATTGGCAAGTGTACAAAGATTTTTTCATTTTTGGGAGCATCAGAGATTGCTATATCAAGGCGTAAATAACACATAAGCAATCCAAGAAATAACACCACAATTGCAACGAGCGGTAACAGGAAGATTTGATAGTGCCAAAAGAAAATCCACGAGATATTTCCCAAGGATGCAATAATGAAGTACGGACCTATTTTTTCTATGAAGGGCAGCTCTTCTTTTTCGGATTTAAACAAGTCTTTTGCTTGATAGATGGCAAGGATGGTGATGAGCACGTAAATGATGAACCATATTGAGAATACATAGCCTGCAGGTACCAAGAGATTAGGATAGAGATCTGCCAGCTCTCCAGTCGAAATATTATTGAGTGGAAGTGCGTTAGCCAGTAAATTTATGATAATGGTTACAACAACGGCTACAATATTACCTATTTGGAATAACAATTTTTTTTGTGGAGGTTCCATATTTTATCAGACTTTAATAGATTTTATTAGATTTTATTAGATTTTATTAGACTTTATCAGACTTTATTTTTAATTAACTAAAATTTAAGGAAAATAGTGGCAATTTATTTAAAAGTCCTTTTTTAATATTTTATGAATAGTCAATGTATTCGGGATTTTTAATTCTTTCATTAACAGCAATTAAGCTATAAAAATTTCTTCTTGATTTAACTAATTGGGAAAAATTATGAATTGCTAAGGTATGAATAAGAAGCTATGACTGTGCAGCTTTGAATAAGATGTTATAAATAAGGAGCTATGAATAAGATGTTATAACTAAGAAGCTTTGAATAAGATACTTTGAATTAGCTACTTTGACTAAGAATCAATGAATAAGGAGCTTTGAATAAGATGTTATAACTAAGAAGCTTTGAATAAGATGTTATAACTAAGAAGCTTTGAATAAGATGTTATAACTAAGAAGCTTTGAATAAGATACTTTGAATTAGCTACTTTGACTAAGAATCAATGAATAAGGAGCTATGAATCCCAATGAATTTAGATCTTGATGAACGGATTCTAAGAATGCCGCAGAAAAGTAAGGGTGATTTATGGTGAGATATGATTGTTTTATTTTTTATTAAAGAAGCTTTTTTTAATCTTGACGAATATTGATTATTTGGTAGGAATGTTTGATGCTCACAGCTTAAGATGGGAAGATATTACTTCAGGCCTTCTTGAAGGAAAGCAATATTTAGAACATATAGATTCGAAGCGGGAACGAATCATTCATGATAGTAATTACAAGGCATATACTCCGGAGCCCGCGATTATCGAGGAATTAAGAGAATTTTTTGGTGACAGTCAGCATGATATGCGTATTTTAACCTTAGGTGCGACATGGTGTAAGACTTGTGCAGAAGTGAAGCCCTCACTTATACGCATTATAGAAGCAGTTAATGCTCCAAACCTAAGGGTCTTTCTCTTAGGAGGAGTAAAGACGACTATGCAAAGTACGGAGGATGATTATTCTTGGGCAAGGCAATCTCCTCCTGAGTTCAACAATCCAAAATTTGCCGTTAATCAGATTCCGATGGTCTATTTTTTCGATGAATTGGGGCAATGTGTTACGAGAATTGAGAAATATCCCAAAAATGGGTTATCTTATGAACATGCTATTTTAGATATTGCGAGGAATTTTTTTACTTAAATTTACTAATTCTATCTATCTGATTAATTCTGTAAGGTTGTTATTTTTGAATATTTTTAAATGATGAGGGAGACTATTTATTTAATGAAAATAGAAAGAATTAGATCTCATTCGTTAGCATTCATTGATTCATTAGCATTCATTGATTCATTAGCATTCATTAATGGAGGTGTTTGTAATTAATGAGGGCAGCGGTATATTTGGGAAAGGATAGGGTTGAGATAAAGGATGATTTGGAACAACCGAAGCCAAACTCGAATGAAGTTTTGGTAAAAGTTAGATATTGCGGTATATGTGGGTCTGGAGTGGAATCCTTTAAACATGGTGGATTGTATCTTCCAAACAAAATTCTTGGTCATGAATTTTCGGGTGACATTGTAGAAATCGGGGGGTCTGTAAAAGGCTTCAAAATAGGAGACCGTGTTAGCGTAAATCCGGGGCTTCCTTGTGGAGAGTGTTATTGGTGTAAACAATCTAAAGAAAATATGTGCAAAATCGCAAATAATGCTATTGGGTGTACTCATGATGGCGGGATGGCGGAATATGCAGCGGTGAGAGCTGATCAAACACATAGAATACCCGATGAGATGTCCTATATAGAAGGAGCATGCGTGGAGCCTTTGGCAAATTGTGTGTATGCGGTACGTGAATCGGAGATTAGGTTAGGAGAAAATGCAACGGTATTTGGTGCGGGTACTATCGGTTTGATGACGATTCAGGCATTAAGTGCAGCAGGAGTCCATCAAATTTATGCGATTGAACCTGTCAAATTTAAACAAGAAAAAGCCTTAGAATTAGGTGCTCTCAAATGCTTAGAACCCAAAAAATATAATAAAGTTTCCCGCTTTACCGAAGGCAGAGGTCCGGATTACATATTTGACTGTGTGGGTATTCCTGAGAGCATCATGTCTTCAATTAATCTAATCACGCGTGGAGGCAAAATTATGTTGCTGGGAATTCATGTGGGCTCGTTTGAAATGAAAGGATGGATGCAAGTGCCCTTAAAAAATATTCGATTACAAGGTATCTTTGGGTTCACTTCTGAAGCATTTCACACATCGTTAGAGTTAATAGCTCATCATAAAGTGGATGCGAAGGCCATAGTGACTAAAATCATTAAGCTTGACGAAGTACCAGCGATGTTTGAAGAATTGGCAAATCCCTTTCATAAAGAGATTAAAGTGTTAGTAGAAATTTAATTTTTATTGTTATTGATATTTTTATTGGTTATTGATATTTTTATTGGTTATTGATATTTTTATTGGTTATTGATATTTTTATTGGTTATTGATATTTTTAATGGTTATTGATATTTTTATTGGTTATTGATATTTTTATTAGTGCTATTATTATTACTCTTATTTTTGTTTTCTCCTTTCGAGACTCTCTTTTCTACTCATATAAGATAAAAATAATTTAGATGTTGAATAATTTTTAGTGCTGTTTTAAGTAAAAATTAGAATGAAAATAAAAAAATAGATATGAATAAAAAATAGAGATAAATAAGAGTTTAATAGATACTCCCTATTGTCTTATCTATCTCGTTCAATATCTTCAAGTTCTTGTCCTTTTGTTTCATAGGGTTTTAGTAAAAGCGATAGTAGCGGCACGAGTATGATAAGTCCTGGGACTATCCAGAAGCCTACCCATTGCGGGAAGATGATAAACAATAATGAAGCAATGAGAGGACCAGTGACATATGAGGAACGAGCGGCAGTATTAGTTATTCCTACTGCGGTGGAGCGCACTTTTGTTGGGAATATTTCCCCGAAATAAACCATTATCCACGCTAAGATTATAGGCATAAAGAGATAGATAAACCAATAAAAGAGAACCCACGTGCTTAGTCCCAAAAAGATAAATCCGACTGATGCACCAATACATCCTATCATAAGCGTACCGATTCTGCCAAGTTTATCAAGCAATAACCCTCCGAGTCCGGCGCCTACCATCGTCAAGAGCCCTCCTATGGTAAGAATAGTAGAAAAATCCCCTTCAGACATTCCTAAATGCTGTCTATAAAAGACTCCTCCCCAAGTAGTTCCGATTTTAAAAGAGATGGTCCATAGGGTATATACAATTGAGGATATGACGACATAAATTGCATCTTTTCGATTTAAGAGTTTTATAGCATCTTTAATTCTGAGAAATTGTCCACCGTGGTCTTCTTCTCGAGATTTTTTCCATCTTTGCGTTTCTTTCATGAAATAGAGTGGAATTAGCAGTCCCAGAAATACAAAAAATTGGATTCCATATGCCCATTGCCAACCTAATGCTTGTGCAATATCGTCACCGATAATTGCATATAATGGGATTAACCCTATGAGAAATGCGATCCCTCCGTTCAGACCCCTTTTTTGAGCCGGAGACTCCTCCGTTATGGGGATTTGCCATGCGTTTGACTGTGTACCCATTATCACAATTCCATACATCGTGATAAAAAAGATGAAATTACCTGGAAACAATCCGATAAAAAGGCAAGGCACTGCCATAATAATCATTAATACAAGGAGTCCCTTTCTTCGTCCGAAAGCATCAAAGAACCACGCAACAAAAAACACTAAAAATGAGATGACACCAAATATTCCTTGCCAGAGTGCAAAATCGGCATTTGACATTTCATAAAACAGGAGAATATCGGTTGTAATGTATGATTCTACTAAGGAGAGGAAGTTATCCATATTTCCGATTAATCCCATAAAGATGACGAGGAACACCATGTATTTCTTGGATCGGGGTTCAATCTCTCCAGCTTTATCTTTCGCTAATGCATCTAATTTGGTCATTTTTCTTCCTTTATTTTAACTATTAGAATTGTTTTACTTTTCGATAAAATATTTTATTATTAAATTTAATATTGCTGAGCTTATATATAAGGATTTTAGTTCGAATCATCATCTTATTAGTAACATCTTTTTTGAGTTTTGAATGGACATCTATTGGGTTTTGCTTACCAATAGGATTAGTGAACTTTTATTTAATAAGAGCTATAATGTGGAAGAAATAATTTTTTAACACCTTTTTTTCAAAAAGAAATAGTTTGGTGAAATATCTAAAAGTTTTGATTAAGAGAAGTCAAACTTTATTTACTATATTACGTGGAGGAGTAAATCATCAATAACTAGGTTAAGGTAACTAAGTTAAGGTAACTAAGTTGAGGTAACTAAGTTAAGGTAACTGAGTTGAGGTAACTAAGTTAAGGTAACTAAGGTTTAATATAATTAGAAGAGAAAGAGTTTAAGAGCCAATTGAATGGTTAAATGAGTGATTTAATGAATGGCAAAATGAATGGCAAAATGAATGGCTAAATGAGTGATTTAATGAATGGCTAAATGAGTGATTTAATGAATAATCGGATAATTTTTGGTTTCCAATCAGGATTTTAAATATTTTTGTTTAATTTTTTCTAACTCGTAGGCAACATTTTCAATGGTAATTTCTTCAGAGATAATTTTATCTAGTTCTGAGACTAATTCAGTAGGGAACATTTCAAATGTTGCGATGGAGTTTCTATATTGTTTTATTTCCTCGGTGACTGCATATTCGGAGGTGCTTCTTTTGGCATCAAACTCCTTCATTATGGCATCTATAAATGAATTAATCAGATCATTTGAAACTTCATTTCGGAATGTTTCTATATCGGAAGTAATTGCGGAGATTTTTTGTTGGTATTCTTCTTTAATTTCATTGATCTTTTGCTCCCGCTCAGCCTCGATTTCTTCGATTTGGGGAGTTACTTCTTTTTCATTTTTTTTTAGTTTCTCTACCTTAGTTTTAATGTGTTCAAGCATACATATTCTTAGTCTTAAAAATTATTTAAATAATTTTGCTTTCTTTAGGTTGATTTTGTGGAAGTGTTGTGGTATGTTCTTTTGTCGAACCTAATATCTCTATCGTCCGATATTTATAGATTTTAATTAATAACTATTTAAAGTAGCATTTGTTGTTGAAAATTCAGTAGAAATAAAAAAATAATCCAATAAAATAATAAAGGAGATTCCATATATGGTAAAAAGAATTGCGATTAACGGATTTGGACGGATAGGCAGAAACTTCTTTCGAACAGTTTGGAAAAATCCGGAACTCGAAGTGGTATATATTAATGATTTATTTGAACCCAAATATTTGGCATATGCGTTACAATATGATTCGGTCTACGGTCTTTTTCCGGGCGAAGTAGCATCAAAAGAAAATGCCTTACTCATTAATGGGAAGGAAATTCCGTGTACGAAGGAGAAAGATCCCGCAAAATTGCCTCATTCTAAAAACGACATTTATGTGGCAATAGAATCAACGGGTTTTTTTACTAATCGGGAAGGGGCTTCAAAGCATCTGGAAGCAGGTGCGGATAAAGTCTTGATTTCTGCTCCCGCTACCAATCCCGATATTACGGTGGTTATGGGTTGTAATGATGAAAAAGTAAAACCAGAGCATAAAATCATCTCAAATGCGTCTTGTACTACCAATTGTTTGGGGCCTATCGTAAAAGTATTGCATGAATCGTTTACGATACAGGATGGAATTATGACGACTATTCACTCATACACCAGTACTCAAGCACCCGTTGATACAGTGAAGGCAGGTCCCCCCATAAAAATGACGCGGGGAAGAGCTTGTGCTGCAAATATCATTCCTACCTCCACAGGTGCTGCAAAAGCTATTGGAGAGGTCTTTCCGGAACTAAATGGAAAATTAGACGGAATGGCAATGAGAGTTCCTACACTTGATGGAAGTGTCGTCGATCTAAAAGTAAACGTGGAGAAACCGACGACTCCAGAAGAAGTAAATAAGAAAATGAAAGAGTATTCCCAAGGGGAACTGAAAGGCATTTTAGATTATAATCCCGATCCCATCGTCAGTAAGGATATTATTGGCAATCCCCATAGCTCTATCTTTTGTCCGCTCTGGACTACGGTGATAAATAACCATGTGTCAGTAATTAGTTGGTATGATAATGAAATAGGTTTTAGCAATAGAATGCCTGATTTAATTATAAAAAAGCTCTAATTGAGGAAGCACACTCTTTTCTAAAACGAGTGGTATTACTTATCTGTTACATTTCTTCCTTCTTTCTATTTTTTTCCATTCGAAATATGTTTTTCTTTATGTTTTTGTTTTTCTTTATGTTTTTGTTTTTCTTTATGTTTTTGTTTTTCTTATTGTTATTCTTCTTTAGTTATCTGATGATTTTTACCAAATCCTCCCCTTAGGTTTCTAATTCAAATCCTGCGTGTTTCCAACCTTTTTTACCTGCTTTAAAATCTAATACACTTTTATAGCCCATTTCCAGCAGTTTTCGAGTCGAATTAGTACTGGCATGACAAGTATAACTTGCACAATATACAACAATTAGGTCATTTTTGTCCAATACTGTTTCTGCTTTTTGTTCCAGCTGATTTTCAGGAATATTAATAGCTTGCGGAATATGCCCTTCTTTAAACTGCTCTTCATCCAATACTTCAACTAGCTTAAAATCTTGCTTATTTATTCTCATTTGGATAACTTTTTCAATAGGAATTATCTCAATTTTTTGAATTTTTTCCACCTCTCTTTTCTGAGTTTCGAGTTCCTCTCATTTTTTTGATGGATTCATTTCTATTTTAAATTTTTTGTAATAATCTATAAATACTCTTTCATAAGCGAGATAAACAAACCAAATCTATTAAAACTCGGAATAAAATAAGAATAAAGCAGTATTATAAAAAATTTGAATAACAGCAGTTCTTTTGAAAAATATAATCTAAACTCCCGCTTCTTAAGGATGGAAAATAGCTGCTTAGCGGATAGACATAAAGATTATGGATCAGTAGAATCCTTTTCATTTCAAAAGATTAATTTAAATATTTTTCTTATTATAAATAACAATACTTATGTGTATTGCTCTTTTAGAGTATTGAATATTTTGTATTATGGAGTATTGAATATTTTGTATTATGGAGTATTGAATATTTTGTATTATGGAGTATTGAATATTTTGTATTATGGAGTATTGAATATTCTCTTTTAGAGTATTAGAGTCAGTAAATAATGGAATGAAAAGTAAACTTGAAGTAGAGAAAACCATGAGTAATAAAAGTATAGCAAAAATTCCCGAACCAGAGCAAGGTTTAGGTTTTATTGATGTACACTGTCATTTACCATTCCCGCGACCGAAGAAAAATGATAGATTACCTTCTGATGAGGAGCAATATCGTGTTTTTTTTGAAAAAGGGGGAAAATTTCTAATTACCAGCACGATTGATATGAATACCCTTAAAATGACTCTCCATTTTTTAAGAGAGCATCAAAAAGGTTTCGGGTTTACTTGCGGATGGGCTCCTCAGACGGTTACCTATACTCCGGAAAGAAAATATGAGAAGGAGTGGAAGGAGTGGAAAGAATACATTTTAGCTAATGAAGAAACCTATTTAGCTATTGGTGAAATTGGATTAGATTTTCATCATGCAAAAACCTTAGCAAAACGAGAAAAACAAATCGAGGAATTACAAAAGATCTTTGAATTAACGGAAGGGCTCGATAAGCCGTATGTTCTCCATGTAAGAAATGCTGCGTCCCATGAACTTGACAAAGAAAATCCGAAACATAGGTTTAATAATGATGATGGAGCGACAAAAGAAATCTTGAGAATTATGGATGAGTTTTCGATAAAGCCAGAAACAGTTATGTTTCATTGTTTTTCAGGACCCGAGCAATATGGGAGATTATTACCTACCAAGGGTTTCTTCTTATCTGTACCGAGTTCTGCCTATGGATTCAAGCGCTGGAGAGGTGCGACCCAACACTCTCCGTTGGGATGTTTATTGACTGAAACAGACAGTTATTACCAGCATCCCTTTAAGCGAGGTCCGGTGAATGTTCCAGCGAACGTACAATATTCAATTGCGGCAATTTCCTATACTCATGGTGTATCTCAAAAAGTCGTTAGCGAGAAAACAATACAAAATGCGATAAAATTCTTTAACTTATCCTTAAGTTAGAGCAGTTGTCACTACTTGTGAATGAGTTTATTTCTTAACACAATCCTTTTCTTACTCCGTTGCTTTCATTTAAATGATAATCTTATTTTAAAAATATTTATAAATTTCTTCTCTAATAATTATGTTAATATCTTATTAAAAAATATAATAATAAACAATACGAGTTATCTAAACACAGGTGAGATATACTATTCCCTTACAAAAAAAGAAAATGATACTCTATGGGATACTACACGCGCTTATCTATCTAGCCTTACCCTTGATTGCAATTTATATTCTTGATATAGTTAATGTAGTGAGCTTTAGTGAAGGGTTTGTGATAGGTATCATCGTCTTCGGCATAATCGGCGTTATAATGTCCATGCTTAAGCATGCATATCCGGAGGATACAGCAAAAAATAGTGTAATGAGATTTTTAGTTTCAATTTATAGGGCAATATACATCTTCTATCTCTTTGGAGGTTTTACCTTAGGAGTTGAATTAGGTTATTATCAAATTCAGACCGAAACTATTACTGTGACTTTGGGCTTAAAATTTTTAGCGTGGTTATTATTAATACTTTATGGGATCAATAGCCTCAAGTATTTATTGCGGGCAATTGAATTGCGGGGTACTACTGAAGGTTCACTAATACATCAAGAACGAATAAAAATAAGTCTACTTTTTAAAGTGTTTGGAATTGTTGCCATAATCTCAATCAGTGCATATTTAGTAAGTATAGTGTATAGTGGCCTCCGAATCAGTCCCGGTATTTCTCAAATTCCCATAACAACATATGATGATAGTGGCACTCCCTTAGATTATTCTGATGATGATTATTCGGTACTTTTTCCTTTTAGTCTTCAAAATCGAGGTTTATATGCATTAAAGGATGTGTTAATTAGAGTTGAAATATGGACGACTCCCTTTAGTACTAATTGGACAACTCTTCCTCCATTCCGTAAAGTAGGTGAAAGTATTCCCTTTTATAGTGCCTCATTTTCCACATTACGGGCTGCATCCTATGGAATCATACCAATATACTTTTATCAACCTTACTTACAAGGCTTGTCAGAAAATTATGCGACGCTTCAACTCAAATTTTATTTATCCACATATTATGCCGGCATATACATTGATACCTCATTAACTCTTGATTATCCTTGGGAACCCCTGAACAATACGTTTGGTTTTCCATAATTCAATTATTTTTTTTTTAATTTTATAAAACGGTTAAAGTTTTTTGTTAATTTACAAAAATGAGTAAAATACCTCTGATATCTCTTTTTGATAACTCTTCTAATTTTAAAATCATTATAAATAACATAAGAGCTATCCATTAAAAATTACACAATAATTTTAAAAAGTGATGCTTATTTTAATGAATAAATTTGCTCTATATAAAACTTTAATCTGTTGTTTTAATAAACCATAGTCTGTTGTTTAAATAAACCATAGTCTGTTGTTTAAATAAACCATAGTCTGTTGTTTAAATAAACCATAATAGATCAAAACATAATTTTACAAAGTAGTATAATACCAAAAATGTCTGTTCAAAAAAGGGAGATGCGAATTTATGGCATTCTTCGTGCGGTTATATACTTAATCATACCTATTTCGGCTATATTTATACTTGACTTGCTGAATTTGATGTCTTTTTCTCTAGGATTTATTATAGGAATTCTTATTTTTGGAGTCATAGGTGTTATTATGACTGTTTTGAAGCATATGTATCCAACAGGTACCGCTAAAAATTCCGCTTTACATTTTCTTGCCTCAATTTATAAAGCTATATATATTTTCTACGTCTTCGGAGGCTTTACGAGTGGAGTAGAACTGGGCTATTATCAAATCGAAACGCAATTTATTATAGTAATTTTAGGCTTGAAACTTCTGGCGTGGTTGTTATTGAGTTTTTATTTGATAAATAGTTTAAAGTATCTATTGGAAGCTATCGAATTACGGGGTACTCGGAAGGGTTCTGTTGTTCATCAAAAAAGAACTAAGGTAAGTATTGTGTTTAAAGTATTTAGTATTCTTGCGATGGTGGCATTAGCAATTTATCTTGGTACTCTTATTTGGAGTGGCACTCAAATCATGCCGAATATATCCGATTTTCCTTTAACATCCTATGATAATAATGGAACACCTTCGGATTATTCTGATGATGACTATAACATCACGTTTGCCTTCAGTCTTTCCAATAATGGCATCTATGCATTACGAGATGTATTTATCTACTTAGAGGTATGGACCACCGATAAAAGCACAGATCCTCTGGCGCTCCCCCCGTATCAGAAAATAGGAGAGAGTTTTCCCTATTATAGCTCTTCCTTTTCATCTCTTGTAGATAAGTCTCAAGGATTTATCATGCTCTTTATTTATCCCCCTTATCTACCCGGATTGGTAGAGAATTATGCTCTTCTTGAATATAGAGTGATATTAAGGACTTATTTTGGGGGGATTTATATAAATGCGGCGTTTTCGGTGGAGTCTCCATGGCTACCGTTAAATATTACTGCGCTCTAAATGTTTTTTTATTAAAAAAATGATAAATCACTAGTCTATTATAATTTAAATTCTGAAGATCGTTTTATAAATTAAAAAAAGATAAGCGAATTCACAATTATGCAGCTTTTGAATTTAAGTTGGGATGAGAAGGATCAGAGTCGTCTCTTATTCAAATTTAAAAAAGAGCCCGATGAAATTAACGAAATAATCGAGGAAAGCGTGGAACGGGCTCAAATTAAGTTTGAATTACTAAAGCGAAATGAACGTTCCCCCCAAATTATTCAAGAGCCCTTCTTAATTTCAATAAAAGATTTATATTTTTCTGCGAATTTACTGGCATTTTCAGTCAAATTTGACAAATTAAATGATTTAGAAGACCTTCAAATTCGAGTTATTCGCTTAACGATCTTTTATTATTCCGGTCGGAGAGAAGATATTCTCATAAATAAAACCTTTCAACTAACGGAAATAACCTATGATGATGGACAATTAGTAGAATTTATGGAAGAGGAAGTTGTGTATGAAAAGAAGACCACTTATTCATATAAAAGAACAAGCGTAAGTAATAAAGGGGGTATCAATGCTAAAAATAAAGCTAAAACAAGGAAAGGCAGCTCTGCAAAAGCAACAAGTTCTACTTCTTATCAAAGATCAACGGGTTCTCATATCGGAGAAAGACGAATACCGATTTCTAATTCTGAATATCAAAAATGGTTGGAATTGAAAGGAGATAAACCTTGGGATACCACTTTATTTATGGTGCGAGAGGGATTTAAAAAACTGCAGGAATTAGAAAATGAATTAAAAGAGGCAAAAAATACCTTTAAGCAAATTGCTCTTAATAAGTCTTCTGCTCCTGCTCAGCCGGTATATCTTCAAGCACCACCGAATCTTTCAGGACCTCCAACGCAATTGCCTTCCCCGCCACAAAGAGCGCCTCCCTCTGTAAATAGAAAACATTCCTTAGAAAATGCTAATGCGAAGAGAGTTCTTAGAGAGGAAAAGGATCAAGCACGAATGAGTCAACAAATCCAAGTAATGCGGGAGATGAAAGAAAAGTTTGAGAAAATCAGTGATGTCAAAGAATTACTTAATAAAGTGCCCGAAGAGGAGCTTACTAGAGAACGAGCAAAAACAGATCACGCAGGATTCCTCGAATTCAAGTTAGCACAAATGAAGAAGAGTAATACAGAAGAACCTTCTGAATCTACAATACCCCAACAACCACCAGCGCCACCCGAAAATATAGACTCTTCTGAGGTTCAAGCAAACGCAGACTCTTCTGAGGCTCAAGCAAACGCAGACTCTTCTGAGGCTCAAGCAAACGCAGACTCTTCTGAGGCTCAAGCAAACGCAGACTCTTTTGAGGTTCAAGCAAACGCAGACTCTTCTGAGGTTCAAGCAAACACAGACTCTTCTGAGGTTCAAGCAAACGCAGACTCTCCAGAAAATTCAAAATCCAAATCTTAATAATAATAAAACTCAAATTTTCTAATAATTGATTTTAAATATTAAGTCTATCAAGAAACACTGGTTCTGAATTGACTTAAATAGAAAAAGGTAATTTCAATTTTCCAAAATCGAAAGGTTTTTCTTTATTATAAACTTTCAAATTAATGAATGCCAATGAAAATATTATTAATATATCCACCATTTCCGCTTGGCAAAGCAATGAGTTCTGTAATGTGCAGCCCACCTTTAAATTTATTGTATTTGGCGAGCGTTTCAGATGAACATAATTTTAAAGTCCTCGATTTAAATGTTGATGGTTCTTATGGAATAGAAAAAATAGCCCGAGAAATTGAAGACTATGATTTAATTGGGATTACATGCATGTCTTTTACCTTTAGAATTGTACTAAACATTTGTCGAATTGCGAAGAAAAAGGGTAAAACGGTTCTTTTAGGAGGATTTCATCCCACCTTGGCACCTAATATTATCGACAAGTTTAAATGCATTGATATGATTATTAGAGGGGAGGGAGAGCTTACATTTAAAGAGCTTTTAGAAGGAAAGCCAAAATCAGAGATTTTAGGGTTATCATATCGGGAGAATGGGAAGGTGTATCATAATCCCAATAGACCATTTATTAAAAACCTCGATGAGTTGCCCTTTCCTAGAAACGATCTAATAGATTCTTCACCGTATAACTACTTATGGATTCCAGCATGGGTATGTGAAGCATCTCGGGGGTGTCCTTTTAATTGCCAATTTTGTTGTGTAACACAATTTTATAAGCGATCGTATCGTACTAAATCGCCGGAACGCGTTATTGAAGAACTTCTTCGGGTACCAGAGTCAGCTCAACTTGTGTTTTTTGTGGATGATAATTTTACTCTAAATAAAAAGAGAGTAATGAGGATCTGCGAATTAATTCAAAAAACGAATCTTAATAAACATTTAGTATTCGTGTGTCAATCACGTGTAGATGATATTGCACGAAATCCCGATATGGTTGCGGAAATGCATAAAAGCGGCTTTATTTGTTTTTTCTTAGGGTTTGAGTCCTTTAAGCAAACCGCATTAAATCATATGGAAAAGGATTATACACTTGATAAGGTAAAAAAATGTGTTGATATCTGCCATGACAATGGTATCATGATCTTTGGGAGTTTCATTATCGGAAATATTGGTGAGAATAAAGAAGACACACGCAAAACCTTTAAGTTAATGAAAGACTTAAACTTAGACTTTATGATGACGATGCCATTAACACCTTTCCCTGGTACTAAACTTTATGAGGAGGCAATTGAAAACGGCTGGGTTGATAAAAATCTGAAATGGGAGAGTATTAAATCGGGAGAATCAAAGCCGTTAATGTGCACACCCGATCTCACCCGCGACGAAATTTTAGAATTATTATCGGAGAGTTATAAATCCTTCTATGCTGATAAAGGTTATGTAGTTAAAAAATATCTCACAAGTTATTGGAGTTCTAAATTTAACTGGACACATAAATTCCTTCTAAAGTTCATGAAAAATGGGATTACAAAATTTATTATGAATTTAAATCATATTGTAGATGAAAACTATCAGAGCGCCTATTAAAATGCTGCTTTCCATATGATTGGGGCATTTTATATTTAGGAATTCGTATGAAAGAACTAAGGATATCTTAAAGGTACATTATTCTCTTTTTTTTGCATAATGCTAAGAGTAAATTCAAAAAAGAGAAGAAAAAATAGACATAATGAAAAGGTTTCAGAAGATTAATGTTCATAGAATCGTTGATAGACCGACTTATTTGTTGAAAAAGAGCCCTCTGCGCTATTGAGAGCGTCAAAATATTCTACCCAGAGTATATCATCATATATTGAGCTAAGAGAGGAAATAAGGCGAAATTTCATATAAATCTCGCCGGATCGCACATTATCCGCAAGCTCGGTCAGATTGAGAATACCTTCATCGAGCGAACCATTGACTAAATACATATAGCGCACACCAATTAAGTCATAGTCTTCAACATTAACATAATCTGAATCTCCATATACTCCAATCATCGTGGGATCTTCAGTGAAATTCGCATTTTTATTAATGTCTTTATAGAAGGTTTCATCGGAAGTTGAATTCACATTGAGCATATTGAGTATGGCACCATCAAATCGATACCAAAAGTCTCCATGATGACTTTCATTTAATTCTAAATTTCCTTCTTTATAATACCATGTACCAAATAGAGTGTTTGCCTCATTAATATTAAAGGTTTGATTTAGTTCTGCCTCCGGGTACATTCCGCTTAGTTTCATCCGATCGTATTGTATTTGATAATAGGACTTGATTTCATTTTGGGCAGATTGTGTGAAATAAAAATAGGGATTTTTATTAAAATTAACAATTCCCGAAAGACCGCTTCTTAGGGGATAATTTGGTTCGTGTCGATCCTCTACAAGAAAATCAAGCGCATGTGTTTCATTAGAGGTAAATCCAATTGTGGTATTTCCGGGGATAAATACCGCTTTCAAATTTCTTCCAAATGCATTTACCATTCCCGCAGCCTTGTATGCATCTACCAATGATTTATTGACACAGATATGTCCTAATTTAATGGTGATGTAATAGCTTATATGCATGTTCACACCTAAATCCATCTGTATGAGGCTTCCGTTAATCGTTTTTATTTCGGGTGAATCTTCATCTGTAATTTCCATATAGGCATCAACAGGAAGAGAGACATTTAAATGCGCATCTTCGTATAGATACCATTTGGCAGCACCAGGGGCATGATCTAAATGAAAATGAAACGGATAGGGGACCATAAAATAATTAGCTGCCCACCAACTTCCGTTTCCAATAGAATTTAAGACTTGCTGCTGTGCAGAAGGCTCATTTACCAAAAATAGATCATCAAGTGAGAGGGGAAATCTATCAAGGAGAACTCTTTCATAAGGCGGTGGTTGATTTAATAAGGCAAGGGCTCCAAGATTTGCAGGATTCTCTTCATCAACGCGGATTAAATATATCCCCAGTATTATACCCGTGAATGATATACCAAAAATTAATGTAATCGCGACGATTGTATTTTTCTTATTCATAGTAAATACCTTTATCTTTTATTTAGAGATTTATTATAATGTTAATCTAAAAAATGAAATTTAAATATTAGTGGATAGAGAATAGAATATTTTTTTAAGCTGTATTCTCTCCAAAAAGAGTGATTAATATTGCTTTTTTAAATTATGAACTATCTCCTCTAACTTAAAATAAAATAAAATAAAATAAAATCTTAAAATATACGACGAATTAAAGAAACAAGTATATAATAGATTATACTAATAATAAATTATATAATAATAAATTCTCTATAGATTTTAAGTAAATTAAGTTGAATTATAACCAAATTAAGGCTATCCTTGAAAATTTTATAGAAAGAGTTCATTTAGACGAGCAAAATGCTAAAATCACCGTTATAAACCATCCCTCTTTAGAGGGGTTCGATTGGATAAAGACAGGAGTATCATTAGATAACTACAAGGATATCGTGCTAACTTCTGAGACAGGATTAGAATTGGGTGGAATGAATAAAACATCTTTTTCTTTAATCTATCCTCTAAAAATTACTGATCCTATGAATGCTTCTGATAAAATCACCATAATAGGTCCCGAAATAAATGAAATCAATACTTCTCACCTACATTTCGGACTTTTTATATTATTGCGAGTAAATCATTTATCTGATGAAATATATGAGTCCCTTCGAACACTCTCCTTTATATCTAATGGGATAGAAGGTTTTTCTATTAGAACTATCCCTCGCCGGTTTTGGTGTAAAATTAGTGAAGAAAATATTAAAAAGAATTTTTCGTTTCAATTTTTAGCATATGCAATAATGGCGCTTTATAGAGAAAAATTTGGAAAAGATATTGCCGCCATCGAAATTTTTATGATTAGTGAGTCTTCCAAGCTCATAACGATGTTTCTGAACCATACCGCAGCTATTAGTGAAGAACTAAAAAATCGATGGAAAATGAAAGTTGACAATTGGAAAAAACGTATTGATTGCGAATATGAATGGGGATGTGAAATCTGTCCCTATTTTACGTCATGTAAGAATCTTCAAGATATTTTAGAAGAAAGAAAAAATTTAGAATTATAAAATATAAAAGTTGACAAAAGAACTATAGAATAGAGATTAATGAATTAATATATCATCTATGTAATCGATGAATAGTCCAAAAAGTATTGCGATTGTGGGAAAGGGAGGTACTGGAAAGACTGCAATTACTACATTACTTGCCAAAATATTATCCGAAGAATATGACTTCAAATTACTTCTTATAGATGCGGATCCAACTCATCCTCATTTAAGCACTATGGTAGAATTGATTCCTAAGAAATCCCTTGAAGATATACGGTTAGAAATAATCAAGGAATCAATGCAACAGGCAAAAGAATTTGTTGAGATAGCAGAAAATATAGATTTCAAGCTTTACAATGCGATTGAGGAGAGCAAGGGATTTAGTTTGCTTTCAATTGGAAATCCAGTAAGTGAAGGATGTTTTTGTCCCGCGAATTCTTTATTGAGAAATGTAATTGAATCTATCTCAAAGGATTTTGAAATTGTTCTCATAGATTGTGAGGCGGGACTGGAGCAAATAAATAGAAAGGTACTTCGCAATGTGGATACCATCCTTATCATCTCAGATATTTCCGTTAGAAGTCTTGAAACGGCTCAATCTATTAAAAAAATGGCTCAAAAATTTACTCATTATAAGAAATTAGGTGTAATACTAAATAAAGTAAGAGGAAATATAGACAAGCTCTTGATACATATGAAAGAATTGGACTTACCGCTTTTAGGCAAAGTTCCAGAAGATCGGCTTATTATGGAGTTTGACTTACAAGGAAAACCATTAATTCACCTAACAGATGATTCTAAAGCTCTTCGCTCAATTAGAAACATAATACAAAAACTTATAAAAATATAAAAGAACCTTAAAGCTCCTTATTCTCTAATTCAACAAATCGTGGCTTAAGCTTTAATGCTATAAAATAGAACGCAATAGGTGCAATGAACCATATTAATTGAGGTCCTAAAGTAATATTACCTCCAAGAAACTTAAAGAGCAACGGATTCCAGGGCGTGACAGGATATTCCCAGCCACCACCTGCAATAGCTAACATTTCTACGATTAATGAACAAATCTGGCTGTAGATAAGTAAAACACTTAATTCTCGTATATTAACTTTATCAAAATAAGGTTCTTTACAAATTAGAATTACAAACAAATAACCTAACAAGAAAAATCCCCCATCCCAAAAACTTGCTGAGATCATAATACTAAATGTTGATAATGCTGGGGGAAATGGTGCTGGAATCAGACATAAAGGAATTTCCCATATCAAACCAAGTGAAAATCCAACCCAAAATAGAACCCAAATATATTTAGTAATATAATTGGATCTATATAAGAGGAAGAGAACGATACAAATTATTACTCCTGAAATATCAACAAATATCTTAAATCCATTCAAGATTAATTCACTCCACTTTTAAATTTTAAGGAACTTACTACTATAATATACTAATTGATATTTTCGATATAAAATTAAGTAATATATTGGCTAAAATACTATTAAGAATAATTTTGATACTCTCATCTATTAAATTATTCGAATCTTGCCCGATATCTATGGTAATTATTCCTTATTTAGCTGCAAGGTATTGCAGTTTCCTTGAATTAAGAGGGTATTTTGTTATTTATTGTTTCTCCAAGCTAAAAATCGTTGAAGAAGGTGCATATACAATCTCTAGTTCTTAGAAAGATAATAATTCTGAAAAAGATAAGATAGTAGAGTAAACTTACAACATATGGAAAAAATCCTAGCTAATATGATTATAATACCTATTTTTACTAATTGAGATGAAGTTGAAAAAGATTTTAATAATTCAACTTAGATTTTCTTCAAAAATGTGTAAACTGTAGCGTAAATGTTGGTGGAAAAAATGTGAATATTACATAAGAGTTTCTGCAAATATTTTTAGTTTATCTCGAATGATCTTCATGGAAGTAAACCTTTTGTCCCCCACATCCAAATCTATCAAGAGCATAGGAATACCAACCTCATCTCTTAATGCTTCTCGAAGTATTTGTGGTACTGAACCAAATTGCTTGCACCCGATATGACTGGTGAAGATGAAGCAATCGGCAGCATACTCTTTTGCCATTTGAACACAATTTTCTATGAAAGGATAATAAAAATCGGTGGACTCTTTCATCATGGGATAATTCATTCCGCGCTTTGCCATATCAGTAAACATGGTATTCAGATCTTTTGACGTATCTATTTGTTCGTAAAAATTATAGTTAAAAATATCAAATAAAATATTCATCCCAATCTCACGATTTAACCATTCACAGAGCGATAAGTCGAAGAAAATGAGCATGTAGGGCCAAATACTTCTTATTTTCTCTTCCTTTCCGTAATATTGTTTTTTATTATATCTTTGTTTGGCAATTTCTAAGTAGTCTTCATAAAATTTTAATTTTTGCTCTGTACCTGAAGCAAACACAGCCACTCCCGCAGAGATCGCGTTAAATATGTTTTCAACGGGGCAAGGAATTGCTTTTCTTAAATCGAGTAATTCTAACTGGACCGGAAATATTTTGTTTTCAATTTGGATGTGTTTTTTCATTTTCTCATAATTTGGTTCTTGTCCTATGATTTTGCCCAATTGTTCCAAACCTAATTTAATTTGTTCTCCATAATATTTATAGCTTTTCTCCTCGTGAAGAAACGGAATATCGGGAAGTACTAATGGCACATTTTCATATTGGAAAAACGGATAGCTGGCATAGGTGTTATCACAAGGTGCTGTAGGAGTAATAATGGCATCAAATTCAAATAGATGATCTAAAGTCATTCCCATTGCTCCCTTTTGAGAGCTACATGTATGGAAGGGATGTCCCCAATTGGCCATTAGATCGTAATATCGTTCCACCCCATCAGGCAGTAATGCCGAGAGAAGATAGGAGGTACCCTCAATACACACGGGAACACAATCAAAACAATATAGATATTCTCGCTGGAAGGCAAAATGATGTCCAATAACCGGTGCACCTTTATTTGCCATTTCTATTGATTCTCGTACCACATCTTCAATACAACGTGCTCCCATCTTTAAAGATTCAATTTCCCCTTTCGGCAATATTCGCTCAACGAGTTCTCTGGTGGATGCAATACTGTCGAGCACCATTTGATAGGGTATTACTTTATTTTTACTCATTATTTTTCCTCTCTTTTTTAATTAAAATACTTTACCATTAGTTCATCATCTCTATAAATGCTTCAAGCCTTGTTTTCAATCGTGTAGTATCGGATTGAAAATTTTCTCTGTCGAAGTTATAAACAGGAATATCTAACTTCTTTAATTCTTTAGATATGAAGTTATTATCGCATCCATGTAAGTCACAATTATTTATTCTCTGCAAGATTACTCCATCGATACGAGCTCTATTTATTTCTTGTTTGACAAACTTAAATCTACGCTCATGATCATCCATAACACGAGGACAAGATAATTTATAATATAAACGCTCGGTTATTCTTTCTAATGGACTTTTGCTTGGTTCTGATTTTACATCATCTATAATCGTTCGATTACCAAAGCATAAATTATCAGATATAATGATCGCACCAGAATTTTCAACCAAGTTCATGAATTCCATATTATCTACAATGCTTCCTAATAATAAAATGCGTTTTTTTTTACCTATATTTATGGGTTCACGTGTTTCGAGGAATTTTAATATTCTTTTTAGTTCTATATTGGCTATATCTTTTGGAACAGAACTATTTGCCATCATGATTCGTAATGCGTCGCTGCCCGTTATTTTTGGTTTATCTAATTCTCTTAATTTATATATCTGTCTTAAAAGTTCCCGATTTTGATTATATAAACTGATGGAGTTTTCAAGACTCTCGTCTGTTATAGTAATATCGAAAGAGTGTTCCATCTTCTTTTTTAATTCTTTAATTTCATCATGCAACCAGAGGAATCCTTCCGGTGAAATTATATGAGGTATAGATATATAAAAACGCGGTATGTTTTTTGAAACATTATTACGCTTGAATACTACGATATCATAGAGTTCAAACATTCTTCTACTATGATCACAGCTATTGCATATAAATAAGCTATCTAAGAAATCATATACCCCTTCTATAGCAAGGTTTAAGGAACTTCTTACAAAAGAACAGGTAAATCGTACCATATAAGTATCGGCCAAATCCGTATCTTCATTACCGGTGGCTCTAATCCGATACGGATATAAATTGGCGGCATCTAATAGTTCTTCGGGAATATATGTACAATAATATCCCGCAACTTTCTTTCCCGTGTTTTTTATATAGTCATTTGAAATTGTATCTGCTATTTTTAGAAACGCATCATTTTGTAAATTCATTTTCCTCTCCTCACTGAGATTAATTATAGATATCGTTTTTACCAATCATAAGAATTTTAACTAATGTTAAAGCCGCAAATAGTGACCCATTTATTTTGATTTTTCTCGTCATAAATTTGGGGATTAATTTTGCAAGACCCGAGATATTTGCTTTGCTTTTTATGATATTGCTCATAACTTTTAATACATCTTCTTTCTTTACATTAAAAACTACAGTTGCTACAGGATTTTTTGCCTTTTCTGCGCGACATTCAAAATTTTTCTTTTTCGCGACTAACGGAAAAGTTAAATATCCATCAAGAGAAGGAATATAGATCTCCACCTCTTGTCCTGCTCGCTTTCCGACTTTTGTAAAAGCCTCCTCTAACCCAAATAAATCAATTAACATGTTTGCTAAGCGAACAATGTTTAAAATTCTTGTTTCTTTTAAAAGTTTTAGTGCTTTTTGTTCTCGATCATCAGTAGAATGCATATTTGCTGACATTGAAGGTTCAAATTACTCCTATTTCATTTAATTTAAAATTCTTTTCTTTGCTTTAATAATTATTTTCCTCTAAAGTATAAAAATCTTAATCTATCACCTCTCTCTTTTAACTAATTGCGAAAGAAGTCCCCTCCATTCATGGAGGGGATGAATTTCGCAGAGCATCTCCATGGTTTATCGTGTGGGTGAGATCTTCCGCATTATACATCACTAAAGTAACGGACCCCCTCCTTTTAAATACCTCGCATACTATACACTAGTATAGAAAGAGACCCTCGCAAGGAGAAGAGAACGTGCAATTAACCCAAAAAATTCGGATTTATCCCACAGTAGATCAATTAGAACTCCTGTGGGATTTATCGGAGAAATGCCGCTTGATTTATAACT
>SHMU01000050.1 GCA_008080765.1 Promethearchaeota archaeon | reverse complement strand
AGTAATCCTTTCATTATACGTTATTAAATTAATAATTAAATTACTGGAAAGGGTAATTATCTTATATTTTTAAAGTTTCTTTAAATTCGAAAAAATTTGTTGAAATCTTTTTGTATTATTTATATCTATTAAAAGATAGATACACTAGATTATACGAAGGGGAATAATCAATGGATAAAAAGAGTTATTTTTGGTGATAATAAGTTGCTATTTTTCTTCTCTCATTTTTATTATATTGATGATATGTTGTTTAAACTCTGCGATTAATTTATTCCATGCATACTTTTCCTTAACAAGTTTATAACCCTTTTGGCCGATTTCTTTTAATTTATGCCTTTGTTTCATTAAAATTCCAATCTTTTCAATAAGAATTTCTTGATTTTCAGTAAAAATGATATCACTCTCCTCTTTTAATTCATGGACAACCGCAGGCAAGCTATTCGATAGGACCGGTTTTTTTTGAGCCATATACTCAAAAATTTTGATTGGAACAATATCTTTTGTGATATCATTGATTTTAAAACTCATGAGGCAGAGATCCGCTAGCTCAATATATTCTGTAATATAGGAAAAAGGAACTCTACCGGGGAGTATTACCCAATCTGCCTCTAACTTGTTTTTTAATTGAATTAACTTATTATAAATACCTCCATCTCCTAAAATAATAAACTTTAAATTTAAATTCTCTGATTTTACCTTCGAATGATAATAATTAATTATTTCTATTAATCCCGCAAATTCATATAAATATCCCATAAAAAAGATCACAAAATCTTTTTCGTTTAAAGAGAGTTGCTTTTTAAGAGTATTTAATTTCTCTTGATTAACACGAATATTTTCAAGAGCAATACCATCTGGAAGAATGGATATCTTGTTTGGTGAAATATTTGATTGAAGAATCATGTTTTTTTGATAATACGTGTGAACAAGTATTTTATCGGAATATTTGAATAAGATTTTGGATAAACTTTTTGCAGCTCCTCTTATATAATCGATTGGAACAAGTTCATGTAAGATATCAATATAGAAAAAAATAAAGGGGATTCTAAATATTTTTGAGAGAAATAATCCTATCAAGCCATTAGAAAGAGAAAAGCTCACAATGAAGTCTGGTCGCTCTTTTCGTATAATTTTAATAATTGTAAAAAAATTGGTAATAAGAGAAGAGATTCTCCTTAAATATTTCACTTGTATATGACCCGTACGAATAATATGAATCTTTGGGTCTTCAATTACCTTGCTAATATTTGTATATTCAGTTTTTTTAATAATAATTGAATTCTGTTCCATCATTTGATCCATATCATAATCAAGTACTGTGATTTTTATGGATTCTTTTTTAGATAGCCTTTCAAAAATATGGTGTTGGGTATGAGGGCCACGATTCAACCAATCTGTTTCTTGCAGAACTAAGATGTGCATCGGGAAGCTTAGGAAAATTAATATTTTTTATTTTATCAATATGTTATAAGAAATTTTGAATAAATTAGTTTTTTTATGAGTTTTTATTTCAAGTTAAATTACATATACTAATAATATAACATTATAATTGGTTTAAAATTTTTATTAAAATGACAAAGCATATTTTAATAACTGGTGGGCTTGGTTATATTGGCTCTATTCTTTATAAATATCTAACCAAAGAAGATTGGCAAGTAGAGATATTAGATAATCATTTATATAAAGAAATTACTCCGAACAATCCTTTTATTGAAGTTGATATCAGAGATAGGGAGCAATTGAAGGATATTATCAAGAAATTTGATGTGATTATAAATTTAGCTGCAGTTGTTGGTGATCCCGCATGTTTAATCGATACAAGAATGGCAATAGATATAAATTGTATGGGTACACGGAATGTTGCTGAACTCTGTAATAATTTAGATAAGTATATAATTCATGCAAGTACTTGTAGTATTTATGGCAGCGAGCCAAACATTATTGTAAAGGAGCAAGATGAAGGTTTTCCAATTGATTTTTATGGACAAACAAAATATACTCAAGAACGATTAGTAAGAGAAATCTGTAATGAAAATTCGTGTATATTCCGATTTGGAACAGCCTATGGATTAAGTCCCAGAATGAGATATGATTTAGTTGTGAACACGTTCGCCTCTAAGGCGATTAAGGATGGGGCAATTACTATCTTTGGGGGATCTCAAGAAAGACCATTTGTGCATATCAGAGACATTTCTCGGGCAATTATCCATGCGATTAAAAATGAACTAAAAGATATATATAATTTAAGCGGAGAAAATCTAAGTCTTAATACTCTTGGAGAAATTGTAAAAGATATTACTAATTGTGAGGTGCATGTAGATACAAATATTGTAGATAAAAGAAGTTACATTGTTGATAATTCAAAATTAAAAAACAATGGGTTTGAATATAAATTTTCTGTTCAAGATGCAATTGAAGAAATAATTGAATCTCCTACAGTCTTAGAAAGTCATAAAAAAATATATTCCAATTTAAAACTAGCTGAAAACCTCAAGATCACAAAAACAATTAGAACTAAAGCCTTTGAAATAATTAAAGGTGGAGTTGCCGTGGATGATCGTGGAACAGTATCTTTTGCTAATGATTTTCATTTTTATGGAGTAAAACGGTTTTATCAAGTAGAAAACTTCATGAATACTACAATCCGTGCATGGCATGGTCATAAAAATGAGGCTAAATATGTCTATGTTACGAAAGGATCAGCTATTGTAGCGATAGTGAAAATTGATAATTTTAAAAATCCTTCAAAAAATCAAAAAATTCACCGGTTTATTTTGTCTGATAAGAATCCCCAAATTTTATTTATTCCTCCAGGATTTGCTAATGGTTTTCGCTCTATAGAGGAAGATACAAGAATTATATTCTTCTCAACAAGCACAATGGAAGAGACTCAATCTGATGATTATCGATTTCCAGCAGATTATTGGGGTAATAAAGTATGGGAAGTAGAGAATAGATAAAGAGGAGGTAATGAAAAAGTGTCAAATAGTAATGTGTTAGTTCTCGGAGTAAGTGGTATGTTAGGCTCTATGGTTTTTAAATATTTAAGCGAAAATAAATCCTTTAAAGTGTTTGGAACCGTAAGAAATCCCAATTATCAAGAAGAAAATGTTTATTTGTTTGATGCAAATGATATTTCTCAATTAGAAAGAAGCGAAATTGAAGATCTAAAGATTGATTATATTATTAATTGTATTGGCATAACGAAACCTTTTTGTAAGGATAATGATCCCGAAGGAGTGAGAAGAGCGATTAACATAAATGCAAACTTTCCTTGGGAGTTGGCAAATTATGCCAAACAGAGAGGAATAAAAATTCTAACAATTGGAACCGATTGTGTCTATTCAGGTAAAAAAGGGTCCTATACGGAAGATGATCCTCACGATCCGCTAGATGTGTATGGAAAATCGAAAAGTTTAGGAGAAGTATTTGATGGATCCACATTAATCATTCGGTGTTCAATTATCGGTCCAGAGATGAAAAAGGAGAAGAGTTTCCTTCTTGAATGGTTTTTAAATCAACCTAATGGTAGTACGATTGGGGGTTTTGCTCATCATAAATGGAATGGAGTCACAACACTACAGTTTGCCCAATTATGTGAAAAGATTATCACTAATAAGTATTTCAATAAATTGATAAAAATCTCGTATGTTCATCATTTTATCCCAAATAATACCGTGAATAAATATCAATTGATGAACATTTTTAATGAATTATATGAAAAAAATTTGCAAATCAATTTTATTAATAAAGAAAATCAGATTGTAGATCGAACTCTCTCAACTAAATATAATACTTTATCTGGACTAATATCTTCTAGCACCATTTCATCTGCTTTAGAAGAACTTAAAAATTATATATAAATGAATATTTATTCCTTTATTTTATCAAAAAATCTTGTTTTTTTATCTTAATCATTATACTATTACTCCAAAAAAAAGACCTGCTGGCTGGTATATCCCAGCGCGACGATGACTTCAATCATCGTTTCCTCGATTTTAAGAAGATCTCATAGATTCCTATTGCCTTGCCGGCTTTTAGAGTCACTACTAGTGAATCTAATCTTTGTAATGTGTCAAGAGAGTAATGAAACACTAAGCAAAAGCCACTTAATTGCGCTGCAGAGAGATAATATTACTTCGCAACGCTTTTCTGTTTTTCAACCCTTAAAACTAAGTCTTCGAGCAATGTGGACAATATTTTGTTGATATTATATTGAAAATAGTAGGATATAGTTGCAATATATTGCTTGGCTGATTATTGAGAGGATATATTTGCATAGCAAGGAATTTTACTCATGAAAGAAAGCCACGCCCTTCAGGGTGTGGATGATTCCTTTCATTTTATTCAACCCGTTTGAAACTGTTTTCAAGTGATCCCATTGGGTTCGTGAATGAACTCTTCCATCACTAAATCATTAAACCATCACTCCCCCAAACGTTAAAAATGGCTATTGCTTCTTATACTATACCAAAAAAAACTCGGCATGACATCTTGAAATATACAAAAGAAGCTCACAAAGTGTATTCCTTGCATTATCACCTCGTCTTCGTGGTTAAATACCGACAAAACATGTTTGTAGAGAATCATGAACTTATCAAGTTCATGAAAACCACGTTCAAGGACATTTCGGAGGAATACGGGGCGAATATAGAGGAAATGGAATGCGGAACGGATCACGTTCACGTATTGGTATCTACCAAGCCCACCTTGAACATGCCGAGCTACATTAACGCGCTAAAGGGGCGTTCTTCACGTTACGTGAGGAAACCCTTTCACGATTTCTTAAAATACAAGCTCTGGGGCAACCACTTTTGGTCTCCGAGCTATTTCATCGCCACGACAGGTAACGTGTCCATTGATGTCTTGAAACACTACCTTGAGAACCAGAACAGGAGGTACAACTGACCATGATTGAGGCAATAAAGATCATGATATATCCAAACAAGAAGCAACGAACGAAGTTGAACAAGACATTAGGTAGCGGTCGATTTCTCTATAACAAGATGTGAGAGGAGAGAAACGAGGTGTACGAGCGGTTAAAAGACGATAAAGAGGCGTTATACCACTACACGTACAAGACAGAAAAACAATACAAGCAAGAGTTTCCATTCCTCAAGGAAGCTGATTCACGGGCACTTCAAAACAAGACGCGAAACCTGATCACCGCGTTTCACAATTTTTGCGAGGGTTTAAACAAGCCGCGAAAAGTAGGACATCCTAAATTCAAGTCCAAGAAAGGCGTGCAGAAATACACCACCGATAATGTCAACAACAACATTAAAATGGACTTCACGCGACATAAGATCAAGCTTCCGAAGGTATCGTGGATTTCCTTTCGGGATGACAGGGTGTTTTCAGGAAAGATAAAGCACGTCACGGTGAGCAGGACAAGGACTAACCAGTATTTTGTTGCCATCACGCTGGAAGTTCAAGACGATGCAGAGCCAAAAAATACGATACATGAAAAGGACATTGCGGCGTCCGACATGTCGGCGAAAGACTTTTTGGTCAATGATGCAGTTCGCATGAAAAACCGCGATTCTATCGTTCGGTGGAAAAGAAACCCAAGCATCTTCACAGAAACCTCTCGCGGAAGCAAAAAGGCTCCAAGAATTGGGAAAAGGCGAGGTTAGAATTAGCCACACACTATGAAAAGATATACAACCAAAAGAAGGATTGGACGCACAAGACCACCCGTGACTTAGGCAATAAATACGATGTCATCGTCTTGGAAACCCTCAACATCAAGGGTATGCAGAAGTTCAATTCAGGCTTGTCCAAATCGGTCACATTAGATTTTTCGTGGCATCAATTCAAAATCTATGTAGAATATAAGATGAAATGGGCGGGAAAGCACTTCATTCAAGTGAAATGGAATTTTCCTTCGAGCAAGAAGTGTTCACACTGCGGTCAGATAACCAATGACCTTCCATTAGATGTTAGAGTGTGGACGTGTTCCACTTGCGGAACAACGCATGATAGAGACCTCAACGCCTCCATCAACTTGAAAGTCGAAGGAATCCGCATCTTAAAAGAAGAGAAACACATCACGATCATCCATGATGATAGAACTACCGCTGGGATGGCGGAAAGTCAAGCCTTTGGAGACGATGTAAGACCTGTCGCTATTCTTCAGAATGAGTGCAGGCGGTTTTCAATGAAGAAGGAAGCTCACACCTACGGGAAGGATTTACACGAATCTCCTTCCTTTAGGAAGGAGTAGTCCAGATTGGAATGCTTCAAACCACCCTGAGTTATTTTTTCTAGTGCCAAATTCTTTCATCAAAATATTTTTACAGACGGGACAGAGGATAATCCTATTTCTAAACATTGAATCTTTCCGTTTGTATCTTAAGGGATTCATCTCCTTTTTATAGGATCATAATTTTCTTTCCTTTTTCCAGATATGGATCTACATAATGCTGATGTAGTTAAAGAAGTTTCTATTTACTCAGAAGATAAGCGTGGAGACACACTAGAAAAGAAATAAGGATGGCATATATATTGACAAAACTGCAGTACAAATGTGATTTGATGTATGGTAGAATAGAAGAAAGAAAACAAAAACAAAGGGAAGCTGTGTAATGAACAAAGAGAGATGAATAACTTTAAAATTCTTCAATTATTTATGAAATTACTCAATAAAGAATAATGAATTAAATACTAATTATATATATGGTTATCGAATTTCTTTTATTACTATTATTATTTCAATTGTCTGGAGACTGTTTACTCCAATCAGATCGTATTTTATTCAAAAGAGATTTTAATAGATTTACTCTATTAGAACAATTTATACTAAGTCTTATATTAGGATTAATCCTTAATATCTTTTTCACTATCCTTGTAATTTATATGGTACCTTTTAATTTTCTACTCTTATTAATTTTTAATTTTTCTTTTCTTGGTATACATTTTATCTTTAATAAATTCTCTTTTAAAGGTTTTTTTTATTGGCAAATCTCTGAAATTATTAAAAACAGGGAAAAATGTGAAGTTTCATGGGATTATTATAAAAAATTTCTGTTATTCTTTATTGGCATCCTTATTCTGGATTTTTATATTTCAAGTTTTGTAGACCATTATAGATATGTTGATCTTTACACTCCTGTGTATTATGCATTGGATTCTATTCACTATGGATGGAATTTCTATAGTCCCTCATTTTTATTTAATCCATCAGATCCTTATAAAATAGCGTTTTTCAAATTTCTACTTATCCCCTTTTTTGCAATTTCACCAGAACACTGGCTATTCATTTCTGGTGCTTTTCTTTCACGATTGCAGTTTTATTTATTCTTCTCACTTGTATTTATCATTATTCAAAAATTTGATTATAAATATAGTATTTTCATTTCATTTTTAATATATATCGCTACGGTCGTTGTTCCATCGTATTTTACTTACTTTCTTGCAACCAATTTTCCTATTACTATCTTTTTAGCAGTAGCGGTTATTTTATTTAATAAGAGGATTCGATCCTTATTTATTGAGCTTTTTCTCATTTTAAGTCTTATTTTAATTCATCTACCCACTTTCATTCTTATATATTTCATTCCCTTATCCATTACGATTTTATTAGCATGGTATTTTGAGCCAGAAGTGATTTTTAAGGATTACTATGAAAGAAAAAAGAGTTTATTATCCTTCATAAAGAAACATAAGGTGAAAATTGTTTTTGGAATTCTCATGTTGTTTATTGCAGTTCTTTTAGTAATTCTTATCTATTTTTCGATGATAATTTCCATTCTTGAAATCTATTTTTCTCTCGAAGCAACGATTATTATAAGTTCATTCGAATTTATAGTATATATTTGGAAAGAGTTTACAATAGGACTTATTTTTAATATTATGCTCTTAGTTCTTTTTATTATCCTTCTGAAAAAGAATTTAATTACTCCAAATAAGTATCCCGTTTTACTCTTTTTTCTTCTAAACTTATATCTTACCATCTATCTTCTGGGATATGAGTATAGCACTATGATATTGCGCACGTTATATCCCCCACAACGCTTCATTGTCTTTCTGGATATAAGTCTAATTATTCTTGTGCCTGTTGTTGTATCTCTTATCTTAAAACATAGTTCAAAGTTTAATAGAATTAATATTCTTAGAAAAAGTGAGAATTTTTCTATTAATAATTCTAAAAGAAATTTTAAGTCAGAAAAGCATATTTTGAA
The DNA here is from genome assembly GCA_008080765.1 of Promethearchaeota archaeon. Classification (GTDB taxonomy): domain Archaea; phylum Asgardarchaeota; class Lokiarchaeia; order Sigyniarchaeales; family SOKP01; genus TEKIR-8. The sequence goes on along the minus strand of SHMU01000050.1, from coordinate 14,285 downwards.
AAGGAACTCATTAAAAGCTTTGAATCAAAAACTTCGTAAAAAAAATAAAAGATCTACTCTTATAAATTCAACGCTTATCATTATTCTTTTAATTTATTGCTGTTCTAAAGCATCTTCTAATTATGATAACAATTACTATCGAAATAGGCATTATCATTTTGATCTTCCCTATGTGTTTCTAGGCCAAGTTGCATTTGAATCTGAAACGTTTATGCTTAATCCTTCTTATGGAGCTCATTATCGCTATGCAGCACTTACAAACTTAGTAGGATTAAGATGTATTGATTTTAATCAAGTTCGCCCCTATTATAGCGATAATCAATATCAATCAAATACTTTGCACTATGAAAGCTTTATAAATTTTATTTTTAATGAAATTAAGAGTATAGAAAAAATTCAAGCGGTCTATAAAGATACTTCCTTGAGATTTGTCATTAAGTGCGATTATATTATTGTTGATAGTATTAACAATCCAAATTTATGTAAATTAATGCTAAATGACACAGTACATTTTACCAAAATTTTTCAGACGGTTATGTATAATGATTATGAGATTTTATTAGCTAGCTTAACTGAAGTTGGAACATTATATATTTTTAAAACAAAATGAAGTATCTCATCTATTTATACTTTTTTATATGTTTCTATTAAACAAAATCAAGATTTGCTTTCTTTCACCTATAATAAAAATTTCGGCTATTTTCATAAATGAATGTTCAATTTAAAGCATTCCTTTTTTATTTTCTATACGTTCTACACCCCATTGAGTATGGTTAAGAATTCTACTGAGCAACTATTATTCTTGAAAAACATATCCCCCAAATTTCTTTATATATGAATTTCATCTAAGAGTTTGAGGGTATTTTGAATAAGAATAAACGCTCTAATGCGCCTTTCGACCGATTCAACGGTTTTACCACCATCAAGTTCAATGAACGAATAAGAGAATCTAAATTCTAGGAAACATTATTCTGAATACTATTTCAAACAAAAAGATTGAGTAACTCTATCAGCATGGTGCTCATCTTAGCGCTTAGATTCTTACTCCCACTTATCGTTTTACTCTTCATAAAGTGCGTTTAATTTGCTGAGAACTAACCGTTGCAGAAAATCTTGAAATGTCTCCACAGACCTTCTTGCATCCGTGTCCAATGCCCGGGAGAGCTCCTTCAATGGCTCCGCCTTTCCCAAGCCCAAGCCCAAGCCCAAGCCCAAGCCCAAGCCCAAGAAAGCATGGGAAAGCTACACAACAAAAATGACCAACGGAAACATCAGGATTGATTTCCAACGAAAGAGGATCAAGCTTCCGAAACTTTCGTGGATTTTGTATGCTGATGACCGCATTTTTACCCAAAACATCAAGCACGTCACCGTGTCCAAGACCAAAAAGGGTAAGTACTACGCTTCGCTCACCTTAGAAAAACAGCCCGATAGTTCTCTTCTCATGCATCTTTTTTTTTCCAAGATTGCTGCCTTTGACATGTCGGCAAGGGACTTCGTGGTGAATCATCTCGTTAAAATGGAGAATCCACGCTTCTATCGAGCCGAAGAGAAAAGGATTGTGAAGGCTCAGCGACTTCTATCCCGAAAACAAGAAGGCTCGAAGAACTACGAAAAAGCCCGTCGTAAAGTCGCCAAGATCCACGAAAAAGTGTATAATCGCAAGAAGGATTGGACTCACAAGCTCACCCACACGTTAGCCGATGAGTACCACGCCATCATTCTTGAGGACTTGAACATCAAGGGCATGCAGAAGTTTCATTCGGGCTTGAGCAAATCTGTCACGTTAGATTTTTCGTGGCATCAATTTGTAACGTACTTGACCTATAAAATGAAATGGAACGGACACCATGTAATTAAAGTCGATAGGTTTCATCCGTCTTCTCAACTCTGTTCCGCATGTGGTGAGAAAACCAATCACCTCACACTGGACATGAGAGAGTGGACGTGTTCCCATTGCGAAACGCATCACGACAGGGATGTAAACGCCTCCCTTAACCTTCTGTACCAAGGGCTTCTCGCGTTAGTGTCCGAGAACCCGCTCATGCTCATCCATGATGATACCCCTACCGTAGGGACTACGGGAAGTCACGCCTTCGGAGAGGAGGTAAGACCAATCAGTATTCTCACGAATCTGTATCGGCACACCTCGAGGAACAAGGAATTTCGTCTTGCGAAAGATGAATCTCCACCATTTATAGTGGAGTAGTTCAATGAGCTATAGACAAATCCTCTGAAAAAATTAATTTTTAAACCCAAAATTTATTTCTTACCCATTCACTCTTCTATGAAAATATAAGGAATTACCAAGAAGGATATTACATATTTTTTCAGATACTTTTTCCCCATAATGGGTTACTGGTGCATTTTCTTGAGAAAGTGCAAATTCTGCAGCATTTAGCATAATATCAATATTCATTCCTGTTAAAGTATTAACTCCGAGCTCAATCAAGTCTATCCGTTCAGTACTTTCCCGGATAGTCAAGCATGCGGTGCCTAAGATAGCACATTCCTCTACCACAGTTCCGCTGTCTGTAATCACCAGTCTCGCTTGCTTTTCCATTCCTAAGAATTCCAAAAAACCTTGAGGTGGTATTGGATTGATACCTTCTGGAAATTCAAGAGAATATTTCTCCATCATATGTTCTGTTTTCGGCATCACAATGAATTTGATTTCTACTTGCTTTTTTTGATAGAGCTTTCCTAAAAACTCTAATATTATTTTTAAGTTATTATTATTTTCAACATTTTCTGCTCGGTGACAAGTTACTAAATAGAAAGGCTCTTTTTGCAAAAATTTTGGATTAGCCTTTTCCACTACCTCAATAATAGGATTGCCAACAACCCAAATACATCGAGGATTGAGACCTTCCCTAATCAAATTTTCTCTATGTTCTGGTAGATAACAAATGTTCATATCTGCTAAATGATCAATTACAATTCGATTTTTTTCTTCAGGCATAATCCAATTTTTACTTCTCATTCCAGCTTCAATATGAATTAATGGAATATTTAGTTTTGATGTCGCAAGAGCAAATCCAAGACTACTATTGTTATCTCCTAAAACGATCACAAATTGCGGGTGTTTTTTTTTAATTAGTCTTTCAAATGCAATCATTAAATTTCCTACTTGTTGTGCATGTGTTCCACTTTTAATATTAAGATTGAAGTCCGATTCTCTTACTTCAAGTTGTTCATAGAAAATTTTATTTAGATTATAATCATAGTGTTGACCACTGTCAACTATGATATTATCAAAATATTTATCAAGTTTTTTAATTATTTGAGATAGACGAATTATGTCAGGTCTTATTCCTATGCATGATATTATTTTTGGTTTCATTTTTTTTTATGATTAAAGTTTTTAGGAAATTATTAATAGCCAACAATTCCGTATTTTCTAAATATTCTGTTGAATATATATACAGTTATAAGAGGGAGGACTATTGCTATTGCCAAAAGGATTATAAAATGTGGATAAAAATTCATAAATGTATGAATTACATTATTATCTATCCATGCCATACGTAAGAATGTGAAAATATAATAGAGTGGATTTAATAGAATTACGATTTGAAAGATGCTTGGAAATAATGCAAAGGGATAGCTTAAACAACTTGCCCAAAAAATAAGATCTAAAAATAATAATAAAACTCTCCACATATTTTCCTTTGAAATTGCAAATACACCCAATAATAATCCAATTCCACTAAATATAAGAGCAATTAATAAATAAATAAATAAGATAAATAAGAGTGTCCAAAAAGAGATTGGATAAAGAATTAAAGTAATTATTAAAAAGAGAGCAAATGGAACTGAGATCAAAATAATATTCGTTAGAAAAATGCCTAGTAGTAAATCAATTCGGTTAAATGGAGCAATTATTAAAGCGGGTAGCGTCTTCCAAAACTTCTCCCTACGTAATTGTTCCGGAAATCCTTTTATTGTGTTCTTTAGAAGAGTTAAATTATAAGCGCTCAAGATGAATACCGCATAATTCTCAGGAGTCCATGGACCATATGATTCATTTGTATTAAATAGTGCTTGAAATACTATTAATGGCATAAGAATGGTAATAATTGGATTAATATAATTGACAATAATTTGGAGTTTGAATCGAAGTTCTAACTTAACATCTTTTTCTGTAACAGCAATAACTTGTGCAATATTATGTTTCAGTGTATTTTTTATCAGATTTAATCGATTGTTTTTCATTTTTAATGAAATAATCCTTCTTTATACTAATTTTAAAAATAAATCTTCTAAAGATTGGGTCCTCTCCCGAATTTTAATAATTTCATAGTTTTGTAATACTGATATTAATTCTGAATAATTCTTTCGACTTTTGAGATTTACAACTAATCCCATTTCATTAAGTTCGATAGCATTAATAAAATCATGTGATTGTAAATCAGAAACTAATTGATTTCTCTGTGCTTTCATAGTTTCTATATAGACATCAATATTAGTCTGTAGAAGATTCTCTATTTCAGAAGTTTTTAATACTTCCAATATTTTTCCATGATTAATAAATGCTACCCGATCGCAGAGCTTTTCTACTACATTCATATCGTGACTTGTAAGAAAAATAGTTTTGTCTTGTTTTTTTAGAATATCAACGATAAAAGATATTGATTTGACGTCCAAGCCAAGAGTGGGTTCATCTAGGAATAAAATATCCCTTTCTAATAATAAAGTTCTGCAAAGAGCTAATTTCATCTTCATTCCGCTGGAAAAATTCTCTACGTATTCGTATAACCATTTCCCTAAACCAAACATTTTGGCGTACTCTTCAATCTTTTGCTTGTAATTTGTTATATTATATATTTTGCAAAAAAACTTGAGATTATCATAAGCAGTAATTCGATAGTATAACATATCACTTTCTAACATCAAGGAAACTTTAGATTTTGCCTTTCGGGGATCTTCAAGAATGTTGTGTCCATCAATTATTGCATATCCAGAACTGGGCGTTTTTAAGGTGGTAAGGATTGATATCAGTGTAGTTTTTCCGGCACCATTAGGTCCCAATAATCCAAAATTTTCACCTCTTTCAATAGTAATATTAACATTATCAAGAGCCTTTATTTCTTTCCCTCTCTCTTTTAGCTTATAAACCTTGCATAAATCAAAAGTCTCAATTATGTTCTCTGCCATTTTAACAAATTCCTAATATATCAATTCTCTAATAGCAAACTTCTAAATTATGTTTTTTAATTAATCATAATAAATTAAACTTATGTAAAATCGCTGTATACCGACTATTTTCTTGAATTTTAAGGAATCATAATTTATAAGAAGATTGATTTAATGTTGATGCTTTCACTACTAAAATTAAACAATTTAACCAAGTAAAAGATCTGAAAAAGCAACCATAAAATTAAATATCTGATTTAAAAAATTATTAATATCATCCCTATTTTAATTTTACTTTAATTAGGTTAATTAAATTTTTTAATTTTTCATTCTTATATAATTTAATTACACGTTTAGATTGATGTTTCGTGAAACCGTTAGCAAAAAACTTAGATTTACTACAACTTGAAAAACAAATATTACAGTATTGGAAAAAAAAGGTTATTTATAATCAGATCAAATCAAAAGAAAAAGGAAAGGATGTATGGCGGTTTATAGATGGACCTCCTTATACCACCGGTTCAATTCATCTAGGAACTGCATGGAATAAAATTCTAAAGGATTATTTAATTCGTTATAAAAGAATGCGGGGCTTCAAAGTAACAGATACACCAGGATATGATACACACGGCTTACCAATTGAGGTTCAAATGGAAAAAGAATTGGGTATTCAAAATAAACAAGAAATTTATGAATATGGAGTGGATAAGTTTATACAAAATTGCAAAGAATTTGCTCAAAAAAATCTCAAAATAATGAATAAACAATTCAAACGATTAGGATGTTCATTCTGGGATTGGGATAATCCGTATATCACTTTTAAAAACAGTTATATCGAGGGAATTTGGTGGACTCTTAAAAAAGCATGGGAACGTGGTTTATTGTATCAATTTTATCGTCCCTTAAATTGCTGCCCCCGATGTGCTACAGCACTTGCAAAACATGAACAAGAGTATAAAAATGTAATTGACACTAGTCTCTTTCTCAAAATTAAAGCAAAGGATATGGAAAATACCTATTTCATCATATGGACAACCACTCCTTGGACGCTTGTTGCAAACACTGCTATTATGGTCAACCCTATGGAAAAATATGCGAAGGTGTATATCAAGGATTTAGATGAGTACTGGATATTGTCAAGAAACGCAGTCACTGTATTCATTTCAGGACAATTGGACTATAAGTATCAAGTCGGAGACATTCTTTATGGAGAAGAATTGGAGGGTCAGCGCTATATTCATCCTCTAATAGAAGAAGTCCCTTATCAAAAAGAGCTTTCTAAACAATCTGAAAAAGCGCATTCAATAATCTTATCTGATAAGTATGTTTCCGCTGAAGAAGGTGTGGGATTAGTTCATACTGCCCCGGGACATGGTCCAGAAGACTTTGAAGTTGGAATTGAAAATAATCTACCAATTTTTAATCCCGTGAGTATCCGCGGTATTTATAAGGATGAAGCTGGTCAGTTTGAAGGGCAGTTCGTATTTGATGCTAATGAACACATCCTAAAAATTCTTGAAGAAAAGGGTACTCTTATTGTTACAAGTGAAATTGAACACGAGTACGCTCACTGTTGGAGATGCGATTCAAAACTAGTCTATCGAGCTACAAGGCAATGGTTTTTTAAAACAGAAAGTCTCGTTCCTAAGCTATTAGAAAAAAATGAAGAAATCTACTGGGTACCCGATTGGGCAGGGGAAAGATGGTTTAAAAGTTGGCTTACCACATTAAAAGATTGGTGTATTTCCAGACAACGCTTTTGGGGAATTCCCTTAAGCGTTTGGATATGTGATAATGAAGATTGTAACGATATTACTGTAATTGGTTCCGGTGTTGAATTAAAAGAAATTGCTGGAGAATGCCCCGAAGATTTACATCGTCCATGGATTGATGCTGTTATGTGGCAATGTAAGAATTGCAATAAGGGTACAAAAAGAAGAATAAAAGATATCTTGGATGTATGGTTAGACTCTGGATCTGTAATGTGGGCAGCACAAGAAGTCTATGATGGGCATAATCATTATGATTCATGGATTCCTGCTGACTTTATTATGGAAGGAAAAGATCAAATCCGAGGATGGTTCAATAGTTTACTGTGTAGTGCAATGGTGTCTTCTGATCGTAAAAATTATAATTCTTGCTATATGCATGGATGGGTTTTACGAAACAACGAAAAGATGAGCAAATCTAAGGGAAACTTTTTTGAGCCCGAAGATTTGATTAATGGAACTCTTGAAGATCTTAAAAAAAATAAATCTTATTCAAGAATAAAAGGCATTGAAACTTTCCGTTATTATTCCCTCGGTGCTACTCAACCGGGGAGAGATTTGAATTTTAATGTAAAAGAGTATGCAGATACATTTCGAACTATTAACACAATTTGGAATGTATATCTATACGCCAATCAGAAATTCAGATTATCTGATTTCAAGCCATCTAAACATGCATACGATATAAATGCTCTAAATAAAACAGATCTCTGGCTTCTCTCTAAACTCAATTCTACTATTAATACCATAACCATATTAGCAGATGAGTATAAATTACCATGGATTACAGAAGCTCTCCACGATTTTATCGTCAATGATATTAGTAGATGGTATATATTACTAATCAGAGAAAAAATTGATGTATATTCTGAAGATCCAAGTAAATTTCAAGTTATGGCTTTATTATATAAAGTATTATTCGATGTTCTTTTATTATTAGCGCCCATCAATCCGATGATTTCTGAACATATCTATCTTTATATGTTCAAGTCTCATTTAGATGCATTTAATTTGGAGGAAAAAGATAGTATCCATCTTCTTGATTGGCCAGATGTTAATAGAGATTTGATTGCTGAGGATCTCGAAAAACAAATGGAGTTTTCCAAAGAATTAATAGAAGTAGCACGCTCCCTTAAAAATCAAAATCACATCCGATTACGATGGCCCAATAAGAAACTTATTATTGAATCTACCGAAAAATTACCAGAACTTGAATTTACTGAAACAATAAAACAACTAGTAAATGTTAAGGCATTAGAAATTGTTGATTCCTTTACTCCCGATAATAATTTTGTGTCTATTGAATCAAAGTATGGCAAGGTTTTTTTAGATCTACGTGTGGATGATGAAATTCTTTCCGAGAGGATTGTGAATGATCTCATCCGAAATATTCAATATTCAAGAAAAAAAAACCAATTTAATGTAGGAGAAGAAATCTCTCTCGATATTTGTGTAAATGCCGATTTTTTGAAGCAATATGTTGAACAACAAAAAGAACTAATTTCTGATAAAGTTTCTGCTAAGGATTTAAATATTGGTGTTCCAGAAATAAAGGAAAACGAAAACATAGTTTCTGAGCGCCTTAACATATGCCCCAATCCCAAATGTTGTGCATCTCTCAAAGCAAATATAATAAAGAAATTAGATACTGGAAAGGATGTGCAATGTCCCTATTGTTCAATGAGTCTAAGTAAAAATAATATAAAGACAATCAGTTTCGGATTTGAGAGGGCTTCCTAATATTTTTATCGCATATAATTATATCTATATTATTTTTTTATGATTCTTTCAAAACTATTTATTGTTTAACTTAGCTTAACTCTTATAAAATTGAAAAATTATTCAATTGAATAATTATCACTAAAATACCATTTTTGAAGAAAAAAACTATTCATAATATCAAACAATAACATATATAAGAAATAAGAAATACATAATCTTAACAAATTTAAAAAAATCAATAGTACTAGATCACCTCTATTCAATATACGAAAGAGGGATAGATATTTTCATAAATAAATTCATTTCATTCAAGAATTTAAGATAAATAGTTAATAAGTATAATTAAATTAAATTCCCATTAAAAACAAAAAATTTTGAATTAGAAGATACTTTATTTAATTGTAAATAAAAGAAAATGATGTGAGACCTAATGAAGAAATTTGTATATTCTCTATTTGTTATAGGTTTATTTCTTATTAGCTCTCTTCTTATCTTTTCTAATATATTTCTATTACCATTTCAAAATAATTCAAATTTTAATCTATATAGTAATCCAAAAAAGATTCTCAAAACTTCTTCAGAACTCAATCTTAATTGGACTTATTCTACGGGTGGACCTATTATATCTTCACCTGCCTTGGGCGATGTGGACGGCGATGGTAAACTCGAAATTATATTGGGTAGCTCCGATAATACTGTTTATTCTCTTAATGGAGAAGATGGTTCGGTAAATTGGACTTATTCTACAGATGGACCTATTATATCTTCACCTGCCTTGGGCGATGTGGACGGCGATGGTAAACTCGAAGTAGTGATAGGGTGCAATGATAAGAAGATATATGTATTGAACGGAGAAGATGGTTCGGTAAATTGGACTTATTCTACGGGTGGACCTATTTTATCTTCACCTGCCTTGGGTGATGTGGACGGCGATGGTAAACTCGAAATTATATTGGGTAGCTCTGATAATACTGTTTATTCTCTTAATGGAGAAGATGGTTCGGTAAATTGGACTTATTCTACGGGTGGACCTATTTTATCTTCACCTGCCTTGGGTGATGTGGACGGCGATGGTAAACTCGAAGTAGTGATAGGGTGCAATGATAAGAAGATATATGTATTGAACGGATTGAATGGATTCATAAAATGGACCTATCTCACTGGAGGTTCTGTAACTTCTTCACCTGCCTTGGGTGATGTGGACGGCGATGGTAAGCCCGAGGTAATAGCTGGATGCGATGATAGAAATATATATGTATTAAATGGAGAGGATGGAACTATAAGATGGAGATGTGCAGTTTTTTGGGAAATTATCCATGAAAAAATATTTACTTCACCTGCCTTGGGTGATGTAGATAGCGATGGTAGGCTCGAAGTGGTGGTAGGATGTGATGATAAGATTATATATGTATTAAATGGAGAGGATGGAACTATAAGATGGAAGAAATTAATATATTGGGATTTTTATCGTACAAATGTTTTTTCTTCCCCTGCCTTGGGCGACGTGGACGGCGATAACAAGCTCGAAGTAGTAGTTGGATGTGATAATGGGAGAATGTACGTGCTAAATGGAGAGGATGGATCAATCCGTATGAACTATCTTACTAATGGACCAATTGCTTCTTCACCTGTTTTTGGAGATCTAAATGAGGATGGCTCTCTTCAAATGATCTTTGGAAGTAATGATAATAACTTATATGTAATTCAACTGCCATCCAGCGCAAAGCGAATATATTGGCAAGGCCTTAATGGTGATTTAGGTATGGCTAATAGTAGAAATTTATTACGAAATGATCCTGATAATGATTTTCTGTCCACTTATTCGGAAATGATTTATAATACAGACTCTCTTAAGAACGATTCTGATGATGACGGAATACCAGATGGTTGGGAAGTATCTCATGGTTTAAATCCATTATTAAATGATTCTAACGAAGATTCAGATCAAGATAGAGTTATTAATTATTATGAATATTTATATAGAATAAATCCAAACATTGAAGACTCGGACTATGACGGATTTAGTGATTGGATGGAAATTTTTGTATATAATACAAATCCTGATTCATTTCTTTCTTCCCCTCTTACTATTATTAACTCCTTGAAATCATCCTCTAACTATTTTCTTTTATGGGTTGTTATTCTTTTAGTATTTACGCTCTTCATAATACTTTTCGCATCCCTTGGTTCCGTACATCTAAAATTAACGAAAAAAAAAGTAAAAAGATTAACTTATCATCAATTAAATAAGAATACCACACAATGTAATAGTACTGTCTCTTATAGGTTAGACGATACCCTCCCTGTAGACGAATTATTTTCAATTAATGGTTTAATTACAAAACAAATAAATACCCAAAAGAAAATAATAAAATGTTCAATCGTTATACCATTATACAATGAAGAAAAATCTATTAAAAATGTCTTAAAAAATATTCCTAACCATGATTACTTTGAAATCGTTGTCGTTGATGATGGCTCCACCGATAGTAGCATTAAAAAAGTAAAAACAGTAGATGATCCAAGAATTAAAATCGTTTCTCACCAGAAAAATAAGGGATATGGGGCCGCTATTTTAAGTGGATTTCAGAAAGCTAAAGGAGACATTATTGTGACATTAGATTCTGACGGACAACATGATCCGCAAGAGATCCCAAACTTAATGAAACCACTCCTTTTAAATAAAGCAGATATAATAATAGGGTCTCGATATCTAGGAAAATGCAATTACAAAGTTCCTTATTACACTAGACTGGGAGAATACATAATTAAAAATGTTCTTCAAACTCTTTTCCATCAATTTGTAGGTAATAATCAAAGCGGCTTTCGTGCATTTAAAAGGGAACATGCTTTTTTGTTTGAGAATATTATGTTCAGAGGATTTGGGTTATGTACTGAAATATTGTTCAAAGCGGGATTGAATCGCTTAAGAGTCAGGGAAGTACCAATTACTATCGCATCGAGAGAATTTGGAGCATCTTATGTAAATATTATTAAAATTCTCTATTCTATTCTGCTCTGTATTTCCATTTATAGTTTAAAAAAAATAAAACTCTACAAACTCATTCCAAATACGCTTAAATCTGCAGCTAAACGCTATTTATTACAATTATAATTAGAATAAGGACACATTAAAAACCAAGAGATTTCCAATTTAAACTTCCCTCTTGAATAAAAATTATACTCCTCTTTTTTAATTGCTGTAAAATATCTCTAAATAAATTCTTTTTATAGTTTGTATTTTTTCTCGAACTTTAGTATAATTAAATTTATGCTTTAAAACGTGTTCATAAAAATTAATTAATTAAATAATATTATAGTTATTATTACGATATATAACTCAAAATGATTCTTGAATTTCTTTCTCTCCTTCTTTTAAATCAGATTATTGGGGATTGCATACTGCAATATGATAGAATCTTTTTTAAAAGAGACGCTGAGAGATTTACGCTATTAGAACAATTTGTTTTTAGTTTAATACTTGGAATGCTGATGAGCGGATTATTAACATTAATAGTCGTAGCTTTTATCCCGTTTAATTATTATGTATTTCTACTTCTTAATGCTCTGTTCATTTTCATAACTATAGTAGTTAACAGAGGACGAATCTATGGGTTTTTTTATTGGCAAATTTATGAAAGTATAAAACACAAAAAATTTGATGATAAAACAAAAAGATATTATTTAAAGTTTGGTGCCTTTCTAATCGGAATTATTCTTTTAAATTTGTATATTAGAAGCTTTATTTATGATATTAGAAATATTGATTTACTACCTTTTGCAGATAGAGCACTAAGTACAATTAGGAATGGTTTAAATTTTAATTTCTCTAATTATCTTTTTAATCATAAATTTCCTTTCAAAACTTATTTCTTTTCTATTATTTTAATCCCTTTTTATGCAATAAATCCCTCTGAATGGTTAAATATTGTAGGAGTTTATCTTTCATCTCTACAAATTTTTCTGTTTTTTATTTTGATATTCATTTTATTACATATAATTACTCCTAAATTTAATATAATACCTGTTTTTTTCATAACTACTGCTACTGTAGTATTTCTCTCGTGGTTTTCATATTTCTTACCAACAAATTTTACTATCATATTATTTCTTACTTTTTTGCTCTTTTTATTCAACCAGAAAATTAAATCTCTTTTTATTGGGACTCTTTTGCTTTATTTCACGTTTATTATCCATCCTTCATCTACTTTAATTTTATATACTTTACCTTTAGTTTTAACAATACTATTGAATCTAAGATTTGAACCTGATAAGCTAGTTCCCTCCTATTATAAGAAAAAGGAAAAATTAATCTCTTTTCTAAAAAAAAATAAATCCAAAATGATTATAGGGTTTATTAGTTTATTTTTAATTCTTTTTCTCTTCTTGGTTATCAATTCTTCTTTTATTCAAGATATATGGAATAAATATATTAGATATAGTAGTTATAATACAACATTACCTACACCTATACTATGGAGGAAATTAACTTTGGGATTTTGGATAACTCTATTTGTTTTAATTTTTTTTGTGTATTTATACAAAAGAAAAAATTCCCCCAATAAAAATTATCTAATTTTATTCTTTGTTTTATTTACAGTTTATTTAACCATTTATCTTTTATTTCCCGAATTATTAAATGATATAATTAGAACATTATATTCAGAATTTCGATTTATAATATATTTAGATATATCTCTGTTAATTTTAATCCCTATCTTGCTGTTTTTTATTAAAAGAGATTATGACCTTTTTTATAGAAACAATTTTATGGGTGTATTAAAAAGGAATAAAAAAGTAATTAGGGAACATTTTATAAAAAAAAAATCCGTATTTAGGAATTTAGTTATAAGAATTTATTTAATTTTTAAAAAAAAAAATAAAAAATACCGAGAATTTATAAATTTCTCTAATATTATTTATTTACTAACTATTCTCTCGCTAATATTCTATTGTCTTCTTAAAACAATTCCAAATTATCAAAAACGCTACTATCATAAATATTTTGAAGAATTTTGGTATGATGAATATTCTAATGCTTTTATTTTTTTAAACAATATCGCTCTTGGTTATGAAACCTATATGTTCAATCAGAATAATCCATACAGTCATATGAATGCCCATGTTTCTACTTATATGGAGGATGTAAGATGTGTAGATTTTAATCAAGCAAATTTTTATATGAATGATTTAAAGTATCAAACTAACAATTCAAATTATCAAGCATTCCAAAACTTCGTCTTTAATGAGAGTAAACTTATTGAAAATGATGAGAATCTACCTATATACTTAAAAGTTGTTAAAACGGTGGACTACATTATAATTGATAGTTTTCTTAACCCCAATCTCTGTAAATTAATGGAGAATGATACAACACACTTTACTAAGATTTTTGAAATTCCAATTGTAAATAGCATCATCATTCTATTAAATTCTTTAAATCCAAATATGCATGTATACATATTTAAAACTAATTAATATTTAATAATTCACAATTCACATTGAGAAATTCTTTTTACTACAAAATGGATTAAATAAGAAAAAAGTAAGTTTATGGAGAAATTTATACCTTAAATCTTTTGTAAGTACTAAGTTTTTTGATCCCTTGGTGTCTTAAAAGCTTTCTTGATCTCGTGAAAAATCTATGAGAATGAATTG
>SHMU01000049.1 GCA_008080765.1 Promethearchaeota archaeon | reverse complement strand
CTGTGCCGTCTTACAAAACTTCATTAGAACTCAACCTTATAATGATAATGATAACGCACGTATTTAAATCTTGTCACCTAATACTATCTAACGGCACTTCCTCCCCGCCCTAAAGGACGGGGCTTCCGTGCCGATCCTATGGTGAAAGCTAGAAAAATTTTATGAAAATTGATGTATTGCTTAAGTTTTAAGAATATTTATAAAAAGGAGAAATAAGAATAATTTAAATATAAGATCTCTATTTTCCAAAAGGCATAGAGAACGTGCTTATGATCCGATTTTTTCTCGTATTACTTGAGCAATCATATTGCAATATTTTTCAGTCTCTTCAGTAGAGGACGCCTCTACCATTACTCTACAAAGAGGTTGTGTTCCCGAATATCGTACAAGCACTCTTCCTCCATCAGCAAGTTTTGCTTCGACTTCATCTATTACGGCTTTTACATCTGGTATGGTATTTAAATCTGGTTTCTCTGAGATGGTCACATTCTCAAGCTTTTGAGGATATACCTTCATAATTTCTGCGAGTTCAGATAATTTTTTTCCCTTTTCTTTCATTACTTTTAAGATTTGAAGAGCGGATAAAATACCATCTCCCGTAGTGTGATAATCTAAGAATATAATATGTCCCGATTCCTCTCCACCAATTACCGCTCCAGATTCAATCATTTCTTCCAAAACATATCTATCTCCTACTTTTGTGATATGATTGTCAATCCCAAGTTTTTTCATTGCGATTCTAAAACCATAATTAGACATTTGAGTTGTAACAACAGCATCATTTGCAAGCTCTCCCTTTTCTTTAAGGTAATTGGCGCAAATTGCAATTATTTGATCTCCTGTGATTTCTTTCCCTTTTTCATCTATTGCAATAAGCCGATCTGCATCACCATCAAAAGCTAATCCTATATCACAACCCTTCTCCACAACCGTTTTTTGAAGTGTTTCGACATGCTGTGAACCACATTCTCTATTGATATTTATTCCATCAGGATCCACGAATAATGGTTCCACCATTGCTTCTAATTCGTAAAATAATTGAGGGGCTATTTTATATGAAGCTCCATTTGCACAATCCAGCGCAATCTTCATTCCTTCTAAAGTAATTCGTTTTGGAAAAGTGCTCTTTAGAAATCCAATATAAAGACCCTTTGCATCATCTAAAACTGAAGCTTTCCCTAAATTCTCCGGTTTAGGATATTCATTTTCCATTTTCTCAGGATTTAAAATATATTGTTCAATCTGCTCTTCTTTTTCATCGGAAAGTTTATATCCATCGCCTCCAATAATTTTAATTCCATTATCTTCAAAAGGATTATGGGAAGCAGAAATTACGATACCCGCATCAGCTCTAACACTCCACGATAAATATGCAATACCCGGTGTGGTCATAACTCCAACCCTAATTGCATCAACACCCATACTGCAAATTCCCGATACAATCGCATGCTCTAAAAGATGCCCGGAAATTCGAGTGTCTCTGCCAACAATTATCCGTGTATAGGGGGACTCCTTTTTAAAGACATAAGCTACCGCTTTTCCCAAATTTAAAGCTAATTCGGCGGTTATAGGGTATTTATTAGCTACACCTCTTATTCCATCCGTGCCAAACAATTTTCGTGCCATATACTCACCTTTTTTTATATTTTTTTTAAATAAACTAAATAAACGATGGAAGATATTTTAATACTTTATTCCTGGTTTCTTCAATTATAGAATTCAACCAAGCTATTCCAGCGTTTCTAACGTTTTCATTTAAATGTTTAATAATTTTGGTATATTTATTATTCTCATTTTTTAGTATATTATCTAAATGTTCTAAAAATTCTGTTTTTAAATCTTCATTCCCTAAATATGATTCTTCTTCTCTCAAAATGCTTTCTATCTGTTGATAATTAGTCATTAATTCATTTTTTTGATTGAGAAGTAGTTCTGAGGTATTATCCCCTCTCACAGATTTATAAAGCTCAATTGACTTTTTCATTTTATCTGCTAATTGCCCTAATCTTTTAATTCTTTCATTAAATACCAATTCAATTTTTTCAAGAGCACCTTTGTAGACTAATTGTTCCAGCTTAGTTGATTGAAAAAATTTAGAGCGTACATTAAGATACCATTGTTTTAATGCAATAATATTGACTATATATTCAATTGAATTTAAGACTCTCCGTTTTACACTCCAATAAAGACCGGGATAAAATCTTTTATTCTCTTTTTGAGCACCTTTATCTAATATTAATGTATTGCCTTGAGGACAATCTCCTCGAAAAATAACACCTGCTCCAATTACTGTATTATACCCAATTTGGCTTGGTCCTACTAGACCACCTTGACCTCCTAAAAAGATTGGAAGTTGATTAAGCCAGACACCATTCACAACATCTCCAATTAATGATGCTGTGGCTTTATCTTGATTGGGGGTATAATTAAAATGAATATATGAACTTCCTACTTCACTATGATTTCTTCTACTCGTACCTCCAGCCATCAGAGCATCACAAAAATTAATTATACTTCCTAATGTTACAAATGGAAATAATATTGTTTGCTTAAGCCCTACGGTATGCGCTCCATTTGCCTCTTCCTCTAAGAGACATCCAGCTCTGACTTCCGCACCATCTCCCATATTGGATGACTCCAAAAAAGTGGATTCTTCGAAATAACCTCCCTTTAACTCCACATTCCTTCCTAATTGACAATTTTTAATAGTTACGGGTGATCTTGCTCCTAACTTAACACCCGACATGATCACTGTCTCTTTTCCAAAAATCTTGCACCCAGAGTGGATGACCACATTTTTGGTAGAAATTTTTTCAATATCCACTTCTTCCCCTATTTCTACTGATGAAGGATTGGGAATTGAAACCCCCTTTTCTATTAAGGTGGAAACCAATGATTTTGTTTTATTTTCCATCTTTTAAATTAGCCTATTTGTTTTTTTGATAGAATTATTGAGTTTACAGTGAATATTTATTCCTCAAATTTTCAACATGTTTGTAGTGCTCAACTCGTTTTAAAGAAGCAGCAGCAGCCTTATCGAGTACTACAGTAACTTTTGGATGCATTTGAAGACACGTAGAAGTAATTTGAGAAGTTAGGGGACCTTCAATCATTTTTGCTATTATATCTGCCTTTCTCTCCCCATTAGCAATTAATAAAGCATGCCGAGAATTAAGAATAGTTCCTATACCCATTGTGATGGCAAAATGAGGCATTTCATGACGAGGAATTCCACTTTTCTTATAGAAAAGATCATAATTATCATCTAAGGTTTGTTTCGTTAAAGCGGCTACATGAGTTTTTGAAGCAAAAGAAGTTCCCGGTTCATTAAATCCCACATGCCCATCACCACCAATTCCTAACAATTGTAAATCAATCCCACCTGCCTTTTTGACCATATCTTCATATTTTTCGCAAAATTGGTGGGGGTTTTCTGTAAGACCGTTTGGAACATTATAATTCCCTTTTTTAATATTTATATGTTTAAATAATTCCTCCCACATAAATCGTGCATAACTCTGATCTTCTTCATAAGGTTTTTCTAAATCTATGCTAATACCTAAGTATTCATCGAGATTAAATGATAATATTTTGGAAAAATCTAAATTTTCCTCCCTATGTTGCAGTACAAGCTCTTTATAAGTTCCGATCGGCGTACTTCCAGTAGCGAGACCCAAAACGCTTTTAGGATTCGAGCGTATCTGCTGTGCGATAATATCTGCAGCAGTCTTACTCATTTCTTCATAATTCTTTCTAATCAAGATGTCCATGATGATTCAATACGTGATTAATTGTATTTTTACTTTAAATAATACTTATTTCTTAATAAAAAAATGGAAATTTAACTAATTAAATCAATTAAATTAATACAACTAGTTTAACAATTAATTTAAAAGTTAAATTTCAATAAATAATCTAATGAATATTTGAATAAACAAATACATTTCTAGGTAATATTCAATGTGTGGAATTTTTGGTCTAATATCAAAGGAGAATTTGGAAATTGGAGAAATCGCTCTGGAAGGGATTAAGCGATTGGAATATCGGGGTTATGATTCTTGCGGAATTTGTTTCCAAAATGGAGGAAAATTAACAATAAGAAAAGTATCGGGAAAAATTAATAACATTCAAGAAAAATTTAATATTAAATCTTTATCTGGCCATCTTGCTATTGCCCATACCAGATGGGCAACTCATGGTGCTCCAACCGAATATAATAGTCATCCGCATACAGATTGTACGGGTGAGATTGCGTTGGTTCATAATGGCATTATTGAGAATTTTATGGAATTGAAAAAAGAGCTACAAGAAAAAGGGCATCAATTTCAATCCGAAACAGATACAGAAATCTTACCGCATCTGATTGAAGATTTTCTGAAAAATGGAGCATCATTTAAAGAAGCTGTGATTAAGACTCTAAAGAGATGTACTGGGGCATATGGAATAGCCGTGTGTTATGCGAAAAAACCCGATATGATGATTGTCGCTCGAAAGGAATCACCTATAGTTATTGGAATTGAAGAGGGTAAAAAGTCTTATTGCGCTTCTGACATTCCTGCAATACTACCTTATACCCGTTCTTGTTATATTTTAGAAGATGATGAATTAGCAATTCTTCAGCCCGGAGAAGCTAAATTTTATAATATTGAAAATGGTATGAATGAGATTTTAAAAGAACCGGAATATATTAAATGGAGCGTAGATGACGCTCAAAAAAATGGATATGAACATTTCATGCTCAAAGAAATCTTTGAGGAGCCTCGTGCCATAAGGAACACGCTAAATATAAAAAAAGAAGATATCGAATTATTTGCACAACATTTGCTTTCAGCTGATCATATCTATATTACTGCTGCGGGTACCTCTTATTATGCCTCTTTAGCAGGTAAATATATGATTACCAATTTCTTAGGAAAATATATCCAGAGTATTGAATGCAGTGAGTTTCAAAATAATCTTCAAGGAGCCTTAGAAGAAAATTCCGTAATTATTGCCGTTAGTCAGTCAGGAGAAACTGCTGACACTATTGAGGCAATTAGGTGGGCAAAAAATGCTCAAAAAAATATTAAAATTTTAGCAATAACTAATATTGTTGGCTCTTCACTCACAAGATATTCGGATCATTTTATCATTACAAGGGCAGGTCCCGAAATTGGGGTGGCATCAACTAAAACTTACATTGCCCAAGTTATTACTCTTGCCTTAGTTGCTTTAGAAATTGCTAAGATAAAGCAAGAAGTCTCGCCGGAGGATTTGGAAAATTATTACAGCGCCCTTCGATCTACTCCAACTATTATAGAACAATTCTTGGAAAAAAATACTGCCTATGTAAAACATATTGTGACCAACTTAGAAAAAAACATTAATTATTTCTTCTTAGCTCGAGGTATTTCCATTGCCACAGCGAAAGAAGGGGGATTAAAATTAAAAGAAGTCGCATGTCGATTTATTGAAGGATATTCTGCCGCTCATGCCAAACACGGGCCAATATCACTAGTGAGAGAAGGATTTCCTATTATTTTTATTGCACCTCCCGATGAAACATATGAACGATTAGTGGGAAATGTGATGGAATTTAAGGCAAGAGGAGGATTTATTATCTCTGTTGTAGTTGAATCGGATAAAAAAATTACTGAATTAAGTGATGTTACCATTCGAATTCCTCAACCGCCCACTCAATTTTACAATTTATTAAGCCCCATCACATTTATCCCTGCTCTTCAATTGCTTTCCTATTATGCGGCTTTAGAACATGACTTAGATCCCGATAAACCTCTCAATCTTGCAAAGACTGTCACTGTTCATTGAGTCTTCTGCACAGAAATTTGAGCAAGCTCACTTATTTGGTAAATCTTTCCTTCCCATGCCTCTAATTCTACCAATAACCCTACTTTTTTAATCAGATCCGTAATATAACGAGAAGTGTCATTATTCAATTGATCTTCAAATTTAATATTAAATGAATCTATCTGAAGGTTGGGAATTTTTACGTTTGTTTTTAGGTGTTGATCAGTCATATTTACTACAATAAGAAATTCGCCTTCGGTCTCTTTACTCCACCAATGATAGGCTATCACGCTCGATTGCTCCTCTTCCGTACATAACTCCCATTTCCCCTTTTTTATCTGATTCTGTTTGACAGTTTGCAATAACAAGTGATAATAAGAACGCAATTCTTCATTTACAGACTCTTCAATCCTTCGTTTTAATTGTACTGGTATACTGATGCGATAACCTTTCATTTGGCCTTCATGAATTAGTCCCATTCCGGGAAGTGTTAATATTAATAATGCAGCCACTCGAGATTGAGATGGATTCATTATACTTGCAATTCGCGGCTCATCATGGTTTTCAAGAAAACGTACTAATTTTTTCTGAAAGTTAAAATCGGCTTTTAAATGCTCCCTAATACCAGCTATATTGAAATCGGTGATCCTATCATAAAGGCGTTTATCATAGCAATAATCAAATCCTTGCTGCATCATGTCCCATTCCATATCCCAGTATACCTCCCCTATGAATTTAAATTCCGGAAATCTTTCTTTTACTGGAGGTATGATTACATCCCAAAATTCCTTTTTCGGGGCAGCCCCCGCTTTTTCTCCCCACGTACGCTTAAAAACCTCATTATTCATTAACATTGCCATATCACACCTAATTCCGTCACAGAGTTCTGCAATCAACATTATCGTGTTTTTCGCTTTTTCACGGGCAATCTCCGAAAAAGCATCGATCTGTACGGTATCTGTCCAAGCGGGAAAATTCGGGTCCTTTCCATGCGCCAAAATTTTATCGAACGCCTTAAAATAGTCGTTAGGATATGCTTGTAACTCCTCTTCGGTGCCTTTTATAAAAATATCTTCTGTCTCCAAGGTCCACAGATGATCCCTACTTACATGATTTGGGACATAATCCAATATTAATTTAATATCATGCATTTGTAAATATTGACGAAACACTTCCAAAGCATTAGTACCTCCTAACCGAGAATCTACATGATAATAATATACGGCATATGGGGATCCAATAATGTCCTTACTTTCAAAATCTTCTAATGCCTCATGAAATTCCTTTTGTAGCCCTAAATGGTCTTGAGCAATTTTTTTGCTGGAGGGACTTCTTTCCCAAATACCCATCAACCATACAGCATCAAATTTAGCGAGATAATCCTCGAAAATCTCTTCGGGAAGGGTGTCAAGTGAAATTTCCTTTTCATAATGCGCAGAAAGCTCTTTTAACCAAATCCATGTATTAATTTCCAAAATATTAGGATGTGGTTTCCATGGGCTATATGAATTTTTCTTTATCATTATTATTTCTTTTCCTTTTTAGTTTGAATCTCGAATTATAAAAAACATCTCTCTTACTATTTATATTACGATTCGCTATTTTTAAATTAATCTTATTTAAAAATTAATTCTTATTTACTTTCAAAAAGTAAAAACTAAAAAGAGTTAAATTAAATAAGTTATATTTTCATACTATATATTAGAATCAACACAAATGAAAAAGTTTGTATTAAAATGAGTGAAAAAGAAGACTTACGGAAGCTTATAATGCTAATTAGCGAATTAAGAGCTAAAGATGAAGAACGCTACTCCGCACACGTCCAATTCATGAATGATGTAATTAAAATGATAAGAGCGATAGAATCTCAGATAAATAAACATTTAAATACGGTAACAGATACCTTAAACGATTTAAATGAAGATATTAAGCAAAAATTGGATACATTACTCACCGGTATTAACCCTAAAGGATTGAAAGAAACTTCCAGTTCCTTAAAGGAGATCATGGAAACAATGAATAAAAGCGTCCAATCAATGAATTTAGAGAAGATTTTGAGTGAAATAAAGTTAATTCAAGCGGGAAAGCTATCAGTAGCTACGTCCGCGGCACCCGCAAAAGAACAACCCGAGCCAATTACAACTCATCTGAATAAACCCCGATATCAATCCCCTCCTCCTACATCGTCTCAACCCGCTCAAGCAGCACAAACGGAAGAAGCAGCCGCTGAAGAATGGGTAGACCCCCACGAGAAAAAGAAAGAGGAAGATGATGAACCTCACTTATTGAGGCCCAGCGATTTCTTCGGAGATTAGCTAATTTTAACATACCGTAAATATTATAATAAAGAATTTTCATAAGGTAGTCAATCCATTGAATTGAATTCATATAGGAGTATCATTTTAATTTTACTATTTCTTTTTGTATTCAAGAAGCCCCTTAGCTGTACCGTGATATATTGAGATTAGAGAATTTACCTCCATTATTTTTATTTTTATACAAATTTCTAAATCACCTTTCCAATTCTCTTAAAAATAATTCCCCGTTTGAAATCTTTATTTCAAGTAGTCGGAGAGGGGTTTATCCACACTCTATCCGATAGAGGCTACCGGGTTTAGCCTGTGCGAATAAGGGACATGTTCCAACCTTCGCATGAACAAATTATATTAAAAACAATTACCATTTTTTAACATTTTTAATATTATTGATAACCTACCTCTCAAAATCAACATAAAGATTTAAATTAAAAAAGGTCATTTTTCTTATTATAAATATAATTATAACACATTAATCAAATAACTCAGCATGCCTAAGATAAATAAAAAAATTGCGAACGTATTTAGAATTTTACAAAAATCAATTGAAGAAACTTCTGAATATAAGAAAGAGATATATAATGGGGAGACGGGGTATGTTTTTAATGCAAGAATTCAATTTACTACCGAGGAAGATGAGTCTGAAAGTGTTTCTATTATTTTCGAAGAGGGCAATATCGAGATTATTGAAGACAAAATCGAAAATCCTACTTTAACATTAAAATATAAAATACTAAGAGATCTTAAAAAATTACCTCGGAGCAAGCCTCAAGAAGTGGTAAATGGATTATTGGCTAATAAGATCCATACAATTGGCAATTTAAGCCATATGACAAAATTTTTCTTCTTATTATGTCGCATTTTACTGGGTCATAAGGACGAATATGAGCAAAGACTACAAGAAAGAAAGCCGAAAGAAATTATTTCGTTTGAAGATTTTGGAGAGTGGGAAAATGGAACGGAATATATGAGCAATAAAGTTTTGGGAACCAAGATCGATAATGTGAAATATTTAGCAGATCCCTATTTAGGAAAGTACACATTGAAAGATTTTAAAAGACTGGAGTATTTGAAATATATTCGATCAACTGCAGAATTGGAGGTATGTCCGGAACGTGCTCAATTAATTACCGAAATTTGTAGAAAAGAAGGATATTTACCAGAAGAAACTGAGAATAGTCCAGAATTGAAGATGGGAAAGATAGTAAATTATATTCTTTCTGAGAAAACACCTCTTATTCAAGAATGGGATTATTTACCGGGAACCTCCACCACTAAGCTTTTAGGAACAATGATCTACCCCGAATTCGGAGCTATTATTTTTTGGCCAGAGCTATATTCTATAGACACCCGCGAATTAAATCCTCACCAAATAGACCCAGAAACCATCGATATTCTTAATTATGAGGTATTTCCTTATTGGATTGATAGAAATCTTAGAGAATACACTAGAAAAGT
Source organism: Promethearchaeota archaeon (assembly GCA_008080765.1). Lineage (GTDB taxonomy): Archaea > Asgardarchaeota > Lokiarchaeia > Sigyniarchaeales > SOKP01 > TEKIR-8. Next base: position 12,946 of record SHMU01000049.1, on the reverse strand, counting down.
AAAAGGAAATTCCTTATCGCAACAATTAGATGAGCATTTTATTTTTTATTTTATGTGGAAAACTCAAGCAATCTCCCATACTATACCGGGCTTTCCTGCTTACTTTAAAAAAGGAATTAATGGAATCTTACAAGAAACGAGGGAGCATAAAAAAAAAGCGAAAACTTCTATGAAAAAATCATTTTATCAAGCAATCAAGTTAGCGTTAGAAGGAGTGCTCACTTATGCACAAAACCTCTGTAAAGAAGCACAAATAAAGGCGAATCTAATTGACGAGGAAACTGCGACCCCCCTCATGAAAGTAAGAAAGGAAGAGCTCCTACATCTGGCGACGATTTTAGATAAAGTACCTGCAAATCCTCCAGAAACCTTTGAAGAGGCTATAATCTCTCTTTGGCTCATGTGGATTGCCTTAACACAAGAGAATGCACATATGGGGCTTTCCCTTGGTAGGTTAGATCACTGGTTACAACCATTTTTTGAAGCAGATATAGAAAGATTATCTTCCGAGGAAGAACAAGAGCAATACATACAAAAAGTAATAGAACTTACAGGAAGTTTCTTTCTTAGAGTATCTGATCAAGCTCCCTTGGTACCGGATATCGGAAATTATTTATTTGGTGGAAGCAGTCAAGACTTTGCTCTAACTATTGGGGGAGTGGATCAAAATGGTAAGTCTGCGGTATGTGATATGACCTTTATTATCTTAAAGGTCGCCGAAATGCTTACCTTACGAGATCCTAATTTAAATGCAAGATATTATCCCGGCATCAATTCGAAAGAATATTTAGAGAGACTATTGGAAGTAAATATTAACACTCATGCCACTCCTTCTATTCATAATGATATAAAGATGATAGAAGCATTAACAGAAGTTGGTTTTAAGTTGGAAGATGCAAGGGGATGGGCGGCAACGGGATGTGTAGAACCTACAATCTGTGGAAAACATTTCGGCCATACCAATTGTATGATGTTTAACAGTGTTGCCGCAATGGAGATGGTACTGAATAATGGTATTCATCCTGTAGTAAGTGATGAACGGGTAATAGGACCTCAAACAGGAGAATTGAAAGATTTCAAAACATTTGACTCCTTTATGGACGCTTACAAAAAGCAAGTACATTTTATGGTTGAAAAAAGCGTGGAATATAATAATTTTCTCGGGGAGTCTCATCAAATATTGCATCCCTCTCCGCTCTTAAGTTCCTTATTTGAGGGACCCTTAGAAAAGGGATTGGATTTAGTAGAGGGTGGTGCTCTCTATAATACATCAGGAGTTGCCATGATTGGTCTGGCGGATATTATTGATACATTTAAGTGCGTAAAAGTCTTGGTTTACGATACCCATGAAATGGATTTTCCATCTTTACACGAACATGTGAAAAGCAATTTTTCAACTCCCGAAGGAGAACTATTGCTAAAAAGAATTGGGCAAATTCCTAAATTCGGTTCTAATGACCCCGAAACAATTGAAATTGGACAAGAAATCATTGATTATATGTATGAGGATTTCTATTCATATGAGAATTATCGGGGAGGACGCTATTTAATTGGTTTTTGGTCAATGAGCAATCATGTCGCGTTTGGAACGCTCTCTGGCGCACTGCCCAATGGAAGAAAGGCATTTAAACCATTTACGCCGGGATTAACGCCGGTACCGGGTAGCAAGGATTTATTGCTCCAAAATATTCACTCCGTCGCTAGATTGGATACTCAAAAAATGCCGAATAATTTAGCATTTAATATTAAGCTTGTACCCCACGCAAATGATTCCCATGAAGAGACCTTAAATCATTTCAATGCGTATATCTCCAGCTATTTTGATTTGGGAGGAATGCAGATGCAGTTTAATGTGGTTTCTACCGATACTTTAAAAGATGCGATGGCTCATCCCGAAAATTATGGCTGGCTTCTCGTTCGAATCTCTGGATATAATGCTTACTTCGTAGATCTTAACAAAGATATGCAGCTAGAACTTATAAATAGAACAGAATTCATTTCAAAATAAATCTTTTAACTAAAAATTTGCAAAATAAATTTTTGAAATAAATTTTTTTTCAACTATACTATATTACTACAGAACGCATCTAATATTTATATATATGAAAGGGTTTATCACGAATATAAAAAGGAATTCTTTAGACGATGGTCCTGGTATTAGGACGGTACTTTTTTTTAAGGGCTGTCCGCTACGATGTGTATGGTGTCAAAATCCAGAAACACAATCTCCAAATCAAGAAATTTCCTATGAGTGTGAAAAATGTGTACATTGCCACAAATGTCAAGAGCACTGTCCTGAAAATGCAATTGATTTCTCTGAAACGTATCCAATTAATAAAAAACTCTGTACTTATTGCGGAGGCTGCATAGATGTCTGTAAGATGGAGGCTCTAAAATTCGTGGGAAAGTATTATACTATTTCGCAATTAATAAAAGCAATTATGAAAGATAAAGTGTTTTATGATAATTCTGGTGGGGGAATTACGCTTTCAGGGGGAGAACCCACCATGCAAACTGAATTTTTACACCAATTTCTTAAAGAATTAAAGTCAAAAGATATACATGTATGTTTAGAAACATGTGGATACTTTAATACTGACACCTTTTTCAAACTTCTTTTTCCGCACATTGACTTAATATATTTTGATTTGAAAATATTTGATCCCACCCTTCATAAACGCTATTGTGGTGTATCTAATGAGGTGATTTTTAAGAATTTTGAAAAAATGGCAACTCAGGAAAATATTGAACTATTACCTCGTATACCTCTCGTTCCTAACATAACAAGCTTCAAGAAAAACTTAGAATTGTGGGCAACATATTTAAAAAAGTTTAATATTAAAAAAATAGGATTATTACCCTACAATCCTTTATGGCTTTCAAAAATACCAAGCCTTGGAAAGTCCACTAATTATACCAATTCTGATTGGCTCTCTAATGAACAAAAAAGCGAAATAAAGGTACAATTTTCTGAATTTGAGTATAAAAATTTTTAATTTTAACAGTTTAGCAATAACAAATAGAGAAAATGTGAATGAAAGATAAGATCTTGGGATGCACTTTCCACTAAAACATTTCCATAAATGCTCCTAGTCTGGTCTTAACTTGCTCTACATTATCTCCGATTTTATTGAAGTTAATGACAGTTGTCGGAATTTCCAGTTTATTTCTTATTTTTCTTCGTAACAATGAATAGCAATTGGAAATACTATGGCATCCAAATACTTGATTAAAGACTAATCCATCAACGTTCAGAGCTTTTGCCGTTTCAATGTAGCTATCCGTCAGGGCTTCTTGATCGTAGCCTATTCCGCGAGTGGTAGCATTGAGTAAAAATTTCGCATATTCCTCAACAGGATTAGAATTTTTTGAAACGGAAATTTCCTCGAGTAAATTCAAAATCTCCCAATCTGCATAAATTGTGCGTGCTCCTAATTCATATAAGATCTCATGAGACTCTGGTTCCCACCCTCCAAATACAGGAGTGAGAAGAATTCTCGGCATATCGGATACATCCATCCCAATACCCTTGTTTATTCGTTCTCGCATTTCTTTTACCAAATAACTAAAGCTTTCTAAATATCTTTGATTGTCCGAGTTATAATCTTGATAGGATAAGCCTAAGAGGGCTAAAATCTCGGAAAAAGTTGCGGGATTGCATGGATAAAAATCTGAAGCGCTAAATTCATATAAAATGGTTTTATAAAACCTTTTAATTTGATTTCCAATACGAAATTGCTTATTAAGACTATTGTCTGAAACTATATTACCGGTGATTTCTTCTAGATCGCTAATCGCTTGAGAAACATTATCGGTTAATAACTCCAAAGCATTATCGATATTTCGAGGAGGAATATCCACCCATATTTGACGCGGAACGAATTGCTTTAAAGTTTCAGAATATTTATTCCATGCAGAACACCGAATAGTGAAATTTATGTTTGCATCAAGATTTTTACCTTTAGAAACAAACATACCGGTAAGTCCCGTGATACCATAGCAGAAATCACTCGAAATGCCATGATCTATTCCTAAATCATACAATTCGTTGTATTTATCGTTAATGGTATGAATTACATCATCAAGCACCGTATCGAGAATCTTTAATACATCGAATTTTCTGACAAAACTTAGTAATTTTGTAGTAAGATTCCATCCAATCAGATTTGTCGCCGAATTTAACGCAGTTAAATATGAATGAACTTTGAATTGTTCCATCCGTATTGGAAAAACGGGAACTGCCCCCGAAGCGAACACTAGATCTGAGAATGGTAATGCCACCGATATTAATTTCTTTCTTTCTTGGAATTTTTTCTTCTTTAAATAATCTCTACCCGCCAAAAAATTATAGGCAAGCTGAAGAACTGATCGAAAATTTACTATATCTTCTGTAAAAATGCTCATTGGTTTACAACTCCTTGCTAAAACATTTCTTCTTGCAGGTTTTTGGAATGTTATAGTTATTTTTAATTCTCATTTTTCTCTTATTAATAAAATTTAATTAGCTCGGTAATCAATTTCTTGCTATTTCTCTAAATCATCTCCATAAACGCTTCAATCCTGGTGGATAATTGCCCCTTAATAGATCGTGAATAGTCACGTTCTAAATTGAGCACTTGAACCCCGCGCTCTTGTAGCTTCTCTTTAAAATAAGATTGGAATAAACTAAAATGGTCACAAAACTTAATGATATGATTTATTACACCAATCTTATCCCCATACTTCTTATGGTACTCGTTCACATAATTTTCAAGGAAGACAATTTTATTATCTAATGAATCAGGTACGCAATGATCCCCATATACATTATTTTCGAAGCGTTTAGTCAATAAATCGATGGGATCATTTAATGAAGCAATAACTTCCTCGGAAAAAGTTTGTGAATAGTAATTTCTTCCAATCCATGTGTCAAAGAGCACGATATTGCCCCCCGCATCCTCGATTAAATCCATGAGATAATCATTAATAAAGATGGAACATCCGGTAAATATCACATTTTTTGGATGGGTGCTATTGGTATTTTTAGTATTGCTTTTATAGCTACTAATGATCTCTTCAATCTCCGCTTGGATTGCAGGACCGTATAAAATTGCTTTTTGATAGATGTCTAATTTTTCAGATCCAGGAATGTTGAGTTTACTCACTTGTTCAACAATTGTTTTAAAGTTATTGTGTCTAATTATCTCTTCTTTAATTCTGTGATCGGGAATTCGTTCTTTCGTAATCCCTTCAATCTCCTTTTGTAAATGCTTCAATTCAAGCTTATAATATTTTAAAGCATTTGAATTACGGGTATATGATACATAAAAATCTAATCGTTTTCGATTGAAATTATTGGAAAGAATTTCAGACACACAGATGTTTGATACGCAATGGTTTGATAATAAGATATAATCTGCTAAATCTAAAAATTCATGCGTCCTCGGTGTGCTGGAAAAATAACCAATACAACTCTGGGCATAACTGCATGTGGAGGGTGGTAAGTAGGAATGACTTGCATCCATTAATTCATCCTTTCCCGCAAAAATTAAGGGCAATGGCACGAAACCCGCCGCTTCAAAAAGTTCTATTGGCACATTATCATGGGTTAAGTAGGCAATGATTTTCTTCCCGTTAGCCTTCTGCTCTTGCAGATATGAATTATATGATTCTAGCAATTCTATGTTGTCCATATTGAATTATCAGTTTTAATTGAGATAAAAGATAAAATATAAAGTTCTTGATAAAATTAATTACTATTTCTCTAAAAATTCACTATTATTTGTGCTAAATTTAATTGGGATTGTTTTAATTGTATAAACATATTTACTTTAATTTAATTGGCGTTTTTATCCTTTGCAATGAGGGCTGCTCCAATAGCTCCCGTGAGCTGAGGATATTCTGGTTGGAAGATTTCAAAATCGAGTTCCTTTTCCAAATACTTTTTGACGGCTATATTTTTAGCTACGCCTCCCGTAAACACTAAAAGGGGTTCTACACCAATTCGTTTTGCCATGCTTGCTACTCTTTTTGCAATTGATTTATGTATTCCCGCTGCAATATCTTTTTTAAGACTTCCTTGAGCAAATAAGCTAATCACTTCACTTTCTGCAAATACAGTACATGTAGAACTAATCGATGCGGGTTTGTTGGACTCTAATGCAAGAGATCCAATTTCATCTATTGGGATTTCTAATGCATGTGCCATTACTTCTAAGAATCTTCCCGTGCCTGCAGCGCATTTATCATTCATCTGAAAGTCAATCACATTGCCATTCTTTCTGGAAATTAATATCGCTTTGCTATCTTGTCCTCCAATATCGATCACAGAACGAGCTTCTGGATAGAAAAATTGTACCCCACGCGCATGTGCGCTTATTTCGGTGATTCTATCATCTGCAAAATCAATGGTATTCCTTCCATACCCCGTACTCATAACATATACTTCAGATCTCGAAAGGTTATTCTTAGTCAAAATATCATCGAAAAGATCCCGCCCCACTCTCTTAAAATCGTAAGTGGATCGATTTAATCGCCAATCTACCATGTCTCCATTGCTCATAAGTACTATTTTCGTGGCAAGGCTCCCGATATCTATACCTATACACTTTAATTCCGACATACTTCTCTATCTTTCTTTAGTAAATTTACTTGAAAAATGAAATTTTATTAAAAAACACATCACTTACCTTCAATCATATGAGAGATATGTTAGATTTTATGAACTATATATAGAAATAAATAAATAGAGAAAAAAATACATATTCATATATACTATGACAGCTTTTAAAACAAATTTAAAAAAACTGAATTCTCCCCTTCTTCTTGCCAGTATATTGTTCTTGTTCTTCTTGGAATTACTTTCTGAATTTTTAGAAACTATTTACGCTCTAAATTTGATTGAAGTTGAGCTTAACGAAAACATTCTAGCCTTATTATTTTTACTGACTCCCGTTATTTTATTATTCTTCAAAAAGGGAGTGCAAAAAAAATATCTCATAATTATTGGAGGCCTTTTTGTCTTTGCGAGATTGCTGGGACCTATTTTCAACGGAGTAATTAAAATGGTGATTACAGGAATTGGGCTGGGTTCCTTTTTTCTTTTCTTGCCCTTATATTTACAAAACCTATCGATGAATAATAAAAATGCGCGAACGATACAATTTGGCCTCGGTATAGCAATTGCACTTTTGCTTTCAATCTTCTTTAGAATAGCGGGTTCTACGGTAGATATTACACTATTCGGGTGGTATCAAACAATTGGGTGGATTTTGGGAATAGTGGAAGTAATACTTATATATAATTCCTTTGCTCATGGAGAATGTAATGCAAATCCCGATTTCAATGCTAAAGATGATAATGTGAGACCCGCGAGTATTTTAAAGGTATTAGGACTAAGTATCGGGATTATAGGGATCATTGCTCTGATATACTTTATGTTTAGCAGTCCCGCAGTAATTGCACGATGGGCAGAAGCTAACTATCTTTCAATTATTCTCATTCTGGGTATTGAATTGTCTATCTTCATCATTTTAGTGGTTATCAACCCCAAGATCTTAGAAATCATTCAATTTTGGGTGCTCTTACTTTGGAATATCCTTTTCGTCTTTTCTCTTGTCGTTCTAATAATGGAAAATCAAACCTTTTTTATTTTTCTAGAATATTATCCCGTGATTGCTGCTCCAACTTCTCTTTTTAGTTATATTCTCCTTTATACGATGATCCTGCTCTCTCCTATACTCCTCATTGATTTTATCTTTTTATTAAAAGAATTGATTAAAGCAAAACCTTCAATTCGAAAAATAGGAGGTAGTTTCACCATTGCATCTGCTATTTTTTTAGTTCTTATCTTGGTAAATGTATTTACAATCGTCTGGGACTATATCCCACTTATTGGCAATTTTTTCAGAGATATTTATTGGTTTGTATTCTTATTGATTGGAGTGGTTATTGTTATTGCCATTTTCTTACTCAAAAAATGTAGCTTTTCCTTTAGAGCAACATTTTCTAAGCTAAAAATGAAGATACTATTTGCAACAATTACTTCACTCATTTTAAGCGGAATTATACTGGCAGGTGTCGTTTTGGAAGCCCCCTCAGAGAAATCTCCTGGATATCAACCCTACATTAGAGTAATGTCTTATAATATTCAACAAGGATTTGATGAATCAGGAAATAAGAATTTAGAAGGACAAACCCAAGTGATATTGCAAGCTAACCCCACTATTATTGGATTACAAGAATCGGATACATGTCGAATTTCAAGCGGAAATGTAGATGTTGTACGATATATTAATAATAGACTAAACTATTATTCTTATTTTGGTCCTAAAACTGTTACTGGTACGTTTGGCATAGCCTTACTTTCGAAGTATCCGATTTTGAACCCAAGAACCTTCTATATGGAAACTGAAGGAGAACAAACTGCAACTATAGAAGCTCAGATCATTATTAATGCAAGAATATATTATGTATATGTCACTCACTTGGGAAATTATAAATATGCACCACTTGATGCTTCTCAGTTTATCGAACAAGAACAACTCTTAAGAAGAATTGTGGGAAGACCAAATGTGATTCTAATGGGTGATTTTAATTTTCATCCGGACACAGAACAATATAATCTTACCACGACGGTCTTGAACGATTGCTGGGAAATTGCAAATCATAGTTTAATTGGAAATGTTCCTGACGGGTGGATATTTAGATTGCCTCATCGAAGAATTGATCATATCTTTGTTTCGGATGAATTAAATAGTTCTATTGCTGGATGTTATTATTGGGGAGGAACCGCCTCCGATCATCCCGCGGTAGCTATTGATGTTAAAGCATATTAAAAATATTCAAGGAAGAGTCTCAAAACTCTTCTCTCTTTTTTTATTTCTTTAAATTTAGTTATCACGATGTTGGAGTAAATAACAGGATGGGCATAGTTAGTAAGAAGGTAATAATAAATGCAAAGAACATTTGAAGTATATTTTTAATGATGGATTCTTTTGAAATCCTTCCCAAAAAAACTCCAAGCAAGATAATTATTCCAATAATGATTATGAAAGAGATAATAAAGGAAGGAAGTTCCGCTTGTGAAACGAAAAAGAAAGGAATCAATGGAACAAAGCCACCTAAGAAGGGGGCCCCCCCATTTACCAGAGAAACAACCTTATTGGCAAGGCTCTCTGCTCTTTCGTAAAGAGTCTCAACTTTCGACTCTTTTTTATCTTCCTTCTTCTTTTTAATACGAAATTTTCTTACCCTTACCTCCTTTAACATTGCCCTTTGAATCTCTATTTCATCTAATTCAACGCTCTCTTCTTCTAATTCCTGCCCTAACCTTCCCATCGCCCGTTCGATTTCATATTTAATTTTCTTTTGCTCTGCTTTCTCAGATAAGTAAGAACCTGAAAACCCCGAAATAAACATGGATATACACGTTCCCAATCCTGTCATTATGATTAAATAGGAGTCAATGGTAGACTCTTGTCCCTTCAACAAAAGTGTAAGGAATGCAATGAGGCTTCCTGTAATCGTTATTGCTCCATCGTAAAGATTATTAACAAAATATCTTCGAGCAATTGCTCCCAAATTTGTAATCTTTACATAAATTTTCCATTTACTAATATCCGAAATTGAAAATCCCCTTTTATAGCGGGTTTATATTGTATTATGTGTTTATTATTATTTAATTCTTCAAGATAAAAAAACTTGGAGTTATTATTCTAATCCAAATTTTTAGCTAATAAATTCAATGTTTTCTTTTAAATAAAGAATTAACATTTATCTTTCTAAAAAGTTTTATATATTTGAAAAGCTATTTTCTATATGTTTAAAACTAAACTAAATTAAATTATTATTGAAATTAAAGATTTACATGAAAGCAAAAAAAACTATAACCCAGATTCTTTCACTCGTGATTGAGCATTCGCGCATCATTTATAATGTGGTCTCTGAAATGGGAGTGTATTATAAATCGTGGAGGGAAGATCCAGAAGCCAATAAGACAGATTTGGAGAAAAAGAAAAGTAAATTGCAGATGTTAGAAGAAGATGCGGATGCCATAAAAATTCGATTGATTAAAGAATTTTCAGAGGCAGGAACTCAAGGATTGGGGAATTATATGACGCTCATTTTAAGAATGGATAATGTAATTAATTCTGCGTTAGAATTTGTAGATATCCTATCAAAAATACACGATGGCAATGAATTCAACGAGCATATTGAAACCCGCTATGAGAAGCTTATCAATAAATTATTAAAAATGACCGATATCCTCAAACTTGCCATTAAAAATTTACAAAATAAACCTCAGCTGGTATTCGAAAATACTACCTCAATTCATGAGCTTGAAAATGAAATTGATTTAATCTTTAGGGATTTCTTGGATTATTTATATGATAACAACAATCTTGAAATTAGGCTTGTTTTAAGGGTTAGAGATAGTATCAAAGTTCTCGAAGAACTAGCTGATAGAATCCATGATATCGGAGATTTATTAAGAGTAATCAGATATTCTTAAAATCTACACTATTGCTTTATAAGATAATTTATCTTAACGCAATCTCCTACCATAATTTTTCTGGTGTATACGCACTAGTTCAATCAAAAGAATATTTTTTAAAAGCATTTTACAGATTTAAAAGCATCTTATAAATTTTCCACGTTTTATTCCCATTTCTGTTTCTGACTGATCTCCTATTGTCTACCAGCGCCAGTAAATATCTTCACAGTGTCCAAGCATATTTTCAATATGGATTGTTTTTCCATCGTCCAAGATTATATCTCCTGAATACAACCCATGCATTAAGGCAGAGTCTAAATAGATTACCCCAAAATTTAGTTTTTCTCTATGTGGAATAAGCGGCTCTATTGTCATATTAAATCTATCATCGTTACTCGTAAATTTCCAAGGTTTTGTAGGATTACGCTCATTGCTATGAAAGATAACTTCATCTAATTTATTAGCTTTCCCGTTATAAAAGACGATATTTTCTGTGTGAGTTGCTCCTTCTTTATCTCCTACTTGTCCAAACCCATAACCAATATTAAAAGCAACCGGAACGCCATTTACTTCGTCACATGCACTTCCCCATAACCAATGAGTTTTATACGGCCAAATTCCGCGACCCCAATCCATTAATCCAAAGGATTTATCGGGAGTGAATTCATAATTTTCAGTACCAATTTGAATATTTCCTTTTGCGGGCATCATATTTATTTTATGATTATAATAAAACAATTTGGGTTTGTTATAACCCGTTACAACCACCGTGTTATCCCATTTTGGGATGTCATTTAAAGTGATGCTTCCGCTGATTCCTCTATCTAAAAATGTGGGATCCTCAATTGTCAAGATTCTCTTGTTTCCTTTTTTTTCTAAAGTAGCTTCAAAATCATCTATAGGGAATTCTATTAAACTATCTTCCATAGAACTTTTCGGTAATAGTGTGGATTTTGTGAAGAATTTGAATTTACTCTTTTCATTTCTCTCCTTTTTCTTAAAATCAAGCCACACATAACTCATTTGGGTAAGATACCCGATATCTCCGATCGTTAATTGAAACCCATATTCTTTATTTAAAACACTATAGTGATCCCACTCTTTTATTCTCCACCAGCTTTTTCCTATATTTTTTTTATTATAGGTTAGTATAGGTTTTTTTGCCCAACCGGTCTGAACAAGTGTTCCATCCTCATTAAAAAGTTTCGATGGTTCGGTTATTTCTATTTGTGTACCCATTTTCCTAAGATAAAATTCATTTTGTTCTTGTTTGATTCAATTAATATCTTGAAATTTTTATAAGTTTTGTTATTTATAGATTATTTCTCCAGTAGAAAGTTTTTTTATTGCTGGTTGCTTCTGATTCCATAATTTCTCTGCTTTAGTAACCCATTCTGGAAATTTATCTGGAGTTTTAGGGAAATTTTGGTAATGATGCTTAATTTTGTTTGCTAGACTATTAGCTTTTAATAGCTTTTTAATATTTTTGAATGAGAATTTTTTTGTCAATAATCCCCCAAAATTTTTACAATAAATCTTAATTTCTCACCAAAACTCATCTCTTCTTCATATTCCTTATTTGGTTCGGGAAGCTCACCATCTTCCCCCGTTTTATAGATTAATCCCTTTTTAAGAAAGTAATTCCATTCTTTTTTGGAAAAATTTAAGATTCCTGATAATTGTGTGAGCAGACCAGCAAATTTGGCTCCTTGATCTCTGAAGTACTCAACATTAATATCCCACAATCTATCTTGAGGGAGATATCCTCCTTTTTGAAGCTCCCTATCAATAATTTCTGCAGCAATTATGTCTAACATCCAAGTTGCTGTCACTCCATGACCTGAAAATGGATACGTTATGGTTGCAGCATCTCCAATGCATAAAAACCCATCTGCTACTAAAGAATAGGGAGGTCTCCTATAGGGTGTATATCCCCTCTCTTCCTTAATTATTTCATAAGGAGGCAGTTCAATTTGATTGAGAAAATCTTCTCTTGCGAGCCGTGCATTTTCAAAAGAACCTGGTTGCCCAACACCGAGAATCGCTTCCTCTTTGCTTAAAGAGGGACCTAGCCATACTACCCAAAAATTATAACTCGTATCTGTTTCTGGATGGGATAGGTGAGGATCGGTCCATTTTATATATTGTAGCAATACATACATCACATCATATGGTCCTAATGAAAATGTTTCGATCCCATAATTCGTAAGCAATGTAGTTCGAATAACTTCATTTGTTCCAGATGCATCTACGATTAATTTAGCATAATATTCTTTTAATATCCCATTCTTAGATGCTTTAATGCCAACTATGTTATTGTTTTGAAATAACAACTTCTCAAATGTAGTGGAGAACTCTAAGTGTAATTCATAGTAGAATAAAATATCCTTAAACGTAGACACTATATTAATCAATATCTTACTTGAATACTATTGTTCTTTTAATAAAAAGACCTCCTTTTACTTTACATGT
>SHMU01000048.1 GCA_008080765.1 Promethearchaeota archaeon | reverse complement strand
CATAAACCATGGAGATGCTCTGCGAAATTCATCCCCTCCATGAATGGAGGGGACTTCTTTCGCAATTAGTTAAAATATCTTTTAAAAATGGAATATAACGAAGGAAATTGAGGGAGCGGAAGTAGTCTAAATAGATACAATAAAATCAAGGTGAATACAATCATACAGAATACAATAAATGCTACATCTTTTTTCTTGAATTTCACCTCACTAAGATAAGTTCTTTCTTTATAAATCCCAAAACATCTATTCTCCATGGAAATAGAGGTGACATATCCTTTTCTTAGAATAGACACTAATATAGAAATAAGGCGTTCAAAAATAAGATTATACGCTTTTTTAACCGTATTAGCTTTTTCCTTCCCAAAGCCACGGGCTTTTTGTGCAAGGGCAATTGTCCTTGCTTCCTTTTCTATCAAGGGAATGTAGCGTAAACCCACCATGAAATTAAAGCAATATCTGTAGGGAATGTTCAGTTTAATCAGGGAATATACAAAATCCTTCATAGAAGTAGTATTAGTAAATATGATGGAAGAAGTAAACAACGTTATTATTATAAAAAATGCTTTAAATGCATAATAGACCGCCAATCTTCTTATAGGTAAGAATTCCAATCCAAAAAGATAAAACAACACTTGTTCTTCTTCCTGAGGGATGGCATTAAAAAAGATATTCAACAAGACACTTAAAATCATTACAATAACCATAAATCTCAATTTATGCGCTAAATCCCTCAAAGAAATTCCGCTCAATAATGCCATAATTATTACTGCTAAGGTAATACATGAAAAAAAGATGAGACTTTTCACAAAAAAAATGGCAATGGTCAATAATAGGATGAAAAATATTTTTGATAAAGGATTTAATTTATGAAAAATGGAGTCTCCGGGATAATATGCAAAGGTATATGATTTATTATCAATTGTTTTATTTTTTCTACCCATTCTATCTCACTCCTCTTTGCGCATTTTCTTCTGAAGCTGTCTATTAATTTCATTCAGGAGTATTATAGGTCCCAAATTACTATGTCGTTTAAAATAATTACCATTTGTATCATAATCTCGTAAGGTTCCATCTTGATTTAATTCAATGATTTTTTTTGTATATTTCATCAATAAGTGATAATCATGTGAAGAGATGATAATAGTTTTGCCGCGCTTATGTTCGATATATAAGGTTTCGATTAATTCTTCAATGGTATTCTGGTCTTGTCCAATAAAGGGCTCATCTAATAAGATAATTTCTGGTTGATAAACAAAGATAGAACTTAAGTTTAATCGTCTTTTTTGCCCCCAGCTTAAATTGAATGGGTTCTTGTCTGCACTCTCGTCTCCAATTAATGAAATTAACTTTTCAATATAATCATCATTGATTTGATCAAGGATATCAAAATTCGTAGGTCCATACAAAATTTCCTCCTTTATGGTCCTTTTGAAGATCATACTCTCAGGATTTTGAAAAATAAATCCTATTTTTTTTGCATATTCATATTCATCTAACTCCCGAACATTAGTGTTTTTATATAAAATCTCTCCGGATTGAGGCTCATAGAGCCTTGCCAATAGATATAATAGAGTGGTTTTGCCTGAACCATTTGGCCCAACTAATCCGATAAAATCGCCCTCTTCTATGGTAAAAGATACATCTTTTAGAGCTCTAATATCAGAATTTGGATAGGCAAAGGTTAAATTCCTGATTTCCAAAATTACTTTCTTATTGATGGCGGGAGAGGAGAGAGTTTCCGTTAAACGATGAGACTTGTCTTTATTTCCTCGATTATCATTGGTAGAATTTTTCATCCTTTCAATATAAAGATTGTCAAATTCTATTAAAGTATCAAAATTCTCATACTTTTTAAGATAATCGGGATGAATTTCCTTAGAAATGAGAATATCTTTTAATTGGTTTAATCGAGACTTACTTAGATTCTCCAGTAAATTAAGGGCATCTTGAAAATAAAAAAAATTATTAAGGGATTGATCAAACTCCTGAAATACATTTAGGAGCCAAGGGATTCGAAGATTGCAATCTTTTAATTGATTAAAATTATTTTTAAGAACTGTTGATATTTCTCCTTGAAGAGCAATAGTCCCATCTTGGGTTAACACGACTATTTTATCGGCGATATCTAAGATTCGAGATAACCGATGCTCAATAATAATTAATGTCAAATCATAGTTTTCAGATCTAATTAATCGTTTTAATCGATCCAAGAGCAAACTCTCTGATTTTTGATCCAAATATGCTATGGGCTCATCTAGAATCAATAGCTTAGGATTCATTACCAAAAAAGAACTCAGAATTGTCAGTTGCATTTGCCCTCCACTTAGTTGGTTAACTTCTCTATCCAAAAGATGAGAGATCCCTAAAAATTGAGAAATTGATTCAATTCTTTCTTCGATTTCCTCTCTAGGATATTTTAAATTTTCTAACCCAAACGCAATTTCATCTCTTACTGTAAAAGTGACCAATTGTTCTAGAGGATTTTGTGTGACTAATCCCACCAGTTTATTAAGTTCCATGAAATCATAGTCCCATACGCTTTTTCCAAAGATTTCTACATCTCCTTTCGCATATCCTTTAATCCTCCATGGAATGAATCCATTAATTGCATAGGCAATTGTTGATTTTCCGCTTCCACTAGGTCCAGCTAATACTAAGACCTCTCCCGCATTTAATTTAAAATTGATATTAGAAATGGTAAGCGACTGAGTTCTATCTTTTCCATATATAAACGAAAAGTCTTTGAAAAAAAGAGCTGGAATAGAATTTGAATATGAATTTATTGTTCACACCTATAGTTGTTAAAAGGTTGTATGAACCCCTGCCTTTATAAGCACATTCTTAGCGGCACGTCCTAAGAGACCTACAATTAATATACCAGAAATAAATGCATACATAAAAGATAAAACCCAAAGTGACCAATGAAGATACCAGCGCTGATTTAACACCCAGAAGAAAGGTGCTTGAAAGAAATTTCCGAATCCACCAGCAATTCCCCAACCTAAATTAGTCTCTCCTTCGCCTAATTTTTCAACTAAAAAGAAACCACTTAAAAGAAAGAAGCCCTCCATCAAATTCACAAAAATAATTAATAGTCCCCAAGGATCACCGAACAAAAATTCTAATAATCCTTTTGTAAGCATCGTGAGCATAATATTTCCTTTCTTCCTAGTAAGCCCATAAATAATTGACGCCCAAATCACATGATGTCCACTTACCAGTTGGGTACCACCTGTTAATGGATACCAGACTTTAATTAATAAACTAAATGGAATTAAACTAGAAACAATACCTCCCAAAATTCCTATAATTGTTGAATACAATAAATCAATTGAAGTATATTTCTTCTTAGTTAATCCTGTTTCAATAAAGTCTTCCTCAGGTTTCTTAGCAATTTCCGTCATATTTAACTCTAATAAAATTTTATTATTTTTATGATTTTCTTATTCATTATTAGTAAATTTTTCATTGAATAACTATTCTGGTTAACATCTTAACGCAATATTGAGAACTGAATAATCCTTCAGGCATCACACTCTGTTCTATGACTGATCGAATTGGTCCCTCATCAAGAAGAGGTTGTCCATTCTTTTCATATGCCAGGATAACTGAAGTAGTATAATTTTTAGCAATAACTAAACTAAGAGGACTCGGGGATTTATATCCATCAGCGGCATAAAATTGAAAACTTAATTGTTCTGCAGGTCTTGTTAATAGATCTAATCGATCTAACACGCTCCAAAGTGATACTCCAGAATAAATTATAGTGTATTGATTCAAATACCGATTCATGATGGTAAATGGTTTGTTAAATACTTGCTGAAATGTCAACGATTTTAATTGGCTTACAGTCACAATCCTTTTTCCACCTTTAATCCCACTGCCTTCAATAGAGATAGGTGTTAAATCTGGAGCAGTTTGTTGTTCAATATATGAATTATAATCGATTTCTAATTCAATAAATGCATATACATTCAACCAAAAAATACTTAATCCCACCACGACTGAGGCTATTAAAATATAAAAATTTCTCGATTTCATAATATTTAATTCTCATTTCTTATTGAATGTTTTTTAATCTGAATTTTAACAATAATTAAGGAGCTTATAATACTCATTGCAATCAAAACGGAAACTATAAAAAATCCAGAAATTTCATTTTTCTCTGTATATTGACTTGCTATTAGCAAGGGAAGATATTGCATAAGAGGATTTGTATTCAATGCGTAAGTCCAAGATATGGCATGATCCGAACCATGACTATCATTATATATTGCTAAATTGAACTTATAAAGCCATCGACTACTAGTGAATTGAACATCATAAGCATCATTAGTTATCAATTTTCGCTTTATCTCTAACGAATATGTTTCTTTCCCAGCGGTATACTCATATGCTACCTCCACATCTTTTGGATCAGCTCCATTGAATCCTCCCTCATCGAATGAATTATCATCACAGAAGTAATTTTCTCCTGGATTTTTATCAGAATCATATACCCAATTCCATAAATCCACAATTCCTCCACCCATATCAACAGTATCCATATGAGAGGTATAATATGCGGAAAAGGATTTTGTATTTTTATCCCAGCAAAACGATAATCCATCTTTATCAGGGGGAAATTCAAAATACTCTGATGTATCTTTCCACTCACAATAAATATATAAATATTCACTTGTCATTATAAAGGTGATATTTAAGGTATGAATTTTGGGAATTTCTCCGCCCCTTTGTTCAGATAGGGGTATTGATTTAAATCCCTTTTGATTAGATGACTCATGCCAAAAAGATTCATCATTCTTTCCATCAAGCACTATTTCTGCATCTGAATCTTTAGGCACCTCAATATATGTGATTCCATGGTAATTACCACAATCTCCATCTCCATAGTATGCCACACTTTTTTCTATTAAAAATGAAGGGAGGAAAGCAAAAGATATGCAAGAAAATATTATTATAAAAATAAGAGGGTGTTTTTTCATATTCAAGTATTGTTTTCTATTTTTTTTTAATTCTTGATTTATTCATATGAATGTAAAAATAAAAAAAAATTTAATTTAGTTTTTTACGGTCTTGTTTAAATAATCTCTTGAATTATTAGATTTCTATGTTACTTCAATAAGATCTTCTCTTGTTTTTACTCCTTCAGAACCATCAAATTTATCTTCAACTACAAGAGAAATAGTATAGTTTCCTGCAGAGGTAAATTGCCAATCTATTGTTGTATTTGAACCTGTTACATTTGGGGTTCCATCAGTTGAACAATTAATAAACCATGAAAAGGTGTAATTCGTTGTTGGATAATATAGACTTCCATTGAAAGTGAACTGAACCCAATCATTAGTTGCTATTTGGGTATCATTATAGTCGAAGTCCACATCTGGAATTGTATTGATTTCGATTTTATAAATCCCCCAGATAAAGTTCTCCCGTATTCTTCCTGGAACAGCAATTATATAAGGTCCATGTTTCATTCCAACCATTTTATGTTCTGGCCATTCGGGATTTGTTGGATATGGTGGATTTGCACTCAGATCTATTTCACCATCATTCAATTTCTGCGAGTATACAATCATTATTGACATATCATTAGTGACCGTACTGGCAGGTAGTGGATGACCATCATCTTCTTCAAAACCATCCGTGGAGTTCACATAATCCCAGTATCTCGAATCATAATCGATGTTATTATAGACATCATCCTCAGTGAAGCCCGGTCTCCAAGGCTTCCCATGAGGTGAAGCCCACCCATCAACCGCACGAGCCTTAACTTCAAAATTATCGTTTTCGTCTACTCCTGCCCATTCACAGATTTTCGAGAGATTTATTCCTGTGATCTCTCTATCATAATTCCATTTATCAAATCGATCATAAGTATAATTATAAGTATGTGAAGGGGAATTGGTAATGTTATAAGGTGATAATTCTAATTTTTTAATACCATCGACTTCCACAGTTAAGGTCCAATTGCTTGTTACATTTATTTCCTTCAAATTACATACTCTTGATCCCGTATCTTCAGCAATAACAGTAAAATCACCCCAAGTATCTTTGAATTGAGAATTTTGTAACCATTTTTTATTAGCAGCAAGAGCAATAATCATTTTCTCTGAAGTATCTTTCCTCTCTGTTTTATCTAATAAATCATAAGCAGATATAGAAAGAGACTCTGAGGTACCCTCATCATCTTCATGAGAGGTGAATATAATATCTCCTGGGAAATAGGTATAATATATATCAAAAAAATCAGTTAAATAAATTCCCGTCACTGGAATTCCCGTATCGGGATCGTACATAGTAGTAACTCCTATTCCTGTGCTAAAGTTATATTTTTCAGTTGCTTCGTTTATAATAACTTGCTCTAATATATCTCCAAGAGTAATATTTATCCCCGATTGAGTTTGATTATTCAATAAAAAATACGATGAATTGGGAGCTGTTGTCCAATCATCAGGAAGACCAGATTCATATGTAGTAGTTGTAGTCGTTCCTGTGGGTAAGTTAGGAAGAGTAGTAGACGTGGGTCCTTGTGAAATAATTACATACCCTAAGCCTCCTGCCAATCCCACAAGAGCAACAATTAGTACTCCTATTATTCCATCTTTTACTTCCATTGTAAAACACTAAACTTTTTTTGTTAAAATTTTAATAGGAGATAATTCTTCCTAAAATATAAGGTTATGTATGATCGGTCATATCGTATCCAAAAGGATTAAACATTAAACATTAAGGATTAGTTCAAAAATAACTTATTCCAGTCGAAAATTAAATACAACTGCTTAGCTTAGAATAAAAAATGAAAAGTCATTAATAAGAAAATAAACCATAAAGATTAATTAAAAAAAAGATATTAAAAAGAAATGGATAAAGATAAAATCCGATTTGTTGGAGTAATTGCGTTAAATTGAGATTTTACCGCTATTTTCGTCAAATTCAATGACTCCCTTGACAGAAAGCTGTTTCAAGGTTCGTTTAGCCATAATTGGTGGGACCGTTAAATGTTCTTTCAGATCATCCAGATTCGCCTTGCCACCTTTCATTAAAATAGTTGCGATAATGTCTACTTCCGGATGATCCTCATCCGAATGTTCAATCAGAAAGGAGGTGAAAAAGTTCCTTCTTTGGACATCATTTAACTTTGCTTCAAGGTCTTCAAACTTATCTTCAGAATATTTATCCTTGATTTTCTTTTCTTTCTGCTCTAAATTAAGTAGCTCCTCGTCCAGTTTGGCCTTTTCTTCCTCTTTCTTGCTGATCTTTTCATTTTTCGTGGCAAGATTAGAGTTAAGAGTTTCTAATTCGAATTCAGGTTTCTTAATTTCATCTCTATTTCGTTCTAATGTCCCTTTCAGCTCTACAATCTTGGAGTTTAATTCTTCTTTCTCTCCATTAAGATTCTCGATGGTATTATCCAATTCTGTGGCTTCAGTATTTAATTCGGCAATAGTGGCATTTTGTTGTCGGATGGTCTCTTCAATTTCTTCGATGTCTGTTTGCTCTTCCTTAATTTTCTGCCATAGCGTGGTGAGATTTTGAAGAATCTCATCCATATTTTTCTTTAAGCTTTGTTGGAAGGTATCAAAAGTATTTTCAAAACTTTCAATCAAGCTTAAAATTTCTTTCGGAGAGCTCATTTATCAAAATCCACCTCCTCTTGTAAGGTCACAGTACCCGCTTGTTCATCAAATACTAAGGGACCATTATTTTCCACCATTTTTCGAAGAATTTGTCTGGCTTTATCTTCTTTCAAATCGATTGCCATTAAAATATGGTTCAAGTCGAGTGTAGCATCTTTCTGCAAAGATTTGATTAACTTTACTTGCCCTGTCTGAATATAATTCGCTCTTATCAATATTTTCATCGCCTTTATTCTACTTTCATAATTATCCACGTAATGTTTCTTTTCTAAGAATTTGTTTTCGAGATCCTCTTCTAATTTCTTAAGATCATCCTCGGTTTTATCCTTTTCAATCTTGAGGTTTGTAATTGTCTCTTCCAATTCTTTCAATCTCTGTTTTCTTGCTTCAAATTCCTCATTCTTACTTGCGATCTCAGCTTGCAGTTCCTTTATATTATTTTGTACGTCTTCTATCTTCTTAATGAACTCGTTTTTCTTGTTAGTTAACTCGTCTATTTCTTCCTTCAATTTCGCAATTGTTCGTTCGTTTTTAGAGATCTTCTCTTTTAGAGAGCTGATTTCATTTTTATTCGCTTCGATATTGTCTTTCTTACTTTTCTTATCTACCTCGAAGCTTTCCAGTGCTTTTAAGATATTATTGGGCTGATCGGTAAGTTTTGGAATGGTCTCCGTATTTATGGTGTTTATTTCCTCTACGAGCATAAGCATTTTTTTTATTGAACTCTTGCTGTCTGTTATTCGGCTTTCACTCATAATTCATCATTTTTGTTTTTAAGTTATTATTATGTTTAAATCTAATAAAAAATTACATTTTAAAATATATTTCGTTTTGAAAATCTTTATTAAAGAAAGGTTTCTATAAATAAAATGATTATTGTGAGCTATTACTTCTAAAGAGCTTGTTAAAAATTACATCCAAATTAAGATTCCCCATTCCTAAAGCGCGGCGTTTTATAACCTTATTAAGATTATTTATTAGTAATTTACTGAATTTGTGAAACGAGAAGAGAAAATCAGTATTCGCATTAAAATATTCCTTTAAGAAGATATTAATTAATTCTATCTTATGGGAAGGTTCTGCTAATTCGAAAATTCCGGGATTTGTATCAATAAGGGAGCAACAAATCCATGTGAGGTCTTCTAGATAATTACCCTCATATGCTTGTTCAAAATCAAGCCCATAGATCGTGGAAGTTGAGGGGTTTATGATAAAATCTCTTAGGCGTGTATTTCCCTTATTTAACACGATTATATTTTCTATAGAATTAAATTCTATTATATTTTTACGATGGAGTGTGGCAAACCATTGAGCTAAAAGGTGAATACTCTGCGATAGTTGTCTTCTTAGGTTTTCGGTAATTTCATCCAGTGTTTGTGTTCCAGAAAGAGCTTGATTTATAAAATCACAGAGATTATAACCTTCTATTTTTTCTAAAATCAAATATGGGTCTTCAAAAGAGCGAATAAAAGGAACGGGAATATTTTGCTGCTTTAAATGATTAATAATGTTCACTTCTATATGTGCAGTGGGATTTTTGAAAACCTTCACCACCAGAGCTTGCCTACGCGTGCTATTTTGAGTTTTTGGAATGATTTCAAAGACCAGATTTCGTTTACTTTTTAACTTTATTAAATCCACCGCATTCAAATTTCCTTCATATGTATTGAAAAGGTCGGGAAATTTCTTAAAGAGAGTAGAGATAATATTCTTTTTACTATAGGTCTTTTTCAATTTACTCATCACAATGTAATTATTACTCTAACCTTAAAGGAATTATACTATATTAAATAATTTTAACGAGGACTAAAATGTTTTAGCATAATAATTAATAATATAATAAACGTATACCAGGATAAAAGAGGAGCAATAGGGAAATGGAATTCAATCTTTTTATGATTTTATTAGTTTTATAATGAGGAATTCTTCTTGAACATGTTCGTGTTAATATATTTTAGGATTTTCACCTTATTTTATATTAAAAGTAGAAATATAATAGAGAATTAATTATTAGGCTTTGAGGGATAATGATGAATGCAAATACTCATACTAAGTTAGGAGTAATATATGGGAATGAACCCGATACCAGAGATTTGGCAAAGAAGTTTATCGGACATTTGATGAATTATGCCGAATTTTGTACTGCTTGCGAGGAATTTGAGCAAAAGCTAAATTGTGATGAATGTAGGCAGAATTTAAAATCGTATTCCGATAATATCTATTATTATGAAGAAATCGGTAGCGGATTGCCTCAATTTATAGATGATCCCGATCAATATCTACCAGAGGAACTAAAAAAGTTAGATTTTTTGGTAGTTGTGGGGATTCACGAAGATTTGTTAGCGGGGCTTCCTGATTTCTTAAAAGGTTCCAAGATAAAAGCGGTTATAGTTCCCATAGAAAATCCAAAATGGGTGCCTCCAGGCTTGCAAACACAGGTATTACACTCATTTGAGCGAGCAGGCATTCAGGGTGCTTTTCCTAAACCATTCTGTGCATTAAATACCCCCGAAGATGAATATAATAAAGTAGGATTTAATTTAACTTCTCAATATAATTATGTTACAGAGTTTATTGACAATTTTAAAATTGGTAAACCGATCGTAGCTTTTAAGCGGAGCAAAGATAATAAAGCAATTGATGATTGTTGTGTGATACGAAGTGCCCCTTGTGGCTCCACATATTATATTGTTCAGCAACTTAAGGGAAAATATATTGAAAATGGGAAAGCTAATACTCTTTCGTTGAATGAAAGAATAAGTAAAGCTCATCATGCCTATCCGTGCAATGCATCTATGGATCAAGATTCCATCCTAAGAGATTCTATTTTACATGTAGGAGGCTATCTTGTAAGAAATGCTGTTAGAAAAGCATTAAATTTAGAAGAAGAGGAAGGAGAAAAACTGAATTATATCATTAAGTAATCTTCTTCTATTGCGTATCACTTGAACTACTGCAAAACCTAAAAGTTATAATCTTTTCTTTCCTTTTTATGTTATTATTAGTCCCTAACTGTAGAGAAGTAGTACTCTTTTTATAATTATTGGAAACCTTTGAAATTTGTATATTTCCGTTGCGGGAATTGCCAAGTTTGGCCAACGGCGCTGGACTCAGAATCCAGTCCTATAGAGGTTCGGGAGTTCAAATCTCCCTTCCCGCATTTAGGATCTCTTATTAAATTAAGTATTTGATTTTTATATATATATCCTAAAGAAAAACCTTGTCAGTTTAGTTTCTTAAAGAAAAGATAAGGATTAGCAAAGAAAAAAGAAAGAAAAAATAAATAGAAGGAAAAGAAAGGAAAACAAACGAAAAGAAAGGAAAACAAACGAAAAGAAAGGATTACAGCTTCGATTTACTTAACGTGTTTGAGATTTTTTCCATGTGTAGAGCAATATTAAACTGAGTGCAACAAATGAGATTAATAATGCCAAAAAGATTCCAATATTAATCTTAAATCCCCCAAGTTGATCGGGGTTTATGATTGTAGGAATATTAATTTGTAATAATACCTCATGTTGACTTGTTTGTCCCAATCCATCTTCAACTATAAGTGTTATGTTATATTTTCCTGGCAAGAACTGGTTTACATTCAAAGAAATTGACTCTCCAGAAGTCCACGTTTGGTTAATATAGCTCTCTAAAGGTTTTCCATTTATATAAAGGGTGTAAGTTTGATTCTGTATGTTGCTATCAGTGAAATTCCATCTAAGAGTAATATCTTGTTGAAATAACCATACACCTTCCAAAGTATCTTGCGGTTTTTCGGTAAAATTTGGAGCCTCATTAATCACCGTTATTAGAACAACATCTTGAATTGTAATATTTAGTCCATCCTCGGCAATAATTGTAAAGTTATGACTGCCAATTGACAAAAGAATTGTAACATTTACAGTAATATTATTATTAGGTGTCCAAGAATTATTAGTATGACCAGAAACTGGTGAACCATCCAAATACACGGTATAGTTCGGGTTTAAAACATCATCATCTGTGATATTCCAAACCAAATAGTAATTTCTAGGTACTCCCACCACATAATCAAACGATATATCACTTGGGGAAACAGAGAAGGAAGGAGCCTCATTTGTCACCGTGACTTTTCGCTTATTTTGTATCTGATGCCCAAGTCCATCAGAAACGACTAAAGTAAAATTGTATTCATTTGGATTAAGATTATCTACGTTTACCGTCAGATTTTCTCCAGTAGTCCATGTTCGATTTATATGTCCGGTATAAGGAGTATTATCAATATAGACAGTATAATTAGGATTCTTTACATTATCATCAATTACTACCCAAGTAAGATTATTACCCGTTTTTCCATAGTTATAAGTAATATTATTGGGAATGGTTGCAAATTGCAATTCTGCAATTCCAAAGCATAAATATACTTTACCAGCGCCATTACCCCCTTCGCTATTATTATATGCACCAATAAAAAAGTCTGTTGAGTTATCTCCATTTAGATCACCTGCACCTGCAATAGAGCTTCCAGACAAATCATATGCATTTTCTCCAATATAGGAGGCATTCGCTTCCGTCAGATTAATAGTTGATATTCCGTTAAAGTCACTCCCAAAAAAAAGATAAGTCTTTCCTCTATTATTCGCTCCTTCACTGTTGTTGGGGGCTCCAATAAGAAAATCGTCTTTTCCATCAGCATTAATATCTCCGATTCCTGCGAGAGAGCTGCCCGACTCTTCATTTGTATTAGTTCCAATAAAAGAAATATTTGCATTTGAACAATTTGTATCCATGCTCCAACCAGAACTGCTGCCAAAGAAAAGATAAGATTTTCCCGCTCCACTAGCGCCATCACTATTCAAGCGTGCTCCAATAATAAAATCGTCATAATTATCATTATTTACATTTCCTAATCCATCCATTGCATCACCTAAAGAATCACCCATAAATTCCCCATAAAAGGAAGCATCAACACTTGAAAGATTATAAGTATTACCCCAAATATTTGCATCTCCAAGAATTAAATATACTTGTCCCGTACTAAGTCCATGCTCACTATTGTTAGGTGCTCCTATTAGAATGTCATCGAGATTATCACTATTTACATCGCCTACACCCGATAAAACCATTCCAGACAGATCATAGGAAGACTCTCCTATAAAAAAGGCACCTGCATTAGTAAGATTATTATTATTTATCCATCCTGTTCTTTTTCCACGAATGAGGTATGATTTCCCCTCAAATCCGTCACTTACGTTATGACCATAAGCACCAATTATAAAATCATTATAATTATCACCATTTACATCGCCTACACCCGAAATACAAAATCCTGAATTATCATTTGTGTTTTCTCCTATAAAGGAACCCTTGGCAGTTGAAAGACTCATATTTTTCGTCCATCCCGAGCCTTTCCCTTCAATTAAGTATGTTTTTCCTTCAAAACCATTACTCGCATTATAACCATATGCACCAATGATAAAATCGTCATATTCATTCCCTGTGATATCTCCTCCTGCTGCAATGGAATATCCCGCAAAATCTCCCGTATTTTCACCAATAAATGATGCATTTGCATTTGATACATTTAAATTCTTAGACCATTCGAGATTGTCATCTCCTAAAAAGATATACACAACTCCTTTTCCACCCAAAGCATTTGGAGCACCCAGAGCAAAATCATTATACCCATCACTATTTATATCACCTAAACCAATAAGCGATTGCCCTAAATTATCTCCTGATTTTTCCCCTATAAAAGAAGCATTAACAAAGGTTAACTCTGTATTATAGGACCAATTCGCACTATATATCTCAATATTTTGAGGCTTATTAAATGCAATTGGAAAGTAAAAGGATTTTTGTGGGGAAAGTTTGGCATTAATCGATAAGTTGTAAAGAGTAAGTAAACTTAACGAAATCAATATAAAAATGCTTAGTGTCCTCGTCTTATTCCTTCTATTTTTTGTTCTATATGGTGGTCGCTTTGTAGTTTTTTTCATTATTTTTTTCTCATAAAATTCAATATATATGCTTGAGAAAAAACGGGCTTAAAAAAAAAGCTAATTCATATAAGATTATATAGTCTATATAGTTATTAGGGCAAAAAAGAAGACTTTTAGAGGAGATGATACAATCTTATCATTACTATAGTTTTAATATGTTTAAGGTAAAGCTAATAATAAATAACGGAATTAGAAATCAATTTTGATTTAAAAAGAGAAGAAAAAAACTATGCTTTATTCCTTGTTATATTTTTCGATGATATAATTCTGAAGCGAAAAGGCATATTTTTCTAAATTGAGGAGCATCACTTTTTGCTGCAGTTTGTGGAGATAAGAGACATCCAGTTGCTTCAATTGTGCCTTTAATTCCTCAATCAAATCAAAAATCTTAACGATTGTTTGCCAATCTTGAGCCCATTCTGTATCTTGAGTTTTTAGTGTCATGATAATATTTATTTTTTTGTTATTAGATTCATCTATAAAATATTTTATTCAATCTCAATCTAAAATTTGTTATAATTGTTTAAAAATATTCTCCTATACTTCTGAAAAGAATCAGAATATAAAAATCTATATCTTCTTAAAAGTATGGGATAATGGATTTTTTCATATCAAAATGCATTGTAGAATAGATATTTAAGCAATCAATCCCTATTTTTTATAACTATGAATGGTAAAATAATTCCACGTGAATTTGGTATTGGTATTATTTTGATTATTATTGGAATTATTATTTAAGTTCATAAAAGAAATTCTTACTCTTTTTATAATCGGCATTTCTTTTATCATCTAATAAAATTAGTATAGAATTTCTTTTTTGGTTCAAATAGAAAATATGAAAAAATAGAAGTGAGGCACGATGGAAAATAACGAAGTGTATATATATGATGCTACTCTTAGAGAGGGGTGCCAAAAGACGGGTATTACCTTCTCTATGAAGGATAAAATACGGATTCTGGAAAAATTAGTGTGGGATCTTGGAATTCCAATGATCGAAGCGGGGTGGCCGGGTTCTAATCCCAAAGACATTGAACTCTTCAAAAGTATCAAAGAAATGGATTTACAGGGGAGTAAAATATTTCCATTTAGTAGTACTCGAAGAAAACATCAAGATGTTGCTACAGACAAAAGTATTAAAGCCATTTTAGAGACAGGTGCTGAATATGCTACGATTTTCGGAAAGAGTTGGGATCTACATGTAGAACATGCGCTGGAAACTACATTGGAAGAAAATCTAAAGATGATAAAAGATAGCGTACGTTATTTAGTTTCAAATAATATTACAGTAATGTATGATGCAGAACATTTTTTTGATGGGTTTAAGCAAAATAAAGATTATACATTAAAAACCATAGAGACCGCAAAAGAAGCGGGAGCTTCATGGATAGTTCTCTGCGATACAAATGGGGGACTTTTACCTTCGGAATTGGCTTCCATTATAAATGAAGTAAAACAGACCGTAGGAAATATGCCTCTGGGAATTCATGCCCATAATGATTGCGGAGTGGCGAATGCAATTTCATTGGAAGCATGGCACCAAGGGGCAACACTTATCCAAGGCACAATGAACGGCTTTGGAGAACGTTCAGGAAATACAGATTTAACTACCATTATTCCAATTTTCAAGCTAAAGTACGGAATTGATTTTATAAATGAAAAGAACCTAAAAAATCTCACGGAGGTCTCTCATTTCATTTATGAACTCGCAAATTTATCTGCAAACCCAGATCAACCTTTTGTAGGGAAGAATGCATTCTCCCACAAGGGGGGAATTCATATTTCTGCCATGTTAAAAGATATTAAAACCTATGAACATATTGATCCCGAATTGGTCGGTAATACACGTAATATTAAGGTTTCCGAATTAGCGGGAAAAAGCTCTATTCTTCATATGGCAAAGAAATTTGACATCCCTTTAACTGAAGATAATCCAAAAGTGGCAAGAATTTTAAATTTGGTAAAAGAAAGGGAAAATCAAGGTTATTCATTTGAAGGTGCTGATGGTTCGTTAGAAATCATAATGCGAGGTATAGACATGAATATCGAAGATCCCGACTATTATAGGAAAAAATTCTTTAAACTTGAAGGATTTAGAGTACTTACCGAGTTATATAAGGGTAATCTTATTTCGGAAGCTACAATCAAAGTAAAGGTGAAGGGGCAAGAATATCATACTGCAGCCGAAGGAGTGGGACCCGTGAATGCGCTTGATAATGCGCTTAAAAAAGCTTTAATATACTTCTACCCCAGTTTAAAAGATATAGAACTGAGCGATTTTAAGGTAAGAATCATAAACCAAGAAGGAACTGCGAGTAAGGTGAGAGTCCTAGCAGAGACTCATGATGAGAAAAACACATGGGGCACAATTGGTGCTCATGGTAATATTATTCTTGCATCATGGAATGCCTTAGTAGACTCCTATATTTACAAATTATTAAAGAATAAAGAGAATTGGTAATTCCTCTTCATATTAGGAGAAAAACCGGACATTTAAGGTTCTTACAAAGTAAGAAAAATCTTAAAATTTTTTTCAATAAGCTTCTGAGTGTCTTTAAATTCAATTACATTAATAATTTTATTGATATCGTTAATTTCTTGTAATTCCTTCTGGTAACATTGCTGAAACTCACTCATGAATTGTTCAATACAATTTTGAATATAGGAATTCTTTTGATTCGTAATCACCAATACAGCAAATCCCAGAAGATTATTATAGCTTACCATAATTTCGGTATTTTGTGTTTGGAATACATTTATTTGTTCTTCTTTATTGATAAATTCGGAGAGAATATGATTGAGTCCAATAAGAATATTTCCCCACACCATTGAATCCGTTTGAGAAGTATTGTTTTTAAAATCATAGGAATATAATAACACTCCTGTTTTGTGATAGATATGAATATAATAGATCTTATTGGTCAGTTTAACATAAATTTTGGGATTTCTTAAAATTATTATGCATCTATAGAAAAAACTGGATGTAAAAAAGATAATAAAAAGATGAGCAGATACCACATTTTTAAATAGAAGTAATAAGGAAAAGAATAAAATTGTAAGCGATAACATGATTGTGAACAGAAGAATTTTAAAACTAAGGTTTTTATATTTAGAGATCATTTTTATTTTCATTGCAATATAATTAACATAAATTAGCACGGAGATATTATAGAGAAGTGTAATTGATTCTGTACCAATATTAAAAGTATATAAAAAATCATTTGTTCCGGTGAAACTTTGCACATTTGAAGCAGAAATCAATATTCCTACTAAAATACTGAACAATAAAGTAAAATATAAAAATGGGAATAAAGGAAGCTTGCCATATTCTTTTAAGAGGTTTAAATCAAATGCATAAATCCAAATTGAAAAAGCTTCTATAATGATTGCGATAAGAAAAAAGGAAATATTTATCGATATTGAAAAAACCATATTCATACAGAGATAAAGTATGACGGGAAAAAGGATGCCAATAAAAATCAATAATAAAATATTGAACAAGGGAATCAAATCTATACCATAGCGCTTTCGCTTAATTATTAAAGAAACTATAGAATATCCACTCATACTACACATAATGCATACCCAGCAGAAATATACTATATTCAACCAAAACCCTATACTCATAAATTACACGATAATATTTTAATATATTCTGTTTAAATTTAACTTTAATCTACTCATTTAATAGGTTATACCATAAATGGCTTAAAATAATTGTAAAGCAATTGTTTAGCATTTTTAAATTCTGAAGTATCAATTAATTGTGAATTCTTATTAATTTTATTCAATATAGTACTATATTCCTCAGCAAATTTCTCCATATATAATTGAACCGCTTTCTCAATTATTTTATTTTTATGTTTTACAATTGTAAGGATAGCATAACCATATTCCTTATTGTATTCGAAGATTATATCGCCATTTTTCATTTTAATCAGATTTAGCATGTTTTTTTTATTGATGAAATTTGAAAGAATGTGATTTATTCCTATCAAAATGGATCCTTTTAACACAGATTCGTCGATCTCTTCATTTCTGGCAAGATTATAGGAAAACAATAATACCCCAGAGCGATGGAAAATGATAAAATCATAAATCTCATTGGTCACAACAACGAAAAGATCAAATCTTGCGATGACTATAAATATCTCAACTATGTAAAACAATAAAATGGAAAAAAGATAGATTAATCTAAGGAAAAAATATTCAGGATTTAAAAGAAAGCCCAAATAGAGGATGATGTTAATATTATAGAGAATTGTGAGGAGAATCAATAAATTTTTCATCATCTGAAAACTTATTTTGTTATATCCTTTTAGGAGAGTAAAAATCGTAATAAACATAGCCAATCCATTATAGAAAAAATTTAAAGTTAATAATAACTCATCCGAAAGAAAATATGCATATTGATTATCTATAATGGCACTTTGAAAGGAAGGCGAAAAAAGGAGATATGTACCAATAATCCCTCCTAAAATGGAAAAAAGAAAGATAGGCACTATTCTTATTTTTTTGCGAATTAGTGTGTACACCATTACGGAACTTGGAATCGATAATTTAAAGATCCAAAGGATTACAGAGCTCACCCAAAACAGATAAGCGGTTTCTTCAGAAATTGAACCCTCAAAAGCAATAGTAAATAATATAAAATAAGCTACTTCAACAAATAAATAAAAGGATAATAATAATACATCTGTAATTTGGATTATATATCGTACTCTATTTGCAATTATATAATACAATCCAATAACCAATAATATGACAGATAGACTCACAAATAAAACAACTAAAATCATACAATAATTTCCATTTTCAATTAGAAATTTCCTCTTAAATTAATAATATTTAGTCTAATTTTTTAAATTTTAGTAAAAAAAAATTTCAGATTGAAAAATCTATTTTGAGTTGAATAATCTTATAAATTATTCTACAATTTGCAAGATGATGCATTAAAAAATAAGTATCTATCAAATCGATCAAAAATGCTCCTTAATAAGGCAATATATTTTTTAGAAGAGAAAGGGATTATTACGAACTTAATTAAAAATTATTCTAAAAAGGATAATAATCATTTGACCTCTCATGAAATTAAAACAATAATAGAAACAATTTTAGAGCATTGTAAAAAAGAGCCTTTTAAGAACGAAAACGCAGAAAATTTTGATATAGGTGTGATTTACACAAAAAGTAAGGCATATAAAAAAAGAAAAGAGTTAGGAGAAATTTATACACCAAAGAAGATAGTAAATTACATTTTAGACAAGATAAAATATTCAAAGTGCTCTGATTTAAAATATAAAAGAGTTATAGACTTAAGTTGTGGATGTGGAAGTTTTTTAGAAGGTGCAGTTATCCAAAGCATTAATTCTTATAGACAAGATGTTTTTAAACACCATAAGAAAACTTTTATCCATACCCTTAAAGAAGCACAACAAATTATTAATCACCTCCAGGCTCAAATTTATGGCATTGATATTAATCCTATTGCTTGTATTTTATGCCAAATAAACCTCCATTTGAAAGTAATTGATATATATCAATTTATTTCGACTAAAATAAAGGATTTTAAACCTTTAAATTTTAAAATTTTCCATCTTAATGCTTATAGGCTTTCAAAACTTTCCAACCTTCTGGATATGGGAACATTTGATTATGTAATTGGAAATCCTCCTTATTTATTCTCTCGAGATATTCCCCCAGAGCACAAACATATTATTGCTGCTGAGAAATTTGAGTCAAAATTTGGACAGTATGATTCCTATCAATTATTCATAGAGTTAGGACTTAAATTTTTAAAATGGGGCGGAAAATTAGGATTTATAATTCCCGATTCCATCTTAGCACTATCTAATAGACGGATTATTAGAAAATATCTGTATGAACATGCCAAAATAAAAGAAATTTGCATTGTAGAAGAATCTACATTTAAAAAAAGTGTTATATCAAATGTGATTTTAATAGTAGAAAAAGAAGAAAAAAGACATAAAAGAGAAAATAATCCTATTTTAGTAACTCGGTTTGATAGAGAGCAAAGTATATTATTAAATACTATTCAACAACTATTAATAAAAAAGTGGAGATATAGGTTTTTAATTAACTTAAAATCCACCGATTTGAAGATTTTAAATCATTTACACGATAATTTTCCGAAGATAATAGATTTAATAAAAAATAAATCCTATTTAGTCCTTTTAAATCGCGGTATTGAATTGACGAAGAAAGGAAAAGTTTTCTTTTGCGAAAAATGTTACAAATATTTCCCACTTCCCAGAAGTGGTCAAAGATGTCAAATGTGTGATCATCACTTTAAAAAAAAGCATATCGAAACGATTATTGCAGATACACTTTCTGAGATTCCCGAAAAGGAAAGAGCAATGTTTAAACCTTACCTTTATTCTTTACAGAGATATACTATTATCGAGCAGAAATATATTAATGTACAAAAAAAAGGAATTAGTTATAAAGACATGGAAATGTATGTCGATAGAATAATAATTCGACAATTATCTCAAGAAAACTTAATTTGTGCTTCCTATAGTCGAGAAATACTCCTATGCTCTCAAAGTTATTATAATCTTAAAATTGCCCATTCTTCAATTGCTCAATTTAATAATCTTTACTTATTGGGAGTCGTTAATTCATATCTTTTATCTTATTTTTTTATAAAATCTTTTGGCTCTTATAAACAGTTATTTCCGAGGATCCTTATTCATAACATAAAGAATTTACCTATTAAAATTCCAACCACCGTCAAGGAACGAAAACTCGCTGATATTATAATCCAAAATGTTGAAAAATTATTAGAAATGAGAAATATAACCTCTACGAGAGCTGAACAATATCAGAAAGAAATTAATTCCTTAATATTTGAAATGTACGATATTACTCTTAAAGAAAGAACTTATATTATGGATTTTATAGCAACTCAAAAAAAGAGATAATAGGATGATCTAATGATCAAATGCAAGCGAGAATATATTACTTATTCAGAAAACTTTTTTATTATTTTTTCTGCTAAAGAGGCCCTTACTACTTGTTTTAGATCATCTATTGATGCTTTTTTAATCTCACTTACGCTTCCAAATTGTTTCAATAATTTATTTCTAGTAGCGGGGCCAATGCCATCAATGTCTTCTAGTATTGACCTAGTAAGACGTTTTTGTCTTTGTTTTTTATGAAGATTAACCGCGAATCTATGAGCTTCATCTCGAATGTGCTGAAATACTTTTAAAACGGGAGAATTCTTGGGGAGAATGATGGATTCCTTCTTGTTTGGGAGGAAAAGTTCTTCTAATCTCTTTGCGATACTAATGAGGGGAATATCGAGCCCCAAATCAGTTAAGACCTCTACACCAGCGTTTAATTGCCCCTTTCCCCCATCTAAAAGAATCAGATCCGGAAATGTTTCTTTTTTTTCCATAATTTTCGAATATCGTCTCCTAATGACCTCTTTCATCATACCTACATCATCGGGAGTCGATTTCGACTTAATATTATAATGTCTATACTTCTTTTTATAAGGCTTTCCATTTAGGAAACAGACCATTGAAGCAGTAGCATCTTTCCCATCGATATTAGAGACATCAAAACCTTCTATTATTGTAGGGAACGAGGGGAGTTCTAAAAGTTCTTTTATTTCTTCCAGAGTACTTTGAATTCGTTCATTATCTTTTTGTTTGAGTTCCTGCATCTCAATTTCCTGTTTAACCATCACTCTTGCATTTTTATTAGCGATCCTCATCAAAGCCTTCTCATTTTCCTCTATTGGTTGCCTTAATTCAATTTTAGGTTTAGTATCCCTTAGAATATCCTTTAATAGTTCAAAATCTCCGTAAAACTCTGGAACTATGATAATATCGGGAAGATTATGCAGAGAATCTTGATAATACTGTTCCAAAATGGAATTTAAAATTTCCTTTTTTTGAACAATTTTATCCTGAAGATCCAGACTAAAGGGACTTTTATTTGAAATTCTTCCCTCCCGAATATGAATAATGACAATTGCAACAAAATGATCTACATGAGAAAATCCTACTATATCTTTATCTAATTCTTCGTATAATAGGACATGTTGTTTAGTAGTAGCGTTATCAATAGCCAAAAGTTTATCTCTCCAAAACGCAGCCGCCTCATAATTTTGCTCGCGTGAGGCGATCTCCATTTTTTTTTTAACTTGATTTAAAAGTTCTCTAGTCTCTCCTTTTAGAAAAAGCTCAATTCTCTTAATATTCTCCAGATATTCGTCTTCGTTTATATTTCCTATACAAGGTCCCGGACATAATTTCAATTGAAAATTTAGGCATGGGCGGTCTCGTGTCTTTACTGCTCGCTTACAAGCACAATAGGGAAAAATTTTGCGCAAATCTCGAAGGATTCTTAATATCTCTTTTTTGTCAGTATAGGGTCCTAAGAATAAATTATTGTTATTATATTGATGGGGATTTCTCATTAATCGTACGCGCGGAAATCGCTCGGAGTAAGAGAGCATTACCCAAGGATAGGATTTTGAATCGCGCATGAAAACATTAAATCGAGGGCGATGTTTTTTAATAAGGATATTTTCCAAAATTAATGCTTCTTTCTCATTTTCCGTGACTATAATATCGATGGAGTTGATCCTTTGTACAAGATCTTCAAGTTTTTCTCTATAATAGGGGTCAGTTATATTTTTTGAAGAAAAATAGGAGGAAACTCTATTTTTCAGGTCTTTTGCTTTACCAATATAGATAATTGTGTCTGCTTTGTTTTTAAATTGATAGATACCCGGCTCATGCGGAATACTTTTTCTCTGATATTCTAAATCATTCATTACTCAGGAGCACTTTCCACTAATTTAAGCAATTCATTCAACCAATCAATTATAGAAAGAATAATGGTATTATATTTTTTCTCTTATAGAAATATAACTTAAAGATTCTTATAATATTTAAAAACCCAGAGTCTGAAGAATTCTTATATATTCTGAAGAACTATTATCCTATAAAATTAGATGCTCGCTATTGGAGCAAATTCAGTTCTTTTTTTTGGTATTTTTTGATATTTTTTTGATTTAAAACTCTTTGAACCTTTTTGCAAGTAAAATTATCCATTATTTCTTACTGATTGATCTACATATTCTCTGTTTATTTTGAAATGAAGAAAAAGATTAAAAAAGGTATCTAAATAAAATAGAAGAAAAATTCATATATTATGCAAGCGTGGAAACCACCGACTTTAGTCGGTGGATGAGACGCCACTCTTTGTTTTTTGATTCTTAATATATT
>SHMU01000047.1 GCA_008080765.1 Promethearchaeota archaeon | reverse complement strand
AATATATTAAGAATCAAAAAACAAAGAGTGGCGTCTCATCCACCGACTAAAGTCGGTGGTTTCCACGCTTGCATAATTTATGAATTATTTTAATTTTTTCTTTCTTATAAATTTGAATGAGAAAACATTAAAATAAAGAAAAGGAGCATTAATATATATGTGCTTTTTAAAAATTAATCGATGAGTGTTTATTTCATCCTTTTTTCTGCTTTTTTAATAGATATTTTGAGAAGATATTCATATAAAGACATTCTTCAGGAGGCATTTCAGTAGTTAATGTAGGGTGTTCCGTAAATTCTACATTCGCACCCCGAATAAGAACAATAGGCGTTTGTTCATTGGCTTCCCCCAATAAAAACTGAGCTGCACTTGTTAAGTCATCAGCGACAGCCCTCATAGTTATTTCTAAAGGGCGGTCAAATAAATCGGGTTGTCCCCGACAATCCTCAATGGGCTCAAATCCTGCGGTTGCTAGCGCCACCCCGATAGTGCCCTTTCTTAATGGTTGGACTCTCGAGTCTGCAATGATAATTCCCAGGTTTTTAACTTTAAATTCTTCTCGCAAAGTGTTCCAATAGTCCCAGGCAACTTTTTTGACATTTTTGGGTAATAGAACAACTTTTCCCGGTCCCGCATTTGATTGATCGATTCCCGCATTTGCGATTAAAAAACTATTGACCTCGGCAAGGATTACATTTTTCATCCCACCCAAAATTGATGTGGACTCCCGCAGTATTAACTCTACATAGTGAGCGTTCATCTCGTACTCTTCTGCCAATCTTGATGCTTCTTTTGAGATTGGATATACCGTATCTAATTGAACAATTCTCCCTTGAGAAGTAGCAATCACTTTCTCTGATATGACTAAGATATCCTCTTCATAAAGTGATTTTAGATTTTTTTTAATTTTCTCTATGAGAATCTCTAATAAAGGGTCATTTTTGTTAATTTTTGGGAGTTTTAATGAACACAAATGCATACTTATTCAAGTAAGTTAATTCATCTTATTTTAAATCCATTTTTATTAAATTGTTATATATGCAATTTTAATCCATAGGCTCTTCCAATTGGAATTAAATAATATATAATTAGTCAAACCCGTAATTGTTGCTATAACTCATTAAAAGATATATGTGATTCACTCTTATATAGATTAAGAATTTATATGTTAATTGAAAATTCGAATAAGAACGGGGTAATCTTATGCAATGTTTAAGTATGTAAGGGAAATTAGAACGAAAAGAAAAATGCTAAAAACACCTAAAGATAAGACTTTGACACTTTTAATAGGGATTCAAGGTGTTGGTAAGAGTACATTAGCAGAACAACTGAAAAAGAAAGATCCTCACAAAAGAGAAGTAATTTCATCTGATACCATTCGTTTTAAACTCTATGAAGCAAAAGGAATCATGGAAGATTATGAAAAAGCATTTGAATCTAAAGTGTGGAGGTTAATAACCTCTCAAATTAAGGAGTGTCTTTTAAATTCCGCTATAAAAGAGTGTATCTTTGATGCAACAAATATAAGAAGAGATGAGAGAAAAAAATATGTTAAATTAGCCGAAAAATTAGGTGTGAACACGCGAGGGATTGTGTTTTATAAATCACTAGAGAGTATTAAAAACCAAAATGCTTCTCGTGAAAGAAAGGTTCCCGAAGAAGTTATAAATTCTTTCTACAACAGATTTCAACACCCAAAAAAAAGTGAGTTCGATGAGCTTTATAGAATTGGTTCAAAGAGACACTTTGAGAAAAAAAGAAAGGAGCATAGAAAGAATGAAATAAATCTTAAAGTCAATGGATTTGATATAATGAACATACTCAAGATAACTCCGGGAAAAAAAGTAGGAAAGATTATTAAATATTACGAAAACAAGGTAGAGAAAGGATTAATTAAAAATAATCGTAGAAATTTGTTAAAAGATTGTCAAGCTCGATTTTCTTAATATATATAAAATATAGCACACAAAATAATAGATATGGAGCATTTTGGAGAAAGAATGAAAAATTATGAAAAGAGTATATCGCATACATTGCCCCGCAATTTTCCTATAATAATGCGGATAGATGGACGGGCATTTCATACCTTTACGCAAGATCTTAGAAAGCCGTTCGATACTCGTTTTATTGAAATGATGAATTTTGTTGGTATTGAGATATGTAAAGAAATTCCATATGTCCGTGTAGCATATCTACAATCTGATGAAATCAACTTATTGCTTTATCAAGAAATAGGGCAGGAAAGTTGGTTTAATAATAAAATCGAAAAAATGACCAGTATTTCTGCTTCTCTAGCTACTGCTTATGCAATGATGTGGAAATATGAACATGATTTCAAACCTCATACAATTATTACATTTGATTGCAGAGTTTTTATTGTTCCACTATTTGATGTTATCAATTATTTCATTTGGAGACAGAGCGATTGGGAGCGAAATTCTCTTAATATGTTGGCACAAAAATACTATACCCAACAAGAAATTCAAAATAAAAAAAAAGAAGAATTGCATGAATTAATTTTTACAGCCGGAGATAATTGGGCAAGCTTACCGACCAGTCTGAAAAATGGGAGATGCATTATAAGGAAGGAATATACTAAACATGTCGAAAATCCTTATTTTTCTGGTGAAGTGATAAGATCAAAATGGATAGTAGATAAAAACACTCCGAGTTTTTCTATAGAAAGAGATTATATTCAAAGCAAGATTCCCACTTATGAAATTGAAACAGATTAATAAAAATAGAGGTTAAAAGTGAATTCCATGATTTATTCAAATTTGTACAATATACTCAAAATTGGAGATGAATTTCCTCCGATAGTGATGGGTGTTATTAATTTAAGCCCCGAATCCTTTTATAAAGGCTCTGTTTATCAAAATGAACAAGAGATTACACACGCAGCACGAAGAATGATAACAAATGGAGCTCGTATTTTAGATATTGGAGCAAGATCAACAGCCCCATGGTCAGAGAAAATTTTAGTTAAAGAGGAAAAAAAGAGAATCATCAATGCTCTAACTATATTAACACATAGTATCGATGAGAATATTATCTTGTCCATTGATACTCAATATCGGGAGGTGGCGGAAGAGGCATTTTGCATCATGAAAGAAAGTAATCGAAAAATCATTATCAATGATGTAAGTTGTTTAAAAACAGATCCCTCGATGATAGAGTTTATTATTACCAAAGATATTCCCATTATTCTAATGGCCTCACGGAAAGTGCCGGGAGATTTATGCACGATGGAAAATATTAGATTTCATTTGAATAAAACCATAAAACTTTTGAAAAAGAAAGGATACAATGAACAGAAGATTATTATTGACCCCGGAATTGGACATTGGATTAAGAAAAAAACATATAATTATGATTTAAACATAATAGATTCTCTGGAAAGATTAAGAAATCTTCAAAAACCTATTTTAGTAGCGATTTCTCGTAAATCATTTATCGGGGAAGTATTACACATCAAAAACCCACAAGATAGGTTAGCAGGAACATTAGCAGCAACAGCAATAGCTGTATATAATGGCGCTCATATTATAAGAACTCATGATGTCGATAAAGACCTCTTTAATATAATTTCCGTAGCAAAGGCAATTAGAAGGAATGAATAATTAAATAATTATAATTCATAACTATTATATAATGAGCTTACCATTAAGCAATATTAAAATCATCGATTTAAGTAGAATGCTTCCCGGTCCATACTGCAGTATGATATTAGCTGATTTGGGAGCAGAAGTAATCCGCGTAGAAAATCCAAAGTTTCCTTATGCAAATCCTCCTCCCTTTTATCAAGTAGGGAGACATCGATTGAGCGCTTTTAATGCCATTTTGATGCGCAACAAGAAATCGATTTCACTCAATCTTAAAAAGAAAGAAGGAAGAGAAATATTTTATACAATAGTAAAAGATGCAGATGTTATATTAGAAACTTTTCGTCCTGGTGTAGTGCAAGATTTACAAATAGACTATAATAAAATTGCAACCATTAATAAGAAAATAATATATTGCTCACTTTCTGGTTACGGACAGAGCGGTCCTTATAGAAGAGTAGCAGGACACGATTTGAACTATGTTGGTCTTTGCGGAATTTTAGATTTGAATAGAAAGCGAAAAAAATACGGACAAAAGAATCAGCAGAGAAAGCCCATCGTGCCAGGTATTCAAGCTGCCGATTTAGGGGGAGGTATGATAGCTGCAATTGGTATTCTCGGAGCCATAATTGAAAGAAATAAAAATCCACAGCAAGAAGGACAATATATTGATGTAGCAATGTTGGATTGTTCTTTTTCGTTTATGCCAATGGCTGCTGCATTTCATTTTTGTAAGGATAAATGCGGCGCGATTCAACCAGAAAATCCTTTACATGGTTCGGTTCCATATTATCAAATTTATAAAACTAAAGACGGGAAATATGTATCGGTGGGTGCGATAGAGATGAAGTTTTGGCATCAATTATGTGAAGGATTGAATCGGGAGGACTTAAAACTAAAACAGGGAGCAAAAGAGGCCGAAAGAGAGTGGGTCTTTACCGAGATCCAAAATGAATTTCTAAAAAAAACTCTGGATGAATGGATGGATGTGTTTAAAGATAGAGATGCTTGTATAAGACCTATAAAAACCTTTGGAGAGGCTTGCGAGGATTCTCAGATTCAAGCCAGAGAAATGGTGGTAAGTCAAAAGCATCCTAAAATTGGGGAGATAAAAAATGTGGCATCCCCCATAAAATATTCTCGAACACCTCTGCAAATTAGAAGCTTAGCCCCGAAAGTGGGGCAGCACACAAAAGAAATACTACTTCATCTAGGATATTCTAAACTGGATATCAAAGAACTGAAAAGAAATGGTATCATTTGATATGAAGTCGGATTATTGTAGAATTACGATAATTTTATTTACATTTATTTTTT
The DNA here is from genome assembly GCA_008080765.1 of Promethearchaeota archaeon. Classification (GTDB taxonomy): domain Archaea; phylum Asgardarchaeota; class Lokiarchaeia; order Sigyniarchaeales; family SOKP01; genus TEKIR-8. Next base: position 18,368 of record SHMU01000047.1, on the reverse strand, counting down.
TATATTTCCTATAATCAGTTTTCCAAATTCATTTTAAACCCTACCTATTATGTCAAAAGAATTAGAGAAACGTGAAAAGAAGGAAAAAGCAGAGGCTGATGGCGAGGCTGATGATGAGGTTGATAATGATGACGATGTTCAAAAGAATGGAAACATCGAAAGTTACATAAAAGAGAGCAATAAATCACAACAAATTGAGGAGGCTACTCAAGCACCTGATGAAGAGAAGCAAGAAGCTTCGACCAGTGAAAAAGCTGTTGTAATAGAGGCCCAAGCATATAAAACGATTATACTCTATGCCAGTAGATATGCTAATAAATCAATTCCTAAAGAAGATTGGAAAGAGATATATGGAGTCTTAATCGGTCATGCAGATGAGGATATTGTATATGTAGAGAGTGCAGAAGCTTTAACTTATGGGCACGCAACAGACGTTCAATTAGATGAGCGACATTATGCTTTTATAGAAGAGATTCAAAATAAACTATATGAAGAAGGAAGAGATGAATTTATTGTTGGCTGGTGGCATTCTCATCCGGGGCTTAACCTATTTTTCTCTTATATAGATTTAATAAATCATTTGGGCTTCCAAGGAAAAAATCCCGATGCAATAGGACTTGTATTTGATCATGAGCTATTAGGAAAAAAGAGATTGGAGTCTGTTGAGGGTACTGAGCATAAAATCACGAAATATGAGACAGGCTTTGAGATTTATAGAATGAATGATGTAATGATGGATGTTAATTCTGCAGAATTTGATAATAATTATCATTCGGTAGATTATGTGGTAAAAGGTTTAAATAAGTTTTTTTTTGCCAATTTATTATCAGAATTATCGGCATTAGTGAGTGCGGGCAAACCCCTACAATCTGCATATGGTGAGGATTTCACTTTGGAATCAAATTATAGGGGTACATTAGAAAAAGAAGAAAATGCTAATTCGGATGGGAGTACACCTAAGAAAAATTATCCAGACTTTAATACTCAAATCTTAAATGAAATACCTATGAATGCTGATGTATCTTTTGATGGCGAAGATTTATTTTATGGCAAGAAACAGCAACAATTCAATTACCTCACAACGAAACAAGAAGATGCTGAGCAATTAATCTATGAAGGAAATGAAGCCTTCAGTAAAAAAGATGTATTTCAAGCGGTAGAGAAATATCGTCGTGCGATTGCAATTTATGAGGAAATTGGAAACTCTAAAAGAATTTTAGAAGTATTAAAGTCTCTTTCTGAAAATTGTATTGCATCAAATCACTTAATCTTAGCAGAAGAATTTGTGTCAAAATTGTTGAAATTAGCTACAAAAGAAGAGGAACAATTCTATATTGGTGAAGCTAATTATTTAGAAGGATATATACTACTAAAAAAAGAACTGACAGATAATGTAAGAGAGGCTCTAAAAAAAATCCAAAATGCAGCAGTTATTTTTGAGAAAGTAGAGGATTTCGTGGGATCAGCAATTTGTTTTCATAAAATCGGGACTATTTATCAGTCTAGATTAGAGATTCTTGAAAATAGTTGTTTGTTCTATAAAGAAGCCATAAAGAACTATAATAGTGCTATTATCAAAAGTCATCCTCTAAGAAAGGCTATGTGGTCAAAGCCAGAGATTTTAGTACAGAAAATCTTGGATTTAAAAGAAATTATAGAAGAATTGCTTCCAAAACTCACAGACTATGATGTAAAAAGAAATATCAAAAGCGAATTGGAAAGTATCAACTATAATTTTTGAGAATAATCGCTTAAATTTTTAGAAACGATAAAATTTTATTTTATAATGTGTTTACTATTAATAACACTATTTTTACAAGTGATTATTATTCCTCATAGTGATTATCATGCCTCGTAGAAAAAGGAAATTAAAATATTCCAGAAAATATGCATGTAAACATCTCCAACCCAAGGGAGATATCTCAAGTAGCAGACAAGCGTTATGCTATTGCCCGGCAAGAAACTTAGTCCTCGGAACAAAAGCATATGTATGTCAAGTATGTTATCTGTATTCTAAAACAAGTACCAAAACGGCAGATGTGTATCAAGAAAGTAAACTGGAGGCCGATAAGCTTTTAGAACAAGAAGAAATGGAAGAGATAGAAATTGAAGAGTTAGAAGAGGAAGAAGAAATCGATTTATCTGTTGACGAATTTGATGAGGAAGAAATCATTTTAGAACGATATGAGCAAAAAAGGGCGGGAAAATCAATAGAAGAGAGCGAAGAGTTTGCCGAGATGGAATGTCCCTTCTGCGGAGAGCTGTTTGATAATTTGGCAGTACATATCCGTGATTGCGACTTTGCTCCTGAAGACGTAGATGTAGAAGATTACTTACCTGCCAGAAAAGTTAAAAAGGCGGGAAAAGAAGAGGAGGATACGGAGACTAAAAAAGATACTGATAAACTTCCTTGCCCCTATTGCGGGAAGAAATATTCTCGCTTAGGCCGACATCTTCCGTATTGTGATGATCGCCCCGAAGATGCAGATGAAGAACTAGAAGAAAAATACAAAGATGGAAAGGCAGATCTTTCAGATTTTAAAGAATAACTCTAATTAATAACAAATACAATTTAATTGTATGCCTAATCAGATTTACTATTGCCAACCGGTATTCAGACCGCCTTCTGAGGCGCAATCGCTTTTAATTCAGCTCACGGAAGGCTGTACGTATCGTTGCGATTTTTGCATGTCAAATTTACGAAAAGAATTTAAAGTGCGTTCGGTTAATGATGTAAAACAGGATTTAGATACTGCTCGGAGTATTTACGGGAGAAATGTTCGTAGAATATTCTTTTTAGATGGAAATGCAATGGTAACACCCACGGATAAACTATTAGAAGTAACCTCTTATGCTTATAAATTATTTCCACATTTAGAAAGAGTGGGTGTATATGCTCATTCAAAAGACATTTTAAAAAAAACAGATGAGCAGCTCAAAGAGCTTTCAGAGGCAGGGTTAAAAATCGCATATGTGGGATTTGAATCAGGTGATGATGAGTTATTGAAAGCGGTACATAAACATGCGACTAAGCAGGACCATATTGATGCTTCTAAGAAATTGATGAAAGCAAATATTACACTCTCTGCAACCTTAATTAATGGTTTGGGGGGAGCAGATAATCCAGAAAGGAGTAGGAGACATGCCGAGGAATCTGCTGACTTGGTAAATAGGATTTGTCCCAACGATGACAGAGTATGGTATATTGCATTTCTTTCTTTAATGATACCTCCTGGAACGGAGCTTTATAAAGAAAAAGCTGCAGGTAAATTTAAAGAGATGAATTCAACACAAATTCTTCAAGAACTTAAAATTTTCATTAAAAATATCAATTTTGAGAATACTAATGCCCATTGTGTTTTTCGTTCTAATCACGCATCGAATTATTTACCTTTAAAAGGTGTTTTAGAGCGTGATAAAGAGAAATTACTCGATATCATTAATTACGGACTTACTCATCGGGATAGTTTACGACCAGAATTCTATCGAGCACTATAGATCAACTCACTTTCAATATGAACCTAATTAGTAAAAATAGGGATTTTGAAAATTATTTAAAAATCCTTTCATCTTATTTATTTAGTTATGCATTAAAATAAATTTGAGAAGTGAATAAAATGAAAAAAATTTGCTTAATTGTTGGATCGCCGCGAAAAAGTCGAAGTTGTAATTTTTTAATTGACAAGGCAATTGAAGGTATAAAATCTATTTCAGAAGAGATCGAAATCAACAAAATATATATCTCTGACTTCGAGATAACGCCATGTAACGGATGCGATGCTTGTTTGAGGGACCCTTTTGAATGTCCCTTATCAGAACATGATGACACTAAAAAATTAGAAGAATTCATTCTTAACACCGATGGTTTATTAATAGCATCGCCCAGTTATTTTGGGAGTGTATCAGCACAAATAAAAACCGTAATAGATCGATCAAGACCGTGGAAAATGAATAGTTATCGATTAAAAAACGTATTATTTGCTCCTATGGTAGCTATTGGGACTCGTAATGATGCTGCAGGGGGCGTTATTTCCGATCTTATTAATTTTGCTCTTATTCATGGTATGGTTATCATAGGGGCTCTGGGAAATCCCGTACTGGATCAGAACATTCCAATTACTAGCCTTCAAAAATACAATCGTAAAGAATTTTTAAAAAAAGAGGAGATTGATGAATTAGGGGGATTAATCGCGAATAATCTTGGTAAAAGAGTCGCTGAACTGGTGTTAACTTTCAAAAAATAGAAAAGAAAAAGAGGGTTATTTTTTTTATTTTTTCATTCTACTCAGTACTTATAAGAGTTCTCTTCATCAGTATCTATATCAGAGTCTTCTTCGAGTAAATCTTCATCATATTGCGACCCTTCGGACGATGATTTATCTCCGGGCAATGGTTTGTCTCCGGGCCAATAGCTATTAATAATAATACCGGCAACAATTAGGATTACACAAATTACTATATAAAAAGCAATATTAAACTGGGGTGCAACACTAAGAACAGCATTTATCCATGCTACCATAAAAGCACCTATTGGACTGAGAAATGGATAAAAAAAGAGCATAATTCCTCCCATCACATTTACAAAATCTTGCAGTGCATCTAACAATAAGAACAACATTTTATTTCATCCTCTCTGCTCGTATTTTTTCTCTATTTAACGTAAAATCGATTAAATCATAAATTTTTATCGAAATAGTTAAGAAGTAGATGCCCATGTAAAGCATCAAGAAATCCTCCAAGAATATATTCACAATAGCTTTGAAGAAGTCTTCAGATCCTATCGTTCCTGTTTGAAGTATTTCATAATAACTAGAAAAGGGCTGAAAAATAGTAAGTTGCACATCAGTTCCTCCACTAAACTTATAACTCCAGATATAGAGACAATTGACTAATATTTGGACTAAAGCAAAGACTCCTTTTCGTATAGATTGTTTGGGACTGGAATAATTGAGAAATGCAAATCCGCTTACGAGAAGTCCAAAAGCGGTAAGCCAATATACGATTCTCTCATATTGGTATTGTGATAATCCAATAGGAATTCCTTGAAATTCTATATTTTTAATAGCTGTAAACACAATAGCGGGAATGATAATTGTAATTACTAAGTATGCTCCAAAACCTCCAAATCCTTTTAATACATTTTTAATTGCAGTTTTCATATTTTTATACCTCCTTTTATTAGAATACACCCTCTAATGGATATTGGAAGACTAATACATCAAAAGTTATAAGATCCAAAGAGTATGTCGCTGAAAAAAACACATCAATATAGAATTCTAAACCTGGATTGGTAGGAGTTCCAGAATATTGAAAAGTGGTAATATTATAAGTTCCAATGAAAGATTGTCCCGGTCCTATTGCCCCAAAGAGATATCCAAAAGGAACAAAACTGGTATGTACTATGTCAACTTCATTAGCTCCAGTAGCATTAACCATTGAGATTGATATTCCCAGCAGAAATTCGCTTAAGTCAAAATATCCCGCATTTCGTATTTTAAAGGGGATTGCAAAATATAGATCAGACAAATTGCCCCCACTTAATGCATCAGCAACATTCTCTTCTATATCAATTTCAATTGGAATCCCATAATTAGTTAAGTTTAATACATATGGAAATGCAATATTGTTTCGATTATTTGAGGCGGCTGTAAAATCGAGCGGATCAGAAAGTCCTGTAATGGTATCATCTTGACCGCTCAGAATCTGAACCGCCGATAGACCTCCAAGAATAGAAATGGCAGACATCGATAATGTAAGGAAAAGAATAAAGATTCTAATAATCCATCTTATGATTCGACTCGTGCGCATGTTAATCGTTTTTAGTTTTTTTTAAGTTTTTTTAAATTATTTTTAAAATCTATTATTTTTTTATTTATAATTACTTTTATTTATAATTTCCTATTTTTCTTGGTATTTTCTAATGAGGTAAGCTCTCATTATTTTTGGAAATAATAAAAAACTAATAGAAGTAAAAATAATTACTATTATATTTTGAGAATAAAAGGATTAAAAGAGGTTAGAATATGGGAAATTCATTAGCACAAAAAATCTTAAAGGAGCATTTGATCGATGGAATGTTGCAAAAAGATAATTCTATTGGAATTAAAATAGACCAAACCCTTACTCAAGATGCTACTGGAACTATGGCATATCTCCAATTTGAACAGATGGAAGTTTCTAGAGTTAAAACTGAGCTCTCAGTAAGTTACGTAGATCATAATACGTTGCAAACAGATTTTAGAAATGCGGATGATCATAGATATTTAAGAAGCGTTGCAGCAAAATATGGAATCTATTTTTCAAAACCCGGTAATGGAATCTGTCATCAACTTCATTTAGAACGTTTTGCAGTTCCCGGTAAAACCCTATTAGGGAGTGATAGTCATACCCCCACCAGCGGAGGAATTGGAATGATTGCAATCGGAGCGGGCGGATTAGATGTAGCATCTGCGATGGCGGGAGAGCCTTTTTATTTTAAAACACCACAGATAACAAATATTCATTTAAAAGGGAGTCTCCCAAGATTAGTTTCTGCAAAAGATGTTATTCTGGAAGTATTAAGGAGATTAGATGTTAAAGGAGCAGTAAATAAAATACTTGAATATACAGGACCTGGAGTTAAAAATTTATCGGTTCCTGAACGAGCCACCATTACCAATATGGGTACAGAAACTGGAGCGACCACCTCAATCTTTCCATCAGATCAGATTACTAAACAATTTTTAGCCGCTCAAAAAAGAGAGCATCTATGGACACCATTATACCCTGATAAGGATGCGGAGTATGATGAAAAACTTGAAATAAATCTCAGTAATATTGAACCGCTGGCAGCTCTTCCGCACAGTCCAGGGAATGTAAAATTAATAAGGGAAATTGAAGGCATTCCCATCAATCAAGTTTGTATAGGAAGTTGTACTAACTCCAGTTTGCGAGACTTAAAAGTAGTTGCTCAAATTTTTAAAGAGCACAAAATTGACGATACAATTGATGTTACTATATCTCCGGGGTCTCGTCAAGTAATTAATCATTTGATCCAATCCGGTGAGATGGCCTATCTAATTAAAGCGGGAGCTCGAATTTTGGAAAATGCTTGCGGTCCTTGTATTGGAATGGGGCAAGCACCCTCAACAAATGCTATTTCTCTTCGAACATTTAATAGAAATTTTTTAGGACGTTCTGGTACTAAAAGCGCCGAAATATATCTTGTAAGCCCAGAAACTGCCGCAGTATCTGCAATAAATGGCAAGATCACGGATCCACGTGGGGTCAATTATAAGATTGAAATAAATATGCCAGAAACCTTTATAGTCGATGATAATATGATTATTCCGCCATCTGATACTCCAGAACAGATTGAAATTCTTCGCGGACCGAATATACAACCCCTCCCTTCATTTCACCCTCTAGAAGATACGCTTAATGGAGATATCCTCTTAAAAGTTGGCGACAACATTACTACCGACCATATTATGCCAGCAGGTGCTAAAATCCTCCCCTTAAGAAGTAATATTCCCGCAATTAGTGAATTTGTATTTAATGTGATTGATCCGAATTTTTCTCATCGTGCTTTAGAAAAAAAAGGAGGTTTTATTGTCGCGGGAGAAAATTATGGGCAAGGATCCAGCCGAGAGCACGCCGCTATTGCTCCTAAATATCTGGGAATTAAAGCTGTGATAGCTATCTCCTTTGCACGCATCCATTCGGATAATTTAATTAACTTCGGTATCGTTCCTTTGATATTCGAAGATCCAGAAGATTATGCACTACTTCAGCAAGGAGAGACCCTCAGAATTGATTTAGATACTTTTGAATCCGGAGAAGTGGTAATTTACAATCTAACTCAAAATAAAGAAATTAATACAATTCATAACTTAGATTCAAGAGCAATCCAAATCCTCCAATCAGGAGGAAAGCTACCTTACATCAAAAATAAATAAAATGATAAATACGGTGAAGAACTCACACAGAGAAAATCCGCAATCTTCTACCATTTATAAGATTGCATCATTTTTTTACCCATCATCCATACACGTTCGAATCTTTTTTTATAAAAAGCATTCCTATTGTTTTACCTTTTACTTCTCCGAGCGCAGCATCTATTAGTAACATAGTTTTATCCTTGAATTCTTCTACTAAGGTATCTTCAATATACACTTCAACATCATAATCTCCATCAAATTGATTCCATTTGACGAATCCCACAGAATCATTAAGAACTTTACGCTTTTGAACGAGTTCAACAATATTTCCACAAAATGCCATTGTTCATGTCTCCGAAGAATGGAAAAAAATTGCAATAATTAATTCGGATAATTCTTGCTTATTTTCCTTGAGAAGTTTTTGCTTTTTAATATATTGTATTGCGTGATTTGAAATTTTTATTTTAAACTAAATTCACCTTTTCCGAAATATATATATGATCAACAAGTGACTAAAAAATTAAAATATGTTCTTAATGTGAATTTATTAGAAATTATATACAATAAGATTATAATGGAATAATTAATTTTTAGATTATTAAATACATTTTTAAACAATTTAATAAAAACAATTTGATCAAGAATGTCAAGCGAAGAATTAAACGCACATGCTATAGAAGTGAAGAAAGTTGCTGAAGAACTGGATACTTCAATAGAAGACGGAATTTCAGAGGAAGAGGCAAAAAGAAGACTCGAGAAATATGGACTCAATGAAATCGAGGAGACTGGAGGTGTTTCACCGCTTACTATCTTTTTAAATCAATTTAAAGATTTTCTCGTATATCTCCTCTTTTTTGCCATCGCGATATCAATAATAGTGGGATTTTATGAACTTTCCTTGGGAAATGAGGCTTCGGAATTCTTGGATGCGCTCGTTATTTTTATTATTCTTATTGTTAATGCAGTATTAGGATTTTATCAAGAGTTTAAAGCGGAAAAAGCCCTTGAATCTTTAAGAGAAATGGCTCCAGATTATGCGGTGGTAATTCGTAATGGAAACGCAAAGAAAATTGAAGTTAAGAACGTAGTACCCGGTGATTTGTTAAAACTAGATGAGGGTGATAAAGTTCCTGCCGATGGTCGGTTAATAAATGCATATTCAATGTATATTGATGAGGCTATTCTTACCGGAGAGTCTCAACCCGTTGAAAAAGATCTCAAATTATATGAACCGAAAACGATGTTAGCGGATAGGAAAAATATGGTATTTAGTAATACTATAATAACACGGGGCAATGGCAGAGCAATAGCCGTCAGAACGGGCATGAAAACCGAAGTAGGAAAAATTGCAGAGGAGATTCAACAAGAAGAATATGAAAAAAGCCCTTTCCAGATTGAAGTTAATAAATTTGGAAAACAACTTGGAATATTAATTTTAGTCATCTGCGCCATTGTTTTTGCACTTGAATTTATTATAATCATTGCAAGCGAGGGTTTAGCATTTGAACCAGAAGAAATAGAAAATATCATCGAAGCACTTACCATCGCAATTAGTCTCGCAGTTTCAGCTGTGCCTGAAGGTCTTGTCGTGGTAATCACGGTTGTAATGAGTATTGGTATGCGGAGAATGGCTCGTCGAGATGCTTTAGTAAAAACATTAACAGCGGTAGAAACCTTAGGCAGAGTGAATATCATTTGTTCGGATAAAACGGGTACTTTGACGAAAAACGAAATGACGGTGAAAAAAGTATATCTGGGAGGAAAAGAATATGATGTAGAGGGCGTTGGTTACACTCTAGAGGGTAAGATCATAGATAACTCAGGAAATCCCTTAGAAGTCGATAATAATTCCCATTTAAAGAGATTTTTAGAAGTATGCCAATATTGCAATAACTCTTCGGTGACACCCCGAAAAGATGGGACTAATAAAACAGATGTAATTGGAGATCCGACAGAAATATCGCTTAAAGTACTTGCAAAAAAAATGGAGCTGGGTACAAAGGTTGAAAAATTAGATGAAATTCCTTTTAATTCCGATAGAAAAATGATGTCTGTTGTAGTTAAGATTGATGGAAATATTTTTTCTTTAATAAAAGGAGCACCGGATGTACTCATGGATAACGCGGGAAAAGCACTGTATAATGGTGAGGTCAAACCAATTGGAGAATTAAAAGAGGAATACCTCTCCAAAAATCAAGAATTTGCAGAAAATGCTCTCAGAGTGTTAGGAATTGCATACAAACCATTGGAAGGAGATTATTCTAAAGAGGATATTGAAAAAGATTTTACCTATTTAGGATTAGCCGGGATCATTGATCCTGCAAGAGATGAAGTCACAGATGCTATTGAGGAAGCACGAATGGCAGGGATTAGAACTATTATGATTACAGGAGATCATCGAATTACCGCAACCGCTATAGCCAAACAAATAGGATTAACCGAGAGTGATGAGGCGATCACGGGAGCAGAAATGGAAGAAATGCCCGAACCCGAACTAAAAAAACGTCTTGAGACAGTAGATGTTTTTGCGCGGGTAACTTCCGGGCATAAATTACGGATTTTGGAAGCATTAAAATCAATGGACTATATTGTGTCTATGACGGGAGATGGTGTAAATGACGCTCCCGCAGTAAAAGGAGCTAATGTTGGAGTAGCAATGGGTATTAAAGGTACAAAAGTGACCCAGGAAGCTTCCGATATGATTTTACTTGATGATGATTACTCAACAATTGTTGATGCAATCGAAGAGGGAAGAGGAATTTTTGAAACAACGAAAGGATTTTTCAGATATATGTTAAGCACGAATTTTGATGAAATCTTTCTCATATTGGTTGCCTATATCGTGATGAAACTTTTTGCTACTATTTTTATTGCCTTACCTATTCAACCAATCCAAATCCTCTGGTTAAATATCGCAACTGATGGCATTCCGGCAATGGTTCTCGGGTTGACGCCCACAGATCCCGATGTAATGAAGGATCCTCCTCGAGAGAGTTTTTCACTAATAAAAGAAATTAAAGGTCCCGTATTATTACTTGGGGTTTACACGGCGATCACCGATGTTACTCTCTATTTACTGTTATGGTCAGTACTTATTCCCGCATGGACTCAAGCAGGTATAGATCCCAATCTCCATGAAGGATTTAGAATTTTAGGATACAGTTTAACACATGATATAAATATTTTCGGGCAGATGCTGTCGCCTTATGAATATAAAGTTGCCCTCACTCAGACAATAATATTTACGAATTTGGTAATCTGTGAATTAATATTTGTCTATAGCTGTACCTCAAATATTAAACCATTTTACTTGTTCCCAAATAAACACTTATTTTGGGCAACAGGATTATCACTTGCACTACAATTTCTAATTCTTTTTACTCCTCTGGGAATTGCATTTCATGTGGTTCCATTATTCCATCCCTACTATTGGATTACGTTGCTACTAGCGGCTTTCAGCGTTTTTGTAGTCGATGAGGTTCGAAAATGGAGAATACGCGTCAAGCGCGGGATGAACACCCACACATTATTCAAGAAATAAATTCCTTATTTTTTATTTTTTATCCTATTTTATCTTATCTTATTTTTTCCCGAAGTAATCTTCAAATTAATAAAATAGTTTGAATAATTTTTTATAGCAAATTCAACTTTTATCTAATAACTAATTTCACTTGAATTATATTGCAAGAATAATATTATGAGCATTTCAGATATTTTAAAACAAAAGGCAGCTGCGGGGCAAAAGGTTCTTACCGAATATGAGTCCAAAGAGCTCTTAAAGGAAATCGGAATTCCTATTACCGAACAAAAACTTACCAAGACAAAGGATGAAACCCTTTCTGCAGCTGAAGAACTTGGATATCCCGTGGTTATGAAACTAATGGCGGAAGATGTTGTGCATAAATCAGATATGGGCGCAGTTAAACTTAATATTAAATCCAAAGAAGCGGCCGAACAAGCGTTTGATGAGTTGATGGAAATTCCTTCGGAAGCTGAAAAACAAATTTCTGTACAAAAAATGGCTGAAGAGCCCATTACAGAACTGATCATCGGGATGACTACAGATCCACAATTTGGACCCGCATTAATGTTCGGAATTGGCGGTATTCTAGTAGAATTATTAGAAGATGTGAGTTTTCGAATTGCCCCCATCACAGAATATGATGCAAAGGAAATGATTCACGAAATTAAAGGATTCCCTCTATTAGATGGTTTTCGAGGTAAGCCAAAAGCCGATATTGATGCTATTGTTGAGACCCTCATGAAGATCTCTGACTTTGTAATTAAAAATGAAGAAATCTATGAAATGGATCTTAATCCCGTATTTATCTATAAAGAAGGGCTTATCTGTGTGGATGCCCGAATTATATTAAAATCGGAAACCAAATAAATCCCCCTTTTCTTTTCTACTCTTTTTTAATCACTACATATAATGATTTTTTTAAATTGAAAATAATTCAGATTTTACAACTCTTACTTGCTTTTTCTCATTTATAATCGGTATTTTTCTTGTCAGAAATTTTCCAAATAAAATACCAGTATCTTTTAAGTTAAGATATAAGATATAAATATATAAAATACTATTTTTAATTACATACAATTAAGAATTTTATAAAATTGTAAAAATTATGAGAAAATTTACTATAAATAGAAAAACGAAGCGATGTATATTTCTGATTGTGTTAACTTTTGGATTGTTATTTGGTGGATTCTTAGACTTAATTGCAAACCCTATTCTGTTAAAATCGGAGGATTCAAGCGTATATTATTATTATAATGATGTTCCAAGATCTCTACCTCAAAGCTCTAATGGTTATTCTACATCACTTAATAATACAGGAAATTCACTAAATGTAACATTACACCAATCTAATATAGAAACTGGAACTCCTTTGTTTGAAATTTTAAATACTTCAGATACCACAAATCGTACTATTAACACTTCTACACCAAATGACACTGCATTTAATTCCACAACATCTCAAATATCCATTGAAAATATAACTGCACCAGATAAATTATTACAATTAGAAGAAAACTTGACTCAATATACTGAATTAGATGATAAAAGAGGTAGATACTTCTCGTTTGATATTCCCATTAATTGTACATTAGATGAATTAATAATATATTTAAATAATACAGATCCTACTAATGGTGCTGATATTAGCATTGATTTATATGGAGCACAATCTACAGGAAATCCTAAAACTACTGGTTCTATACAGCAGATCGGTACGGTTAATATTGCTGCAAATACTGGAAATTACTACACATTTAGTAATGATATTCAATTAAATGATAATGAGACCGATTATAATAAAAGATTTTTTATAAAGGTCTCCCAAACAAGTGATTTTGGATTTTCAAGAATATATGGTGCATCTGATTTAATAGATCCTGATGATTCATATGTATGCCATTATACTTCTCAATGGAATGAAATAGACATTGATTATTATGCAAATATTACCCTTAAAGTTAATAATGACCCCCCGAATCCTTCTGATGTTGGCCTTAAAATAAACAGCACTAATGTTGATGATCAGACTCCTGGAAGCGGAAATATCGTTCTTACTAAGGAATTCTCTGCTTTACCTAATCAAATAAATTATGAAGTTACAGCAGATTGGTGGGATGTATCTTGTAATATAACACAAATAATAGTCAATTATACTAGAAACGATTTAACTGCAATAACAGAGTATGGCATTTCAGGTAGTAATCAAACAATTCAGTGGAATGCCACTTTAGGAAGCTTTAACAATTTTGACAGCAATTTTGATAATTATTGGATCAATTTTACCGTACCTGAAAGTTGGGGAACAATAAATGCCTATAATGCTTCTAACAATATTCCCTCGGAGAATGTCACCGTGGGCTCACCATTGAACGGATATAAAGAGGTTCAAATATATCCAGCGGGTAATAGCACAAATTGGTATATTTCTGCCGAATCTGCAAATTTAGTGAACGATATATTTCTATTTTTAGCGGGAAATACTACTCCAATATCCAGCGCGAATCATTCTAATATTTTAGATATTAATGCAACATTTTCGGATACAATTTGGAACGGAAATATCACATTAAATATCTATAGTCCTTCTGATACTGGTAACTATCTTAATCATACCTATTCACTCAATACTTCATCTTTAAGTCCAAACACGGAATTTTATTTAAACAATTGGACAATAGAAGATGATGTTATTGATTATGGTATATTTAAAGTTCAAGTAGATTGGAATAATGGAACTGATGCGGGATTTGTTGAAATCGATCTCACTATAAATGCAGTAACAGAACTAGTTGTTCAAGGTCCATCAAACACTACATATGATGCGGGAAATCTCTTTGATGTACAAGTTCATTATAATGACACTGGACAAGATTTAGATATTAGCAATGCAAATATATCGTATAGAATCAATAGCGGAAGCTTTCGACCAATCAACCAAAACGTGACAGAATTGGGAAGTGGGCTCTATAATATAACAATTGACTGCAATGATAGCGATTTAATCTATGGAGATAACACAATTACAATAAATGCCAGCAAACAGTATTATAATGAAGCAACCACCACATTTAATTTTTCAGTGTTCGCAGAAACCTCTCTAAGTATTGAATACCCTCCATTAGATTCTTTCTATAACTCAAGTGAAACTTTTAAAGTTCGAGTGTTTTTCAATGATACAATAAAGGATTTAGGAATTGATAATGCAATTATTAACTATAGTCTAGATGGGGGAAACTCATATAGAGGTGATAATGTAGAAGATTTCAATGATGGATATTATAATATCACTGTGAATTGTAATGACACACAATTTAATGATTATGGGGATATTACTCTAATAGTTAATGCAAGTAAAGCATATCATCATAATAAGAGCGAACAAGTTAATATATCGGTCAAGGGTGAAACTTCTCTCACAATTCTCAACCCATCGGATTTTGATTCATTTAATTCTGGAGATACCTTTAATATTACAGTTCAATACAATGACACCTCTAGAAATCAAGGTATATCTGATGCAAGCTTCACGGTAAAAATTAATGGGACAGACTATACTGTAGTTAGTGACTTTGATTGGAATAATGGAACTTATTCTATTACCTTAAATGCGAGTGATAATGAGTTCTTCCCCTATGGGACTGTTCCAATTGAAATAAATTTCAGTAAAGCTGTCTATTATTCTGCTAATGCTACAGTTCAAGTTCAAATAATCGGTGACTCTACTTTTAACAGGCTCTCTCCAGAGATAAATGCTTATTTCATCTCAGGTGAAATCTTCAATATTATTCTGCGCTATAATGATTCTGTAAGAAATATTGGAATTGAAGATGGAACTATAGAATATAGTCTTAATGGTACAGGATATAAATCAACTAATTGGGTAGATGAAGGAAATGGAATTTATAATATTACGGTTAACGTGGACGATCCCGATTTTGGCTCGATTTATGGATATCGAGATATCATCATTAATGTTTCAAAAGCCTTCTATGTTAATCATTCTGTTAGCTACACATTCCATCGTCAAATATCAACTGATATTGAACCTTCAAATAGCCAAAATTTAGGATCCGTATTGAGAGGATTAAATGTATCTTATACCTTCAATTACTCTGATACTCTCTTGAATCCAATATCGGGAGCCAATTATTCTGTAATTGGAGATGATTACAATTTTGGTTATTTCTTACAAGATTTTGGAAATGGTACATATACTATTCATCTCAATACCAGTAATGTCATAGCGGGAAATACTTATGAATTTCGATTTAATGTCTCGGCTATAGGAAATGAAACCCAAATAATCACCTTAAACATCACGGTGACTATTACTGAAACGAATATCGAGAATCTATCCTTTACCGCCATAATTGCTAGAAATTCAGGATTAAATCAAACTATTGAGTTTTACTTCAATGATACAACGAATAATCTACCAATTACAGGACTTACTAGTACCGATGTGGTGGTTTATGATAACTCAACGGGGCTCATATGGGATACCAGTGATTTTGATTGGAGTTTAATAGATATCGCAGGGGCGGGGAACTATAGATTAAATGTAAGCATGAATACCAAAAATTCGGGAAATTATACATTGAGAATTGAAGTTTCTAAAGCACCTAACTATAACGCGAGTATCGCATATGTGTCTTTTTATTTGAGGGGAAATTATACTCAAATTGGAATGCAAACTGTAGAGGCACCACAAACCAATTCTTTAGGTCCAATTGATGAGAACTATACAATCTATCTTGGTAGTAATATGTATATCGAATTTAATATTACTGATAATGAATATGGTGATGCACTTGTGGATGGTGCTGCCCAGAATTATGTTATATGGTATATAAATTTAGATGATGCAAGTGATAATGGGACAATTTCAGAATCACTTTTCTTTGATTCTATTACTGATGACAGACATGAAGGAACAATTTCAACATCCCAAATAAATAGTAATGGTACATATCAAATTACAATAACTGTTGTAAAGCAAAATTACGAAAATAGTACCTACCAATTTAACCTAACCATTATTAATAGACTCAATGTAAACTTAGCAGTAATAAATCCACCTAGTCAGATTAATGCAGGAGACACATTTAGTTTAACTTTTAATGTAACATTATTTAATGGAACCAATTGGATACCAATTGAAAATGCCAGTATTACGATTCTCACCTATATCAATGGAATCTTCTTCAATAATTTTCCGGGAACAACTAATAGTTCTGGAATTGCAGTTATTCAGATAACCATACCTAATACTGCAACAACTATGAATCTAACTATTCAATTAACGGGAGATTATTATTATGAAGATGCTAGCTTGAATATTGACAGTATAACAATAAATCCTGTAACAACCCCTCTAGGACCTCTAGGAGGAGCCTTGGGACTTACCATTGAGGATATTCTTCCCTATTTGATCATTGCTATTATAGGAGCAGTTATTATTGTTTCTGCAGTCGTGGTACGTCAAAAAGTTATTGTTCCCAAAAAAGAGAAAAAACAAATGGTTTTGAAAGAAGTGAAAACGATATTTGATGATGCTATCAATTTAGAACATATATTAGTGTTGTTTAAAGGAATGGGAGCATGTATCTTTTTTAAATCCTTCGGTTCAGAAAAAATAGACCCCGACCTGATTAGCGGGTTTATCTCTGCGGTATCTTCATTTGGTAAAGAAATTGAATCTCAGAAAGCGTTAAATGAAATGAAGTATGGTGATAAAACACTCCTTCTTTCCGATGGTGAATATATTAGGGTTGCACTTGTATTAAACAAGAAGGCATCCTTACCATTGAGAAGGAATCTCAAAGAATTTGTAGAGGATTTCGAAGATAAATATGGCGAGGCATGTGAAGGATGGAAAGGACAATTGGATGTATTTAAAGGAGCAGAACCATTGGTAGATAAACATTTCAACACCTCAATAATTCTTCCCCATAGAATTAGTTACAAACCATCGGATGTCAAAGCGCTCAAGAACACACACAGCAAAGATATTCTAAAAATTGCAGAAAGTTTATTGAAAGAATCGGATCGGGAATTCTTCTTCGTATCGAAATTACTTGACAAATCAAGAGATGAAACAAATAAAGATATTGCGGAAGTCTTTATGGGAATCAAGGAATTACGGGAAATGGGATTATTAATCCCAATTGATATTAGCAAAATTGAAGAAAAACCAATTTCACCTCAAGAACGACAGCAGATTGAGCAAAAAGTACATGAACTATTGGATGTTCCTGAAGATCAGAAACAAGAAATTGTAGAACAATTAGTAAGAACAAATCCCGAAGAAAGAGAAGCATATATTGCTAGTTTACAAAAACAAGAAGAGATTATTTCTGCACCTGTGAAATCCAAGATTGGAGAGAAAGTCATTGAGAATAAGAAAGAGGCAAAGAAAGAACTTAAAAAACTGGAGAAAAAAGCAGAAAAAGAAAGAAAGGTTCATAAATATCAAAATGCAATAGAAATCTATGAACAAGCAGCTATTATCGCCAATAATTGGGATATGAAGAAGGTTTTTGATCAGATGCAGGAGGAAATTCGTCAGACCAAAATAGATGAATTGAAAATTAATATGAAGGAACATGTGGTAAAAGGCGAACGATTTGAAAAACGAGAAGATTATGCCAATGCCTCCAAAGAATTCGAACAAGCATCAAAGTTTGCTTCAGAAATCTTCAAACAAGGTGAAGACAAAGCTCAAGATCTCGTGAAAGAATACACCAGTAAAGCAAAGAAATACAAAAGAAAACTAACTTAGAATTATCAATTTTTTTATCTTAAATTATTTTTAATTTAATTTTTTTTTTCCGATTATCTAAATCACTCATTTTGGGTTCCATAAAACTCTTTGGAAATGCTTCATTCAATCGACTCAGTTATTGTGGGACACTCAAGTCATCTTT
>SHMU01000046.1 GCA_008080765.1 Promethearchaeota archaeon | reverse complement strand
GATTTATTCATAATTGGAGGCACAACAAAAGATTTTTTTGGGTTGTCCACCTAGTGATATTTAGTCGGGAAACCCCCGTTAAAAGTGTAAAAATGAATTGAAATACCTTAATAGGAAGATATAAAAATTAGATCAGTATAAGATATTCTAAATCCGAAATCTTTAACTTGAAAAATATTAAGTCTTATGAGAGTTCATTATTCTGAATGATAAATGTGGGCATTTAAGAAAGATTAATTAAATTACTTCTAAATAAGTTGTAGCAATAATCAAATGGAACTCTTGGAACATATATCCTTAATGAACCTTACTTATACATAATTGGACTATCAGCACTTGAAGGAGCTGGGACCTTGCTTCAATGACTACTGCACTATGTGGGATCTTACACGATCTCCACAAGCGGGACTTGCTATTGTTCCTACAGAAGGAATGGACGTGGATATCATTCATCAAAACAAAAAAGGGTAAATCAGTAGTTCATCAGTCTCATATCCTTTAACTACTAATATAGTTTTCTATAGTAATGAGTGAGTGTTTAGGTGACCAGCTGTATCGGGTGGGGAAAGCCTCACAACTCTTGGGGGTATCACCACTTATGGTAAGGAAATGGATTTATGTGGGAAAGCTCAAGACCGAAAAATACGGGGAGATCACGCTAAGACTCAATGATGACAGGACAGTTGATATTTTCATTCCGTTCATCACGGAAGTAGAGTTAAAAGAACCAACTTCACTTACCAGCATTGACGTGAATGAACGAAGGATTGATCTCATTACCATCTCGGCAACTAACGTGAAAGTCACGCGAGTTGATTCTTCCGATATTTCAACCACGCATTATTCATATTCGTTAAAACGGAAGACAATAGCGAAGAACATCGACAACGGAAAGAAATATCAGCGGACCGTGAGAAAAAAGCTATTGAATAAATACGGAAGGATTGAGCGAAACAAGAATAAGAATGACATTTATGCCATTGCGAACATCATCTGCGATATAATGAATGAAGAAAAATCAATCGTGGTCATGGAAGATTTAACCGATATTCGCGATTCGTCAGCTCGACAGAAGAATGTAACGCAATGGCAGACAAAAAGTCAAAACACATGCGGAGGAGGTTGAATCGCTGGAATTTCATGCAATTTCAAACATATCTTGACTATAAAGCAACATCAACGGGACATCTCGTTGAATATGAAGACCCAAGAGATACTTCTCGAACGTGTCTAAAATGCGGAAAAAAGATGGCCTGCACGACTCAAATCTTTACATGTACACATTTTGGGTACAGCATTGACCGTCAAGTACAAGCTCCGATTAACATTGCGGAGAAATATCTCAAGAAGAAATTAACACAATGGGAAGAATATAAGGATGTAGCGAGTTCCGTTCCCGCTGAAAGACAATTGATCAAAATGGTGTTGGGAGACCTCCGTGAGTTCCGAGATCTCATCGTTAGAGATGTAAGTCAACTTGACAGACGATATACATTCATATCAATTGTAGCAACCTGACAGAACGGTGTCTTGGGTAATAAATTCGGAGAGGGTTTCGATGTAGTGTTACATGCAGAAATCATTGAACCCCAAGGAGCGTGTGTTCTTTTGCGTTTAGTGGTAAAAAACAAGATTAACAGAAAGCATTTCATATCTATTTTGGGCTTTTTTATAGATACCCTCGTTCATTTAATTTTTTCCAGAGACGATAAGCATCTTGATAATAGTCTTGTTTTTCGATCTCCAAGAGGGGGTTTTTCACATTTTCAGTCTCAAAGTTTGTGAGGGCTTTTTCCAGATAATCATGGGCATCTTGAAAGCTTTTAAGATCATAATGGAGCCGCCCTATGTCGTATTGAATATGCCCGAGAACTCCGGGAGACTCTCCTCGTTTCTCAAGATAATAGAATGCGTCCATATATAATTCTATTGCTTTCTCATAATATTCTTGTTGTTCGAAAATAATTGCAATATCCATTAAAATCTCACTGATAGTTTTCTCATCGTACTCCCCTTGATAATAATCCAATAAGAAATGGTAATATTTAAGAGAATTTCGATAATCTTTTTTAAGATAATATAACTCTGAAAGAGCCCAAAAGAGCTGAACCTTAAACTTCAAGGGCAGTCCTGAAGCGGGCCCATCATGATAAATATGATAATGGTTGAATTGCTCCAGAGATTTTTCAGCATAAAGAATAGCATTTTCAATATCATCAAGCTTATGATAGGTTTTTGCGATGCTAAATGGAATCTCCGTATGTTGTTTTGTAGGACGTTTGATAGATTCTAAGATATTATCACAGAGGAGAAACAATTCCAGGGATTCTTCCAGGCGGTTTTGCCTTGAATAGATTTCAGCCTTCATTTTTACAGCTACCAAGTATCGCGGATTTTCATGTAAAATAATGTCGAGCTCAGTCAGCGCCTTATCTAACCGATTCTTTTCTATATACTTGGTGGCTTTTCCAATTCTCTGGATGAGATGGTCTTTATTATTATAGATCGTAAATCACCTAAGATATTTATTCTGCATATTATTATAAAAATGATTAATATTTATACTATTGTTTTTACCTCAAATGATGTTAATGGTTAATGTAGAAAAAGAAAAAAACTGATGTCTCCAAACCGGAGTTTGCATAATCATGGGAAGTTTTCGTGAATTGAAATAAATTCCTAGCAGTTTTTTCTTTTCAAGTCAAAATAATATATCAAACACTTCTCATTTATTCTCAGAAAAATGCGATGAGTCATTTTTTTGGGATGTAATAACCGATTTTTGATAGATAATTAGAAAAGAGCATTAAAAACCTAAAGCTTTTTCGCATTATTCTTGAGGGTGGATGATTGACTTGAGACTTCCTTCTTGAGGGTGAGCAGTTAGCATGAATCCTTTTGAAGTTTCTGAAAGGGGAAAAACATTTGTAATAAAAGGATTAACATCAATTCGACCGTGCTCAATCCAATTTAATGCAGTATTGAGGTCTCGATAGTCCGCACCGTAAGAAAAGCGAATGGTTATTTCTTGAGTCCATAAATCCCAGAAATTAATGTTCGTGGATACATCTGGTTTTGTAGAGGTAAAGAAAAGGATAGTCCCCCCAGGAGCGATCGCCTCATAAGATTGTTCAATGCATATTTCTAAAGGCGCAGTCATAATTACAATATCGGCAGCATATCCATTATTGAGTTGTCTAAATTTTTTTGGGACATTTTGATTTGTGGCATCAATGATAGCATTTGCCCCATGATCTTGGGCGACTTTAAGTCTATGAATATTTACATCGGACATTGCAATAAAACCAGCACCATTTAAAATGGCAGTTTTCAAATGTAAAAGACCGCTCAATCCAGAACCGATTATTAATACTGATTTTCCATCTCCAACATCTGCCCATCGCTGTCCGCGAAGTACACATCCCAGAGGCTCAACAAAAGTTCCTTCGTCAAAACTTACATTATTTGGTAATTTAAATAATCCGCGCTCGATATTAATAGAGGGGAGCACTACATATTCAGCATAGGCTCCGTATTTGTTTTTAAATTTTGTAGAGTGCAAAGTCTTACATGCGGTAGTATGTCCACTGAGACACGCACTACAACTATAACAAGGAACATGATGAGTATATACAACTCTCTCTCCGATACGCCATTCATATCTACAAAGTATCTCCTTATTAACATTAGTTCCGATTTCTTCAATGACCCCCGTACATTCATGTCCAAACGCACCAACACCCCCGGGACGCCCAGCTCGCTTAATTCTGTACCATTCCATCACATCAGAGCCACAAACCCCGCAAGATTTCACTCTGATTTTCATTTCATTACTTGCCACCGGGATATCCTCTACTTCTTCTATTCGAATATCACTATTTTTATAATAAACTGCCGCTCTCACAATATTCCAACCTCTCAGTTCTAACAGTCCTTAATCATTATAACCCTAGTTCAATATATTGCCGCTTAAATTTTATAATGTAATAGTTATAATAGGAAGTCATCATTTATTATTATACACATCGTTAACCAATCAAAAAGAGTTATTTTGAAATATGAACATTGATGAAATTCGTAAAATCTTAGGAAATGAAGCCTCAGCATATTTAGACCACACATGCAAGGGTATTTCAAAAGATAATTTATATGCTCCAGGTCCTGATTTTATTGATCGTGTCATGGAACAATCCGATAGAAATAATCGAGTATTAGGAAATATGGAATGGATGTTTCAAACTGGACGCTTAGCAAATACTGGATACTTATCGATTTTACCGGTAGATCATGGTGTAGAACATGGTGCAGGTGCTGATTTTGCTGATAATCCTATTTATTTTGATCCCAAGAAGATTATTGAGTTGGCAATGAAGGGAGGCTGCAGTGCTGTTGCGTCCACCTTAGGGGTACTCAGTTCATTGGCGCGTAGATATGCACGCAAAATCCCCTTCATTCTAAAAATAAATCATAATGAATTGCTGAGTAAACCAAACTTTTACGATCAAACCCTCTTTGCAAGCGTTGACCAAGCCTATGCTATGGGTGCGGCGGGTGTTGGTGCGACAATTTATTTCGGTTCCCAAGAATCTCGACGCCAGATTTTAGAAATTAGTGAAGCCTTTAATTATGCCCATGAATTGGGGCTGGTTGCCGTATTATGGGCGTATCTACGAAATCCTGATGAATTCGTAAAAGATGGTATGGATTACCACGACTCTAATGATATGTGTTCGCAAGCCGATCATTTAGGAGCTACTATTGGAGCAGATATCATTAAACAGAAAATCTCCACTAAGAATGGAGGATTTAAGGTACTCAATTTCGGGAAGACAAATAAACTGGTTTATGAAAAATTAGCTCCAACTGAAGGACTCTCTGAAGGCAGCAAATTATTAGAATGGAATCGATTCCAAGTGGCAAATTGTTATATGGGTCGTGTGGGTCTTATTAACTCCGGAGGACCCTCAGGAGATAATGACATACAAGATGCCGTGAAAGCTGCAGTAATCAATAAGCGAGCTGGAGGCTGGGGTCTTATCATGGGTAGAAAAGCATTTCAACGCTCAATGGATGAGGGTATTAAAATTATTCATGCCGTTCAAGATGTATATCTCTGCAAAGATATTATCTTGGCATAACCATAACTAGAAGAAATCTCAAATAAAGTATAATCTATTTTTCGCATTCTTTATTTTTTTATATTTTAACTATTCTTCAATTGTTTTTGGGTAGATATTCTCCGGTTTAATTCACTTTTACTTCCAAAATTCTTCCGTATGAAGAATTTGCATTCTTAAGATGTTTCCAAATAAGGGATATTCCTCATTCTAATTTGTTTAATAAGGTTAAATAAGAAGGAGATAAAAGATAATATTGACATTATTAAAAAGAAAAAAGAAAAAAGTAACAATTATTTTTTTTTGTAGTTATTTCTAATAAGCGTTTCAAATTTTGATCCATCAAGGTCTTGAAACATTTTAAGCTCATCTGATAAAAAGTTATGGAGAGCAATTCTTATAGCTTCACTTCTTGAAGGATAAATGTCAAGATCGTTAAGAATTTGAATAGCTTCTAAATATTTCTCAGGGAGATTAATAGTAATGATTTTCATCTCAATCCTACACCTAAACTTACAATTTTTTTTGATTAGTTATTATATTTTTGTCGGCATACTTTATAAATAGTAAATATTAATAGTTTAATGGGATAATAAGACTATTTTAACACAATTATGATTCTATTTAGAACAAGAATATTAAAAAAAGAATTTGAATAAAACGTGATAAATTAGGTTATTGCCTATTTTAGGGGTATTTTACAGCTATTACAGACTTTTGCAGTTGGAAAAACTTTTTCCCCATCAAGTGGACACACAATATCTTTGATATTCACTTTCTGAGGACTTTGCGACCATTTATATATTTGGGGTTCTCTGATTTGTTAAAAAAGTTTTTGATCATTTATCCATAAAATACAAAATAGATCACTAAAATAATACTTACGATTCCTATCGAGAGTATAAATTACTAATTTTTAGGATTACTTTTATTATTGATGATGATGATGAATTATGAATAAATAAATTATATAAAAGGCTCATATATAGATTGTTTTTTTCTATATATTGGTTCTATAATAATATTGAGAATTATATCTTCAAAAGGTTCGAAATCACAATTTTTAGTTCTTGAGATATGATTAGAAGAAAGGCTCTTCTTTTGACAGAAAAAGGAATAAAATGAGAAATGAAAAAATAGAAATTAGGAGCATTTTACATATTATAAGGTTTTTTGAAAGACTTAATATGTAATACGAGGGAAAAGGCGGCCTTAAATAAATCGGAGTGGCTGATGTTTATAAGATTTTCTAAATATTTTAGCTCATAATCTTCTTCTCTTTTGATAAATTTAATATTTCTGGTTTTATGCTCAAAGTCTAGCAAAATATCGAGTTTTAAGACTTTTTCATCTGGTTTTCCAGGCATCTCGGGCATTAGATTAAATGCAAACAGTAAATCGGGATCGCTTTCAGAAGGAGCATCCCGTACGAATAAAATATTGGGTTCTGCAATTGCCAAAAAACTTTTCATATCATAATAGAGGTCATCGAATTTTAAGGTAATAGGATTGCTATTTTTTTCATTCAGAAAGGTGCAATCACTTATATGGGGGATCAGAAATTTCTCTTTGCCCCGAAAAGCCAATTCACGCTCATTAGGTCGAAGATGCTCTTGAAAGACCGGATCATCTTTTTCTAAAATAAACCCTTCAGAAACCGCTTCAGATTTCACATAAATAATCAACGCTCCCGCAGAGATTAAATTCACTTTTTGATAATAGATATTAAATAAGGGATTAAATGGTAGATTAATAACACCCTTTCCACCTCCTATTCCCAATTGCTGTAAAATATTTGAAGGAACCTGACTATTTAATACAAATAACAGGAAATCGCGAAAGTCTTCTAATTCAATATAATTTGAGAAGTCCTTAAAGAAGTTTCTTGCAAGGTCTATTTTCTGTTGGAATTCTTCCATCATTTTGTTTTTAATAGAGAATTTTAATTTAAAATAGAAGTCAAATTCAAAGGATTGATTGTTTTAATCTAAAGATTTAAAACTTAAAAATTAAATGGAAATAATTTTGAAATAATTTCAATTATTAAAGGATTGAAAAGATGAGATCTTCTTTATTCATCGGATTAGCTTAATGTAATAAGCTTATAATCAGCAATTTTAGGGTAAAAAGAGAGGGATATGGGTTCCTACCTTATTCTTGGGCTAAATATTGATTTAAAAATTTTTTTAAGGAATCTTTGACCGTGGGTGAGATATGGTGCTCGATCTCGCATGAAAGATTATTTATTGTTTCTTTATCTTCAAGTTTTAGCACTTCTTCAAAGAAAGTGTTTAATAAAAGATGGATTTCATTCAATTGTCTTGCTAATTCTTTGCCTTTATTTGTCATGCGGATAGCTTTCCGGGGTTCCCATTGAATTAAGCCTTCTTCCTTTAATTTTTCTAACATCCCCGAGACACTTGCAGGTTCTACATTTAATTTTTCTGCAATTTCTTTATTTGTAACCCATCCACCTCTTTTTGTTATGGCGATTGAGTATATCTCATCCAGATATTTCTGAAGTGACTCTCGAATTTCTGAGAGTTTCATTTAATTTTTTACACCTCTCTATTCATCAAAAAATTTAAAAATTCACATTTTAATTCACTATTTTAATAATAATTCTTTATATTTTAAACTTTAATTTAAAATTTTAAAATCTGTACTACATAATTTAAGTTATAAAGAACTTGATGTGGTATTAGAGATGAATAAACTACGGAAAAATTACCCCGGTACGCTTTTTTTGATCGTAGGAAATTCGGGATCCGGAAAAGATTCCATAATTGGAGGTGTAATTGCTAAATATCCTTCTGGATTAAAGAAGATCTATGTTCCTCGTCGTTATATTACTCGAGAACCTTCTGAGTTGGAAGAAAATATATATGTAAGTCCTAAAGAATTTTCAAAATTAAAAAATGAAGGAAAATTTGCACTATCTTGGAATATCTATGGATTGGATTATGGTATACCCATTATAATTGATGATTATCTTAAAAAAGGGCATCCTGTATTGGTTAATGTAAGTAGAAGTATTACTGAGCGTGCACGAGAGAAATACCAAAGGTGTAAAGTTATTTTTATTAAGGTTCCTTTGAAGGCAACAATAAAACGGATAAGAGAAAGAGGACGAGAAGAGGGTACACAGTTGCAAGAAAGAATTAAGCGCGCAGAAACACATCAGGATTTAGCAACAGCAGATTTTATTGTTAATAATTCGGGAAAATTGGAGGAAGCGATTGTGGAATGTCTCCAGTATATTCTTAAAACAATAAAGAGTAATCTTGAGTAAATCTTATAAGTTGCATGCATGTATATTGCTCTAAGAATTAAGGATGATTTGTAGCAGTATGTTAGCTGAAAAAGTGTCAATTAAGATTTTATAAACCATTCTTTTTTCAAATCTCTTTTCTTATGAAGTGTAATTAAAATTATTAATTAAAAATTTATATAATAGGTGAATAGAATTCCGGAATTAAAAACTCAAAAAAGTAGTATAAAGACTATGGAATTAAAGGACGCCGTCTCAAAGTTTGTAAATGATGGAGATACATTAGCATTATGTAATTTTTTACACGCCAATCCTTATGCAATTATTCATGAAATCATTAGGCAAGAAAGGAAGGATTTAACTATTGCTGTGGCGTCGGCAATTGAAGAAGTAGATCTTCTCATTTCTGGTGGATGTGTTTCAAAAATTTTAACCTCCTATTATCATCGTGCGGGGGGGAGAAGATACAAAAGAGAATTAGATAGAGCATTATTTGATGAAAAAGTAATAATTGAAGATTATACAAATTTTACTATGTGCGCAATGTTTATGGCGGGCGCGCTCGGATATGATTTTCTACCAGTAATGAAATCAATAAAAGAATCGGATATCTTTAATATTCGAACTTTTAAACAGGAAAACAAATTAAAAGTAATTAAATCTCCATTTACCGGAAAAGAAACTGTGCTCGTTCCCGCATTAAATCCAGATGTTGCAATTGTTCATGTGCAGCGGGCAGATAAATTTGGAAATGCTCAGTTTTGGGGAAGTGAAGGAACAGTTAAATGGACTGCCCTTTCAGCAGATAAGATCATCGTCTCTTGTGAAGAAATTGTTGATACCGAAAAAATTAAGCGCTCGCCCTTTCTCACAAAAATTCCTTGCTTTAGAGTAAGTGCGGTATGCGAAGTTCCGTGGGGCGCTCATCCCAGCCCTGTGGCAGGCTATTATAATACAGATATTATGTTCCGATCAATGTATTTCGGTAAGGCATTATCAGAGGTGGGCAATGAAAAATTCATGGAGGAATGGGTATATAACATAAGTAATCGTAAAGAATACATGGATCATTATCGTGAAAGATTTGGACAAGAACCGCTGAAATATTTAGAAATTAATGAATACCTCTCTGATCAAGTGAATTTGGGCTATAAAAAAACCTATTGGCAAGATGACTTCTGTTATAATCTTGCTTTGAGTAGAGAAGAATATATTGAATTAACCGAAGAGGAGGGAGAACTAGAACTATGAAATATAGACGAGTAGAAATTATGGTTTTAGAAACGAGCAAAGAAATTCAAGATGGAGAAGTGGCTATAATTGGGCAAGGAATTCCCATGACGGCGGGAGCTATCGCAAAGCGTAGCCACGCTCCAAACGCAGTTATCTTAACCGAAGCAGGCATGGTCAATGTCAATATGTTTCAAAATCTCGAAGATGTAGCAGATCCCGGAAGCACCAAAGGTTTTTCGTATTCTATAGATCTTTTTGATGTGTTCACAACTATCGTACATCGAGGATATGCCGACTTATGCATCTTGGGTGCAGCCCAAATTGATAAATATGGAAATGTAAATACCACCGTTGTGGGAGATTATTGCATTAAGAGCAGATCTGATATGAGATTACCAGGTTCCGGAGGTGCTAATGAATTTGCGGGACATTGCAATCGGACTATTTATACGGTGGTTGGGGGACATTTTGTTGAGGAGCTAGATTATCTTACAAGTCCTGGATGGTTAGAGGGTGGGGACTCACGAAAGAAAGCGGGATTACTTGGGGGTCCAAGTGCTGTGTTTTCTCAATATGGTATCTTTAGATTTGAAGAACATTCCAAGGAGATGTATCTCTCAGCTCTATATCCAGAAACAACCCTAGAGGATATTAGAAAGATCATCCCCTGGGACCTAAAAACAGCAGAAGATTTTGGCAAAACCGTAAGAGAGGTTGAGCCCCCAACAAAAGCAGAACTCTTTTTCATGAGAGAATTTGAACCTTTCTTGGGTATAAGTGGGCATGAAGGGAGGTTATTGCAAGTCAAATCATTACCCGGTTATTATGAAAAAAAAGAAGGCAAAAAATGAGTTTTTAGAGTACTATCAATTCATTAAAATTTTAATTTATAGAGTATTTATTAATATAAAATATGAAAAAAAACCGCAACGATCAGTTGCGCACCTTCCCATGGCCCGGATAGTACAGTGGTTAGATTAGCTGAGAGATTCTCACAAATAATCAATATTGGGGACTGTGAATCCTTAGAGGCGGGTTCAATTCCCGCTCCGGGCCCTCCTTTATTTTATGTAACTCCTTATAAACAGTGAAATAGAATTGCAATAGTACATTAAAAATGTTAAACTTAAAAGAAGACAAGTTACGAGATTTACCCGGCTGGGAGAAAAATGCTCCCGTTCCTATTTGCATGGGGGGAGACTATAGAGCCTTAACGTTTTGTTGCAAACCAGGATATAGCCTTACCTTTGGATTTAAATGTAGACGAGATCAAGCATTAGCAGAATTAGGACTTTCACAAGAAGAGTTTGTAGAAATTAAGGAAACTTTTTCCCAAGAGAATCAATGGGATTCTGATATTGTATGTTTTGGATCTATGTCATATTGCTGCATGCGTAGAGGAGGATGTGAACGGCGAGATCTTGCATTAAAAAGGAGATACCCTAAGCTTACCCTACCAGAAATAATGGAAATATATTTTAAAAAGAAGAAGGAGCTAGCAAAGCGCATATTAACTGAATGTGCAAAAAAACCATCTATTAAAAAAAAAATTAACGCATTATTAAGTTTATTTTAAATTACATTAATAATTATACCAATTGTATTTCTTACTTTTTATAGTTTGAATTTCGCGTTAGTAATATGTCAAAAGGGAAAACTATAAATAGGTGAATAAATATTCGTACCATAAGTGAATGAAAATGTTTCTTGAGAAAGTGAAAGCGAATCCTACCCGAGAAGATCTTTACGAAATTCCAGACGAAGAGATCGAAATCACTGAGGAGGAAAGACAACTAGTCAAGCAGATACTTTTACAAGAACTTGGAAATGTTGATTCTTTAGCATTTTATGCAACTATTTATGCCTATAAATAGAAAATTTCTTAATCTTAGATAAATATCATATTCATCTACTCTTCGTTAGGTTCTTAATTTTCTTGACCGCTAAATTCAATGAGAAAACAACAAAAAAAGAGAAAAAAATTGATATGAGTTAGTAATTTATTCTTTACTTTTTATGATTTATTCTTTATTCGTTTTTGGATTTATTTTAGTAAAGATCCATGGTACAATAAATACTAAAATAAAAGAGATTAATGCATATCTGATGTATCGAAAGATCACGGAATTAAAAATGTCCTTTAGAAATTCTAGTCCAAAATAAAGTACAAAAACGATGATTAGCCCAATGATGACATTAAGGATCTTATATTTTACTTCAAGTTTAGAAGGTTCATACTTCACATATTCATTTTCTAGTTCATACCCCACTAATCCCAACAACACCCCGCCAACAACAGCATAAGATCCTGCATCAGAAAAGGGGATCGCCTTATCTCCTAATAATTGTTCGCCCGAGGTAGGAAATAAGAGAGTTCCTAAAATAAATAATCCGAGGGATGTAACCACACCTATAATTATTCTAATTGAGAGTGGTAGAGTATTAACATTTTCCGTAAGGACTGGTTGTAAATATATGAATACCAACAGGACACAAACACCAAAAATAATCCCTCCACTAATATCTTGAAGATCATGAACGGCAATAATAATCCTTGATAATGCTACCAAAAGAATAATAATTGAGAACAATATAGGGACAAGATTATGCTCTAAAGCATCTTTAAATTCATATCCAATATATCCCCAAAAGGTTGCAGCACCTTGGGAATGACCCGAGGGAAATCCATATCCTGTTTCTCGTAAATCGTTTTGAACGGGTCGAGGATCTTGAAAAATATCCTTTAAAAAACTATTCACGTATACTGTAGTTAATAATGCCAGCGTGAGATTTTTAGCGAATCTTTTATCGTACACGATATATATTATCGCTACAATCACGATAAAGACTAACGTATCACCCACATAGGTGATGATACTAAAGATAAGTTGCACAATCTCAATTTGAATATAGATGACATCAATCCATACCGTAAAAAAGAAGCCAATAAGACCAATAATGATCAAGACCAGCTGAATCAGCAAGAAATTGCGGGGAATTTGACCAGTAGACTTTTCATTAGACATTAAAAATTATCTCCTATTTAGTTTTATAAACAAATATATAGAAAAA
This sequence comes from Promethearchaeota archaeon, assembly GCA_008080765.1. Classification (GTDB taxonomy): domain Archaea; phylum Asgardarchaeota; class Lokiarchaeia; order Sigyniarchaeales; family SOKP01; genus TEKIR-8. The sequence goes on along the minus strand of SHMU01000046.1, from coordinate 10,612 downwards.
TTACTAATAAATTTTATCATGTCTGCTCAAGAAGACTCGCCCCTTCAGAGGCGAGATGAATTGAGCACTCCATTACCATTTGTAAAGTTCGTGCTGAGAGTCACATCATATTTGAGAGTTTTAGAAGCGGTTTGAATTCCTTTTTCTTCCCCGTGATGTCTATGAGAACCGCATAGCCCGATGACATGCGCCCTTTGATAAAATATTCACCGTCTTCATAGCGAACCTTGTCAAACTTGCGAAAGCCTTGAATTTTTCCCGTGATATCATTTCTTAACTCCACTTCACTTGCATAACACACGTTCCCCACCTCATCGGTCACGCTTGTACCCATGATGAAGCTTCACGCATCCTGACTCAATGTTCACGGTTGGACGTGTTCAGTGGCGGGACGATAATTCAGCTTGATGGTGAACGGACTCCTCATAACTACTCTGGCTTTTCCCTCCTTGAGCAACAGCCGTGCTATCACGGGAACACAAGGCATCAAGTGCGTTCCGTCCTCGTTCAACACGTACACGAGGGTCTTTTCGTGTTTCATTCTTTTCATGTTTTTCCATTTTTTCACCTCTACGTGCTCTCATTCGAGTAAATCCTCCTCAGCCCGTCAGCACGAAACGAGCCTCATTGGTAGTGCGTACCCATGCCCGGTGAGCAGGCAAGGAATTCGAATTCACCTCGACAATTAAGGAAAGGCTTGTTACACTGATGCCACCGCTCCTATCCTTCAGGGCTATTCACCATCGGTGACAGAGCAACGGTTTGGTGCAAGAACTTGGCGGCAACCGAAGGTGTCATGACCGGTCCATCGTAGTATGAATTTCTCCACGTTCAGTCTGGTGAACTAAGAGCTCCGTATTCACACGAAGTCCTCGTCTTCAGGCGAGGGTAGTTCACTTAAACATCTGATCCACTTTAGCAAATTCATTTAATGCTTTTGCTTTTAAACGGTATTCTTCTTCCTTATCAAATTGCACTAATTCCTTAGATAATTTGCTTGCTTTATGATATAATAAATATGCTTCATGAAATTGCTCATTTTTCAATGCTTCCCTCGCTTCAGAAGCAGCTTCATCACGTTCGTTAATGATATCGGGTATTTTTTCTGAAAATTCTACTCGATCTTGAAGATCTTTCGTAATTCTGGAATCTTTTCCGCATAATTGTGCCGATAAATCTGTGGCTTTTTGGAAGTATTTTGCTGCCTTTTTATAATTTTTTTCTTCCATTTCTCTTTCGGCTAAATCACAATAATTGGAAATTTTTACATGTTCTTCATCTTCCAGTCGTTCCAATAATTCTTGAGCTAAATTCCTCTCTTCTTTTCCCCCCGATAACAGAGCTTTTGTTCGATTGATAATTTTCTTCTTCATAATATCCGGATTAATAACATCAGAGAGAGGCTCGACAATTTGCTCAATGGTTTTTTTCAATTTTCTATTGAATTGTTTTTGATCCAAATTAAAAAGATCTTGCTTTTCTAAGCTCTTTGCCGCATCTTTAAGTGATGCTCGGAATTTCTCTGGATCCTCCTCATTTTCCAAATATAACCCTAAAATAATTCCCGATGCTTTTAACTTCTTTTTAGTGGTAAATTTGTGATAATATGAAAAAAGATCGTATTTATTGGTTTTTAAAAGATTAAATTCGTTTTTATCATGTTGTAGTTTTAATCGTAGAAAGATATTGCTTGTAATTTCAAACTTACCCGCCCCGCTGAAATATTGTCCAAGGATCTCATAATCAGAATGAAGGGGCAATAAGATAGAAAAACATCCCTTAAGCATGTATGTTCACTTTAAATAGGTTATTGATTAAGATTTTTTTTAAAAGATTCACTTTAAATACTAAGAGTAAAAATTCAGATCAATATTTATCAATCTATGTGTATATCTTTCTGTTCTTCATCAGATTCTTTTTTTAGTTTTACCTCAAGAATTCCGTTGGCATAGCGAGCCTTTGCATAATCAGAAGTAATTGCGACGGGTAAATCAATTTCCTTGTAATAACGATGTCCCAGAGAAGATTTTTCTTCCGTAGAGATCGTTAATTTATGAGTCGTAGCTTTAAGTGTAATGTCTGACTTTGTGACGCCCGGCATTTCTGCAATTACAATGATGTGGTCCTCTTCTTCGTTTATTTCCACCAATGGCTGTCGAACGCTGTCTACTTCTGCTTTTCCATCCGGCTTTTGTTTGATATTTCCAAAGGAATCAAAAACAGGATTTCCTTCCGAATCAAAGCTCACATTGAATCCGGTCATAAACGGACCCTTAATGCCAAGCTTTGCCATGTTTTTCATTAATTCTTTTTGGAACTCTTCGGGAGAGAGGTTCTTTAAATCAATAGGAAACTTATCGAGATTTCCCATGATTTGCTTGAAGACTTTTTGGAACATATCTTGAAATTGCTTTGATCCAAAGAGTTCTCCTAGTTTTCCCGGATCTTGCAGAAGATTAAAGAAATTAAAGGGATTCGGAGTCTCATCATCATCTTCATCATTGGGGTCTTCCTCATATTTCTCATCATCTTTATCATTCATAAAAGAATCACTCTCTTATCTATGGTATAATTAAATTTAATTTATTATGAATCTTACTTTAATTAATTAAATATATAAAGAACCCATTATCTAATAGGTTTATTGTATTAATGGTTATTTAATCTAATAAATTTTATTTAAATAAAATAAAGATACCCCTAAAAGAGGCACTGGAAATGTCAGATTCTAACTTAGACCTTGATGATGATGAAAAGCAACTTTATTTGGATGTTTTACGAGATTCTCCTTTCTTACCATTCAGCAATTATGTTTCGAGAGGTGATATTCGGGATCCTATCGATGTTGCCCGTCCAAGAAGTTATATTGATAGGGAAGTCTTTAGACTCATTAGACAAACCTATCGAGATCAATGCTCGCGCTTCCTTCCAATTTTAGGCTCAGCGGGAAGCGGTAAAACTCACGCATATCATAGTTTTAAAGACAAGGAAGAGGAAAATCGTAAAAAATTAAAGGAAATGGAACAAGGAGAGGAATTCGAGGCTAGCCAATTAGAACCAGTAAATTGGTCGATAATTTATGTTCCCAGTCCTCCGGGAAGTGTTCGAGTAATTCTTCATGTCTATACTTGTATAATAGAGGAGATAGGCACAGAAATGCTGGATATCGTCTCTGAACGGGCGGTAGAGAAATGGGGCGGTAAAAAAGGCAGCATTTTTCAGAAACCTAAAATTGAAGAAGTAATCAAAAGTGGATTGAGAGAATTCCCGGGAGTGTTTGCTGACTGTGTGAAAGCACTTGTATTATATCAATTAGATAAAGATAAGAAGGCTCTCGCAGAACGATGGCTGCTTGGGGAAGATTTAGAGCCCGATGAGCTGGACAAGCTAGGGATTAACTCCGTATTAGAGGATGATGATATCTGCCTCGCTATGATTAAAATAATCACACAGAATTTAGATCGGGTGATTCTTCTATATTTTGACGAGATAGAATCGCCCTACCGTATGTTTGGTGAAGACGCAGAAAAACAATTTTTGGAAGTCCTTAAACGATTGTATAATGAAGTGATGGGGCTAGTCATCGTAATCGCGGTACTAAAAGAAATATGGCCGAGAATTTTAGAAATCGCAGACCAACCATTACGATCCAGAATGGAACCTGCCCAAGAGCTTAAGCCCTTTAGTTTGAATGATTTAAAAATTTTTTATTCTAAAATGATGGAAGATTTCTGGGATAGAAATAATTTAAATCCTCCCTTATATCCCCTCTTTCCGTTAAATGAAAAAATTTTGGATATTATCTATGAAAAAACGGGCGGAAATCCGCGCAGTGCAATTAAATTATGTAAGCGTTTTATCGATAAAATCATTCTCGATGAGATGAGTGTGGAAGAATTGGTGGAAGAGGCGCCAGAAATTGAGGCTGTTGCAAAACCTCCCGAAACTGCCGAAGAGAAAGTAGATTTTTCAACCCCTCGAGAAAAAATAACCAAAGAAATCGATCAAATCTTAGCAGAAGAAGAATATACCATTGAAGTCAATCCCTCTTCAATTGCCAGTGCCACTCTTAAATGTATTATGAAGATAGGAGAAGAAAAGGAAAAGCAATTTAGCACCACTTTGGAGTATAAATATAAAATAGATGATCGAGGACAAACTATTGCGGGATTTGTAGAAACTGAAGGAAAGAAATGGGGTATCGAAATTCCCTCAATTAAGACCTTTGATCGGTCGGCGGGAGTTGCGGGATATTATGCTGTGAAACGAATCCATGATGGCATCGAAGGAAATATTTTTGATGCCGGAATAGTTATTGTTCCTGAAAAAACCGGTGGAGCTAAATTTTCGATGATGCTCAAAAATAATCCCGATGTATATAAGATAGATATCAATGAGGATCTCGGAAAAGAATTGATTGAAAGTGCTCTCAACAAACCCTCAGAAATCGCCTGGAAAATTGCTAAAACAATTTGGGATGATATTGGTGAGTACAAACCACCACAATCAGAAGAAAATATAGAATAAAAGTTATTAAAGGACGAGTAAGTAAAAGTATCTCTTTTTGACTTCACTTAAACGGAATGTTTCTTAAATTAACTTAATTGAGGAACTCTTTTTTTAATAAATCTTGATTTATTTGATCCAATTTCTCTGCCAATCTTGTAGCTTGCCGTAATTGACTCAAGTAATTGGATAAGACAAGATATTTATCATTTTGATTAAAGATATTTGCAATTTCCATAAGACGTTTTATTTTAGGTATGAGCGAAGTATAATGCTCTAATAAATTTTCCTCTAATTTATCATATTCTTCATCGATTTCATCTTCAATTTTCTCACGTTCTTCTAAAATGTCAGGAAAACTTCCCACTTTATTTGCTTTATTCTCTAAAAAGGAAACAATCCTTTCTTCTTTAATCAATTGAGCAAGATTAGCTGCTTTTAAAAATTTTTTTTTTGATTTTTTAAATCTTTCTTGTTCGAAATAGGCTTCTGCTTCTTGAATTAATTGGGATAACTCCATTGGCACAGTTTCACCGAGATCGATTAACTTCTTCGCCTCTTCTATGTTATTTTCATCAAGCAGTTTTTTAGTTTTATTGTTTAATTGAGCTTTAATAATCTCGGGATTTTTAAGCTTATCCATTAAATCTGTAATGGAGTTTAATGTGTCCTTTATATATCCTTTCAATTTATTCTTATCAAGAGAATCATAATTTTCTACGATTTCGAGTTCAATTTCCTCAAAGATGCTTTTTAATGAGATTAAGTCCTCGTCCATTTTTAGAATAAATCCCAGATAGAGATCTTCCTTTTCTTTGACCATACTTGAATAAAATCTGACTTCTCCTTTTTGTATAACTGCATCGATGATACCTTGGGTATGTTTCTTATATAAATCCTTCAAAATTGCGGAGGATATCGTTTGCTTTTTTAAATGGTAATCGATAAGAATTTTGGGTTCGGATGTTGAATCTATCTCGTAAAGAAAAATTCCAATAGGCATATGAAGTCTTGGTTGAGTTTATTATTTTATTGGTAAAAAGTTTTTTAAATCTAAAAAAGAAATAACTATTAATATTACAAAGTAAGAAATTATGGTAATTAAAGCTACTGAAACTGAGGGTGAACAAATAAATGAAAATAGAAGATACGTTCTGCGAAGCCTTTGAGGGTCTAGTGGTACAAATACAAATTACTGCAAAAGATAAACAGTTTCTTTCACGGGCTGTCAATTCCTTCACTGCCTTACCATCAACTGTGTTTGGGGATGCTGAAGGGGGTGTAGTAAGATGGCTAAATGAAAATGAAACGATTGATGGACGAATAGGAGCGATAGTACAATTGTGGGTTACTGGAACCGGGAAAAAGGCTACATCAAAATTATATACGCAGTTAGGAAGGAGGATACGCCAGGGAATTCTTGTTGTACCAACAACTGCTGTCTTTAATGCTTATCCAAAGAATAGTGAAACGGAGTTTGATATGATGAATAATGTGGGGCATTGTGGAGATGGATATGAATGGATCATTGAAAAACATAACAGAAAGCTCATTAATGTACCTATCATGATGGGACACGATTTTTTAATAGAGCAGAAATTATCGTATGCACCGGGTGTAATGGGAGGTAATTTATGGCTTTTTTGTGATTCAATAGAGACAGGTATAAAAGTAGGGCGAGAAGCTGTGAAAATAATTGAAGGCATTGATAATGTCTGTACGACATTTGATGTCTGCTCAGCAGGCTCAAAGCCCGAAACTAATTTTCCCGAGATTGGTCCGAGCACGAATCATCCGTTTTGTCCTACTCTTAGAGAAAAAGTATCACAAGCAGAATTTAAGGTGCCAAAAGATATTAAATCAATACCCGAAATTATTTTCAATGCTATAGATATTGAAACGATTAAACTGACAATGAAAAAAGTAATTGAGAGGATAATAGATATGCAAGGACTTGTGAAAATATCAGCAGGAAATTATGGGGGAAAATTAGGGAAATATAATATTTATTTGAACGATTTAGGATTACAAGAGAGGTATTTTAAATAAGTGATTATTTGTGGATCTATTGAGTGTTGGGAAGAAAAAATTTGAATGTTGCTCCCTTTCCTTTCCCCTCAGAGGTTACCTCTATTGTTCCACCATGAGCTTCGATGATTCCTTTACAAATATAAAGCCCTAATCCGGTCCCTTTTCCTTCAGGGTATTTATTAATATTCATCTCACTTGTTTCAAATTTATCAAAGATAGTTCCGAGATTTTCAGGTTTTATTCCGACTCCATTATCTTCAATTTTGAATTTAATATGAGATGCATTTTTCTCTGTTGTAATTGTGATTAAGCCTTTTGGAGGAGTGAATTTGATAGAATTTGATAAAAGATTGGTAATTACTTGAAAAATGCGTCCATAATCTATGTCTACGATAAGATCTTCTTGCAAGTATAATTTGATGGTATGCTTTTTCTCTTCAATAAGATAAGATAACTCTTCAATAGATTTTTTTATTAATTCATTCAAGTTTATGGGGTTTTTTTGTAATTTCATCTTTGACTCATCAATTTTCATGACATCTAGAAGGGCATTCATATAATTCCCAAGTCGTTTTATATTTCTCTTCATTATTTTAAAGTCTTCTACTACTTCTGGCGACAATTCATCTCTATATGCAGTCAAAATATAATCAGCATAGCCCGAAATTGAAACAAGTGGGGTTTTTAACTCATGTGCAGCCATAGTAATAAAATCATTCTTTTTTTTATCTAGGCGCTTTAATTCCATGTTTTGAAGTTTCAATTGTTCTGCTCTTTTTTGTTCGGTTATGTCACGAACAGTAGCCTGCAGAACACTTTTACCTCCCATATCCATTCTGCTTAATAAAACCGTTGCGGGAAATAATTCTCCATTCAATCGTTTATGAGCCCATTCAAAAAGGAGACTACCCTTCTTTAATGCTTCTTCTATAATCTTCAAGGCTTTTTCCTTAGAAGGAGTATTATTAGGTTGCATCTGCGGAGAGTATTCCCAAGGAGCTCTCGAACAAAAATCTTTTTCATTTTTAGCGCGAAACATAGAAATAGCAGCGGGATTTCCTGTAGTAAATTTCCATTCTGGAGGCTCCAGAATCATTATCGCATCTCTAGAAGTCTTAAACAAATTCTTATATTTCTCTTGCGTCTTTCTCAGCTCAGTAATATTTATCGCGGTAGTCGCCATAAATTTCGGCTCATTTTGCCGATTGTATATCACAACCGAATTCATAAGCATTAAAAAAGGAGTCCCATCTTTTGAAATATGCCATACTTCTTTACTGGAATAACTCCCAGACGATAATAATTCCTTATTAATTCTATTCACATATTTCATTTGTTCTTTTGTATGAAAAACGCTCAAGTTCTTCCCTATCAATTCTTGGGGAGTGTATCCGTGAATTTCTGCGAAATATTTATTAATATATTCTATATTGCCTTTTAAATCAGCAATAGCTATTCCGTTATTGGATTGATCGGCAATTAATTTGAATTTCTCCGTATCGAGCGTTCCTTGATATTCTTGCTTATTTTCCATTGATCGCTGCAACTTATGATTCCTTTTACTCATAGATTTCAATATAAATTCTAAAATTGAACAAAAGTATTTCTATATTAAAAATCAGCGTTTATCTTTAAATATTTTGTCTTTTAACTATCCATTTAGAACGAAATAAAATAAATAAGTAAAATTTGTGATGTTATTATTTTTAAGGAAGATCAGTTTGAATAATCACTTACTTCTTGTTAGGGCGTTTGAACTTAAATTCTGTATAAATAGTACCATACTTTTCTTTAAAAATCTCTTGAATTTGTCCTAAAGGAAGGTCTATGAAAGTTCCATAATCTTCAAGATATTCAACAAAAAGATTTCCCTCTTCGTCATATTTAGAGAGTAATGCGTCATCACTTCCGTTAAATTCCACTAGGGGTGTATATCCTGCTTTAATTGCTGTGGTTTTATCAAACACGGGAGTGGCTTTTACCCATTTACCATTTAAATACAATTCACTATAACCGTGACAATGGAAATTCTTAGAGCCCATAAATTCCACTACCCAATCGGGGGCTTTATGGTTTTTAATATCCACCATATGAACTTTTGCTGGAATATCTATAGCTCTCGCCAAGGCAGATAATAATACCGCTTTGGACATACAAAAACCCCGCTCTCGTCGAAGCGTGGTGGATGCTTTCAAATTACTTTTGTACTCTGGCAGATATGAATACATGTTGTATTTAATCTGGTCTCGTACCCAATAGAAGAGCGCAATTGCTTTTTTTGTATCAGATTCTTTACCTTCTGTGATCTCCAAAGCCTTTTGTGTGACTCGTTTCTTATCAAAGTCAAGGAATTCAGTGGGTTTTAAGTATTCGTTAAAACTGTTCATATACCTTAATTAACCTTCACATATTATTATTTTATAAAATAATCCCATGATAATATATTTATGGTTTAAATTAGTATTATTAGAGATTTCATTATGTTAATTATACTCTATTTCAAGGAATTGAAAAGAAAAAGAATAGAAGTTAGATTTTTGATGCAATAAAATCAATAATATCAATAACTTTAATTCTTTCTTGAACTTCAGAATTCATTGAATTATAGGCATCCAATAGATTATTAACACAAAAGGGGCAACTTGTTAATAATATTTCTGCTCCCCTTTCAATCGCCTCTTTAATTCTTTCCACGGATATGCTAAGTGCTAGTTCCGGGAATTGACTTTTAACCCCTCCTCCAGCACCACAACACCACGCATTCTGTCTATTTCGTTTCATTTCTAGCAACTCTATTCCTGGAATCTTTTTTATAACTTCACGAGGAATTTCATATAGGTCCATATGTCGTCCCAAATGGCAAGGATCATGATAGGTGACTCTAACTGATTCTTCTTCGGGATTTTTAAACGGAATCTCTCCTTTATTCATCATTTCACTTAAAATCTCAGTAATGTGCTTCACTTCAAAGGGTAGATCTTCGTCAAGGAGTTCGGGATAATCCTTCTTTAACGTGCGATAGCAGCCTGCACACGGAGAAAATACAACTTTCGCACCCATATGTTTGAATAATTCAAGATTATGAGTCATTTCTTCTTTTACAGATTCATAATCTCCAATTCTCATTGCAATTGAACCGCAACACCATTCGTCGTTAGAATATGCTATCTCCTTACCCGTCGCTTGAAATATTTTCATCATATTCTTTAGGGTCTCTGTTTGCCGTAAAGGCATTGTACAGCCAGCAAAAATCGCTAGTTCTCCTTTTTCTTTTACATTTGAAAATCCTTGAGCCCATTCATACTTCTTAGTCTGTGGTTCCCCATATGGATTTTTCATTTTTTCTGTATTCATTAAATCTATTAAGCGTGCATGCTTATCTAAAGGAGCATAACCAGCTTCCACTAAATCTTTTCTCAAGGCATCCCATACCTCCACATGGTTAATCCATTTAGAAGTATTTAAAATTATGTTTTCATTTTGGGTCTGATGACATACTTCCGTACAATTACCACATTCAGAACACTGATATACGAATTCTGCGAGCTCCTTACTTAAGGGAAGTTTACCCTCTAATATGCTTTTGAGAACTGCCATTCTCCCTCTGGAGAAATAGATTTCAAACGCTTCCTCACCTTTTGCTTCTTTTATGGGACATGTTAAAAACCTTCCCACAGCAGGTCTAATGGCATACCCACAATCGCCGCAGTTCTTCTGCATCTATAGAGAATTTCTATTAGATTATACAAGACATTATGGCTTGCCATTGTTTTTTTAAATTTTCTAATTTACTCATTTTTTCTCATTTATTTATGTTTTCAATTTTTTGTACATAGAGATAATGTTATTTTTTTATCCAGACCTCCCAAGAATACTCGCTCCTTTAGGGGCGAGATGAATTGGGACTTCAATTACCATCAGGGAAGTTCTGGCATTCACTCTCTTCAATTGGTCAAGCTTCGCCATTGGTTTGAGTTTTACTTCCACACCATCAATCTCCATCAGCTTGGCATATCCCGTACTCATTCTACCCTTGATAAAAAATACAGTTCCTCGATATTCGACCTTATCAAAC
>SHMU01000045.1 GCA_008080765.1 Promethearchaeota archaeon | reverse complement strand
AAACGCTATCCAAACCCCGTAAGTTCGCCACATATTGCGGCTGTTGTCCTAGAGTTATATCATCAGCCAGAAAGGTGTATTCCGCTCGTGTTACACGCCATTCAAATACCTGTTTAAGAATAATTTTCTATAACGCTGCTGTTGTTCTATGCAATTCCGTTACACGGATAGTGAGCTTAAAAGATATGCCGTCCGAGCTAAGCAGAGTAAGGGAAAGAAAGCATTTAAATTAGCAGCTTCCATTGTATCAACTAAATTGACGAAGATTGTCTATGCTATTCTACGAGATGGAGTTCCATTTAATCCAGAACCTTCCAAAGCATTTAAAGGGGCCTCAAAAGACAAAGACACAAAGAGATTTTCTCTTATTCATCGGCGTTTAATCCGGCGAGCTCGAAAGGTATTATAAGAGTGAATCAAGTGTAAACGTCAGAAAGTTTAGTATTGCTTAAAACCGATATCACTATTCTCACAGAGAAACTTAACTCCTTGTTAAAAGGAAAAAAAATTAAATAATCCGAAGCAATGTTTTTTGTTGCAAGGAATTTTTCTTATTTTTTATAATAATCCATCCAATATTCAAACATTTCTCCCAATAAATCTTCAATAGACTGAATTATCTTAAAGCCTAATTCATTTATTATTTTAGTATTATCTCCTAAAATAATATCTTCATCGGTCTTGCGCAATTTTTCCGGAGTGTTTTCTTTCACTTCAATAGTTTTCGACGAAAAGCTCATTGTGATCTCCAAAATATCCCTAATTTGAATTTTTCTATTAGAGCACACATTGTAGGTTTCTCCCAAAACGCCTTTTGTTGCTGATAGCCAAATCTCGGAAAGTGAATCTCTCACTCCAGTAATATCGCGATATGGACTTAAATTTCCCACTTCAATTACAGGTTCTGCCAATCCAAGCTCAATTTGAACCACCTTTCGAACAAAATCTGAGCACGCATCGTTTATCTTCCGGGGTCCCGTTTGATTAAAAAACCTCAAGTTTACCGTATCAATCTCAAAATTCAGAAAATATTGCTGGTCAAGCAGTTCGGTGGCAATCTTACTGATGCCGTAAGGATGAACTGCCTTTAAAGGGTCAGATTCCTTTAAAGGTCGTTTTACTTTATCTGTCGTAGTTCCGTATTCGGCGCTTGAACAGGCTACGATAACCCTGCTCTTGATCCCATGTTCTTTTAAGGGTTCAAATACATTAATCGTTCCAATTACATTCGTATTAATTGTATACCATGGATCTACCCACGAGGGGATTACATACGGTTGAGTTCCAAAATGAAAGATGAAGTCTGGACGAATCACTATTATTAATTCTTCTAATAGCTTCGCATTGTTTAAGTCACACTCAAGTAAAGTTAAAAATTCTTAATTTGTTGGTAATTTAATTGTATGACCCAGAAATTCATTTTTCTCGTTTTCAGAGAAAGTTCGTTTGTTATTGGTATAATGAACTAAATTTTGAACTTTACTATTAGGTCTTTTTAGACCATACACACGAAATGCTTTTTTAATTAGAAAATCATAGATAGATAGCCAATCTAATCTAAATTAATTTTAATTACTTAAATAAATACTATATAAATAGATGAGTAAAATTAATATCGACGAATTGCTAAAAGTTCTACCGAAATTAATACGTGAGAATGATAGAGTTAAAGGAGCTATAATCTCTGCACTTTCGGGGGTAGTTGCTACTCATGAGGATATTGTTCAATTAACAAAAACAATGGACGATCGATTTGAAAGGATGGACAATCGATTCAACTCCATACAACAGAGAATGGACGATCGATTTGAAAGGATGGACAATCGATTCAACTCCATGCAACAGAGAATGGACGATCGATTCAACTCTATGCAACAGAGAATGGACAATCGATTTGAAAGGATGTACGATCGATTTGAAAGGATGGAAAAAAATTTCGGAGAAGTAAAGTCTATTTTAATGAATTTACAAGAAACTTTAGGAAAACCTTTTGAACAGTTTGGACGGAATGTGGTTGTTAGAATTCTCCAGAGCGAAGGAATCAAAGATATTACTCTGAAACCCAGGAACCTTGAGGATACAGAAAGATTTGTCTCTAAAGGCACGACCGAAGTCGAGATAGATGGATTTTCTATCGATCCCCCTATAATCGTGGAAATCACGTCGATTCTAAGAGAAAAAGAAAAAATCGAAACCTTTCTTAGGAAAAAGAAATTCGTGGAAAGGGAATATGACTTATCATTTCGGGGTTTCTTTGTCGCGGCCAGTTCCCACTTTTCTGCGGAAGAAATGGGAAAAATTACTGTAAAACTCAGGAAAAATAACTGTGAGCTTATTAATTTGTAGATATTGGCTAAGAATAACAAATTTCTAAAATAAACTTTTTCTATCTATGGCAGATATTTTCTAAGCTACGGAAAACAACTTTTCTTTATTTGTTTTAAATTTTTTAGGTTTAGTTCAACAAGGTGCATTAAGAATTTAGAAGATAATACAAAAACCTAGTTCTTATAGAACTCAATCCAATACTCAAACATTTCCCTCAGTAAGCCCTCAAGGGATTGGGTTATCTCAAACCCTAATTCATCCTTAAGCTTTGTGTTGTCTCCCAAAATGACATCCTCATCGGTTTTACGCAACTTTTCGGGGGTATTTTCCCTCACATCAATCTTTTTTGAAGAAAACCCCAGCACTATCTCTAAAACCTTCCGAATTTGAATTTTTCTATTGGAGCATACATTAAAAGTCTGGCCGGATGACCCATTTTGTGCAGCTAACCAGATCGCTTGGAGAGAGTCTTTAATCCCAGTAATATCTCGATATGGGTTTAAATTTCCCACTTCAATTACAGGTTCTGCCAATCCAAGCTCAATTTGAGCCACCTTTCGAACAAAATCTGAGCACGCATCGTTTATCTTCCGGGGTCCCGTTTGATTAAAAAACCTCAAGTTCACCGTATCAATCTCAAAATTCAGAAAATATTGCTGGGCAAGCAGTTCGGTGGCAATCTTACTTATGCCGTAAGGATGAACTGCCTTTAAAGGGTCAGATTCTTTTAAAGGTCGTTTTACTTTCTCTGTCGTAGTTCCGTATTCGGCGCTTGAACACGCTACGATAACCCGGCTCTTGATCCCATGTTTTTTTAAGGGTTCAAATATATTAATAGTGCCAATTACATTCGTATTAATTGTATATCGGGGATCTTCCCACGACGGGATAACATAGGGTTGAGCTCCAAAATGAAAGACAAGCTCTGGGTGAGTCTCTATTATTAATTCTTCTAATAGCTTCGCATTGTTTAAGTCACACTCAAGTAAAGTTAAAAACTCTGAATTTGTTGGTAATTTAATTGTATGAGCCAGAAATTCTTTTTTCTCATTTTCAGAAAAATCTTGTATACCATTGGTATAATGAGATAAATTGTGGACTTTTGTATTAGGTCTCTTCAAGCCAAACACGTGATATCCCTTTTGTAGTAGAAAATCGGTAAGATGAGAACCTAAAAATCCGTCCGCGCCTGTGATCAAGACTTTTTTCATTATTCAACCCTTAATTTGAAATTTCAATAATTTAAATGATTTAAAAATCTAAAAAATTAAAAATACCATAGTATCTTTTAAAGCTCTTTATTTAATTAAGCCTTTTTGTTTTAATTCTTTTAATGCTTTTTCAGAAGTGTCCTGAAATGCTTGACCACTTTTCTTTATCCATTCAATTAAATCATCCACTCCTTCTCTAAATGTGAAGCTTGGCTCATACCCCAACTTATTTCTAATTTTTGAAATATCAGCGACACAGTGGCGAATGTCTCCAACGCGATATTCTTGATTATAAATTGGTGTTAGTTTGGGATTAATTTTTTCTGTTAAGATTTCGGCCACTTCTTTAATTGAAATGGTATTGCCGGTGCCTACATTAAACGCCTCTCCTCTTGCCTCTTTTTTTTCCATTGCCAGAACTAATGCCTGGCAGATGTCAGCCACGTTTACAAAATCTCGAGTCTGTTCCCCATCTTCAAATACAATGGGGCGCTGATTATTTAATAATCGTGAGCTAAAGATTGCACATACACCTGTATAAGGATTCGAGAGGGCTTGTCGAGTTCCATAGACTAAAAAGAATCTTAGAACGGTGGTATTAATTCCGTAGGTGTCTCCAATGAGAAGACTGAACTCTTCCTGACTTTGTTTCGAATAGGCGTAGATGCTACTTGAATTGAAGGGAGTTTCTTCATCAGTCGGCAATGGGCTAATTTCTAAGCCACAATTAGGGCATTTTAGTTCCCATTCTTTTTTAATTAATTGAGATTCCGGTCTTAAATCTGGATAGAGCACTCCGCAATTCTCGCAGTTATACTTTCCTTCTCCATACGTAGTATTTGAAGATGCAACAACTAATTTTTGTACATTATGCTCAGAATTTGCCAATATATCCAGTAGATTTGCGGTACCGTGGATGTTATGGTTGATATATTTTTCAATTTCATACATTGACTGTCCAACGCCCACCATTGCTGCTAAATGGTATATAACATCCGCATATTGCACCAATTCTTGCAACAAGGTATAATCTGTGACCGAACCATAAGTAAACTTTGCTTCTGTATTTAAATATTCTGGGGGCTTTTTATCTTTCCCGTGAACTTGTTCTTCGAGAATATCAAGAACAGTGACTTCACATCCTTTTTCATCAATTAATTTATCGACTAAATGAGAGCCAATAAATCCTGCCCCACCAGTTACTAGGACTTTCATTTTTATTTGTAAATTTGATTTAATTTTCAATAAATTTATTCAGATTCTTTAAATTCATCCAAACAATTAGAGAATCGAATATTTTTCTATAGTTGTATGAATTTAATTAATGATGTGTAATTAAATATTTGAAATCTGCAATCCCTTCTGTGTAAACAGAAAATTAAGTACTGTTCCTTTATGACTATTTAATTGGGAAATAATAGACTCCTTTTTACTTTGTTCAACAATCCAAAACATACAGCCTCCGCCTCCAGCTCCGCATACTCGCCCACCGATCCCCCCATTCTTCATAACAGTTTTGTGTGTTTGTTTCATCGTATCCGTAGTAATCAAGGGATTAAATTTAGTTTTTTCTGTCCAATCTTCGGTTAATAAGGTTGCCAAGCGTTCAATATTTTCAGATTTCAGAGCATCCTTCATTTGAAGAGCAATATGTTTCAGTGTATCTAAAGCGTTTTTAGAGTGAGTTTTATTTTTTAAATACGAGTTGATTTGTGCTGATACTAAGTTGCCGCTTGTATGGGGTTCTGCTGTATAATAGAGAATAATTCGTTCTTCCAAATATTTTTTAAAGGAATCGGACAGATCAATGGTCTTTACATTCACGTTTGAATTGCCATGAAATTTTATTTCATTGAATCCTCCATAGACCGCAGCATATTGGTCTTGTCTTCCTCCTTTATTCTGTAAGATCTCATCTTCTACTTGAAATGCTTTTTCGGCAATTTTACTTTTATCAAGTTCCTCATCATGGAGTTTTAATATTCCGCTAATTAAACAGGTACATAAACTCGCAGACGCTCCTAAACCGGCTTCTTTAGGAGCTTCTCCATGTAAGTAAATATCCATCCCAATCTGGGGTTTCAATAGATAGATAATTGCTTTGATAATATCAGAATTAACTTCTGGGAGAGTTAAGTTTTCAATCTTTTTAAAGCGATATGCAGTGAAGGTATCATTTGAAAATAGATTAATGGCGTCGTCTTTTCTTTTGTTGAGCATTGCCCTAAAGAAAATGTTAATAGTGGCATTTATGACATACCCTCCATATTCCGAGCAATACGGTTCGACATCGGTCCCTCCTCCTCCAAAAGCTATTCGTACGGGAATTTTACTTAAATACATTATTAATAAGAACGAGAGGAATCATATTAATTTTGCTTTAGATGCTCTTATTTAAGCTATTAATATTCAAGTTATTAATACTCAAGCTATTAATATTCAAGTTATTAATACTCAAGCTATTAATATTCAAGTTATTAATACTCAAGATATTTTTAGTTAAGAAATTAATGATTTAGATCTTGATTATAGTTTAAAGGTGCTTGAAAGGCGTTTTATTTGTTTTTGACTTGAAATCTAAGAGGGGCAGTTTAGCGTTAGTAATGATCTTTATAATTTTACATGTGAGGCTTAATTAAGTTATATGTTATGTTCCACTTTATATTTTGTCCATTCTCGTGTATCCCGTTTAATTAATTCTTGGACAATCTCAATTGATTCCAAATTCTCGATTCCTTCATTAAGTTTAAAAAATTGCTGAACGATATTGTGAGCACTTAAAATATTTCCTAAGGAGACTAAATGATCAAATTCTTCGATGATTCCTTCACACATTTTTGAGACTTTCTCAATATCTTGTTTTCTGAGGTATTTCTGGCTTAATTCCTTTACTTTCTCTTTTTCTTCCAGGAGTGTTGATTCTAGTCCTGCCTGGTCAGCCAATTTTATTATTTGCTCCTCAACGACCAGTGCTTCTCTGAGTTCTCCTTTTAGCAAACAATTCTCTCGAATCATCTTTAGGTTATCAATTTTCAAGATAATATCAATTTTGTTCTTACTTTCGCTTAGTTTTACATCCTTACTTACACTATTTGATTTACGTTTTATTCCCATTATGAACACTTATACCAAAAACCCTTTAATTTATACTAATTATGAAAGTTAAACCTAATAAATCTTGATTAAAATGATTTGTTTTTTTGAAGTATTACGTATGATTATATTAAGCTCTTCTTGTGTTTTTTAATTAAAGAGGACTTTTTGCTGATGATAAAAAATAAATGAAACCATAATTTTTTTCTAGCAATATGATCATACGTTCAAAGGCACCATTTCGAGTGAGCTTTGGCGGGGGAGGGACAGATCTTCCGCCCTATTGTGTTGAGCATAAGGGGTGCGTGATCAATACAACCATTGACCGACATGTATTTATAACCCTTAAGCCAAGAGAGGATACCTCGATTCATATAAATGCTCTTAATTTTAATAAGGAATACGATTTTGAAATAGGAGATAAAGATTATTCTGAGGAGTTTGAAATATTTAAGGGTGTTGTAAATGTGCTTGAGGTGAAAGAAGGATTTGATATTACGGTGTATTCCGAATTGCCCGCAGGCTCCGGTATGGGAGGCTCCTCTTCGCTTTCTGTTGCTTTAATTGGTGCTTTTAATAGATATTACGACTTCGGTTTTACTTCGCACGAAATTGCGCAGAAGGCATATGATATAGAAAGAATAGAATTAGCACAAAAGGGAGGATATCAAGATCAATTTGCAGCTGCCTATGGTGGCTTAAATTTTATGGAATTTAACGAGGTGATTAAAGTATTTCCCGTCCATACTAGCCCAGAAATGATAAATGAATTGCAATATCGAATGATTTTATGTTATGTGGGGGGTTCACATTTTTCATCTGATATTCAGCATGATGTTATAGAAGGTTATGAAGTCGAAAGGAAATCATTTATGGATTCCATGCAAGATCTCAAAAATGTGGCGTATGGGATGAGAGAAATAATGGAATCAAAAGATCTCACAAGATTAAATGAATTTGGGGAGTTACTTCATCAAGGGTGGCTTGCAAAGAAAAGTCTTAGCGATAAAATTTCTAATAAAAATATCGAAAATTTTTACATAACGTCCCGCAAATTTGGTGTGTTAGGAGGAAAATTACTGGGAGCTGGTGGAGGTGGGCATTTATTACTTTTTTCAGACCCAAAAGAAAAATATAGAGTCATCCAAAAATTGGAAGAAATTGGGGGTAAAATTGTAAATTTTCATTTTAATTCCAGAGGTCTGGAGGTCTGGAAAATATGATGTATTTGAGGATAATTTAGAGATGCTCAAATTAAACTAAATAAAGTCAAATATGTATAGGCATTACTTATTATGAGGAATAAAAACTATGCAAGAAGAAATAATAGCAATTATAGAGGAATCGATAAGAGTAAAAGATGATTTGAAGAGACAAGCAGCTTTAATTGAAGAGATAACACAGAAAATTGTGGAAGCATATAAAACTCAGAAAAAGGTTATTCTTTTTGGGAATGGGGGGAGTGCTGCGGATGCTCAGCATATTGCGGCAGAATTTGTGGGAAAGTTTTATAAAAATAGAGATTCATTACCCGCCTTAGCATTTCACACTAATACATCCGTAGTGACGGCTACTGCAAATGATTTTGGATATGAAAACGTATTTGAACGACAAGTAGCGGCATTTACACAAGAGGGAGATATAGTAGTTGGTATTTCTACATCCGGAAATTCTCCCAATGTGGTTAAAGGTTTAGAAAAGGCGAAATCATTAGGAGCAATTACTATTGGATTTACAGGCATGAAAGAAAATAAAATTGAAAAGATCGCGGATTATTGCCTCAAAATTTCATCCACAGACACTCCTCGAATTCAAGAAGGACATATAACTGCGGGACATATTATTTGTTATTTAGTAGAGAAAACTCTTTTTAAGTAGCTTGGTGGAACAATATGAAAAAAGTAGCGGTAGCCCTTCATGCAACTGATGAATTTGATATTAACTCTGTAGTACATTTGAAGACTCTTGATTATATTCATGTAGATGTAATGGATGGTATTTTTGTTAATAATACTATGTTAAATTTGGAGGTATTCAAACAGCTTTCTAACGCCTTTACTATTCCAATAATTGCACATCTCATGGTAACAAATCCACAACAATATATTGAGAAGATTTATGAGTATACGACCGCGATTTTTTTTCATTATGAGGTTGAGATGGATAAGTCTTCAATTATTCGCGCGATAAGAAAATTCGACAGAAAAATTGGGATGGTTTTAAATCCTCCCACTCCTATTTCAGAAATTATTCCCTTCCTGAAAGAACTGGATTTTGTGTTGGTAATGGGTGTACATCCGGGATGGTCCGGACAAACATTTATCCCTAATACCATTTCAAAAGTAAAAGAGCTAGCTACATACAAAGATCAATATAGTTTCGAGATTGATGTCGATGGTGGTGTAAATCTTGAAAATGCCCGAAAACTTATTTATGCTGATATTTTAAGTAGTTCAAGTACCATTTTAAAGGCAACAAACCCAAATGAAGTCATAAATTCTCTGCGAAATACATAACAGAAAATTATATTCAATAATCTATTAAATTCAATAATCTATTAAATTCAATAATCTATTAAATTCAATAATCTATTAAATTCTATATCTATTAAATTCTATATCTATTAAATTCTATAATAAATAAGATTAAGATGTCTAATATGCCTTCAGCTATCTTCTTGGATCGGGATGGTGTAATCAATAAGGAAGTTAATTATTTATCCGATCCGAACGAGTTCAAATTATTAGATGGAACCATCGAGGCCTTGAGAATTTTTCAAAAAAAGGGGTATTTACTTATTGTGATTACAAATCAATCGGGACTGGCACGAGGGTATTTTTCTGTAGAAACTCTTAATAAAATTCATGACAAAATGAGGCGACTCTTGAAAGAAAAAGGTATTCGATTGGATGATATTATTTATTGTCCTCATCATCCCGATTTTACCGGTGAATGTGAATGTAGAAAACCAAAACCCGGGATGATCTTAGAAGCTCAAGAGAGTTTTAATATCAATATAGGAAGCTCATATATGGTTGGTGATAAGCTCTCAGATATAGAAGCGGGCCAACTTGCGGGCTGTAAAACCGTTCTACTTTTAACGGGACATGGTTTAAGAGAACGAAAAAAAATCAATCAAATTAAACCCGATTTTATCTTCAATAGCTTATTAGATTTTGCCAAATCATTAAGGATTTAGATTTTTTTTAATAGATTTTCAATTGCATTTAATAATTCTAACCACATATTTTATTTGGACTAAAACGTATCAAAAAGATATGACTCCTCCTCTAAGTTCTCTTCTAAAAATAAATTTTTCTTGCTAAACTATTTAATTGTATCTGATTAGATTTTATTTGATTAGATTTTATCTACTTAGATTTTTTAAACTTTATGTAAAGTAATCAGAATAAGTAAAAAATTCTAAATAGTATTTAGAATTTTAAATATTATAAGAACTAATAAATTCAATAATAAATGAGTAAAAATGAAATTTTTCATAGATACCGCGAACTTAGAGCAGATACGGGAGATGCAAGAGTTAGGTATAATAGATGGAGTTACCACTAATCCTACATTATTATCACGGGAAGGTGCTGACCCGAATGAGCAACTAAGAAAGATATGCGAAATTGTGGATGGTCCCGTAAGTGGTGAGGTTATTGGATTGACCACAGAACAAATGGTCAGTGAAGCCCGAGAGTTAGCCAAGATTGCTTCAAATATCGTGATAAAAATTCCCATGACCAAAGATGGGATAAAGGCAGTAAAAATATTAGAATCAGAAGAAATTAGAACCAATGTTACATTGGTTTTTTCTCAGAATCAAGTCCTAATTGCAGCAAAAGCAGGGGCGTCCTATATCAGTCCTTTTATCGGGCGTCTGATGGATGATGGACAGAATGAAATCGATATGTTACGTGAAACAATGGATATCATTAATGCTTATGGATTTAATTCGGAAATTATTGTCGCATCTGTAAGAAATTCCCGCCATATTGTCGAAGCCGCAAAAATTGGGGCCCATATCGCAACCATTCCTTTTAATGTACTAGAAAAGATGTTTTCCCATCCGCGAACTGATCAAGGATTAGAATCATTTTTGAAGGATTGGGAAAAATTACAGAAAAAACTTCAGAATAAATAACAGAATTACTAATTTACATTTTTTTTCTTATTATGACGTTTGCCGAAGAGATCAGCAAGTGGAAAAAAAAGCGCATATTAGTCATTGGAGAAGCGCTTATTGACAAATATATAATGGGATATGCTGATCGAATATCTCCTGATGCTCCCGTTCCAAATATAAAGATTGAGCAAAACCTTACCTATCTGGGAGGTATTGGGCTCGTGTTAAAATATATTAAATCATTAGGGGGTATTCCCGAGGTATGTACCATTATCGGAGATGATTATGAAGGTAATTTCTTTCTTAGAAGAATTAAGGAATTAAATATTGATAGTTCGGGAATTGTCATCGATACAGCCATTAATACACCTCAAATAACCCGTGTAAAAGCGAGAAATCAGCACCTTCTTCGATTGGAAAAAGATTATGAAGGAAATATTTCAGAAAAGGTTGTAGAACAATTATTTGAAAAATTATCGTCAAGATCTTCTGATCTGGAAGCAATTCTCATCTTAGACTATGGAATTGGAGAGTTATTTCATGACACGTTCATTCAGAAGTTATTACATCAGCTGAAAAATACATATAATGCTCCAATTATTGCACGCCCAAATTTAGATAATTATTATGTATATGAAGATATCGAGATGATAAAGATGAATCTTCAAAAAGCCCTTCGAATGCTATCCATTGAATGTTGCACAGATACTAGCATTGCCATTGTCGGAAAACGCGTGATGAATACCAGTCAATGTCAAAATCTATTAATTAATAACATTGTAGCTGAATCTTTTCTCTTTCAAAAACACAAGGAGAATTTTATGAAATACCCCTCAAATATCACTACTCCCGTACGAAGTT
This sequence comes from Promethearchaeota archaeon, assembly GCA_008080765.1. Classification (GTDB taxonomy): domain Archaea; phylum Asgardarchaeota; class Lokiarchaeia; order Sigyniarchaeales; family SOKP01; genus TEKIR-8. The sequence goes on along the minus strand of SHMU01000045.1, from coordinate 11,732 downwards.
ATGTTGCGGTGGGAAGTGTAATTATGGCAGTTCTCGGACTCTGTTATGCGGCAGATATAGCTATTCCCGAATCTGTTCAATTGGCTTTGTATGCGGGATCATTATCTGCAATTTTATCTCCTGTAGAATTTTTTAATCCGGAAAGCCTTTTAAAATATATATCTTCAAGTAAAAATATATAAAAATCTTAACGATGGTAGTGCTTTCAGCCTCAGAAGAAAAAGAATTACTAATTGATATTTTGGAAATTAAAAAAGACATTCTTACGATGATCTACAAGGCGCAATCGGGGCATCCCGGAGGATCTCTGTCTTGTGCTAATTTGATTTATCTTCTCTATAAAAAAGTGATGAAGATCGATTCTCAAAATCCCGCTTGGAAAGAGAGAGACTATTTTATCTTAAGTAAAGGACATGCCGCTCCTGCGCTCTATGCGGTATTATCTAAAATTGGATTTATTGACCGTTCAGAATTATTTACACTACGTCAACTTGGCTCCACACTACAAGGGCATCCGATAAAAAATGAACAGCTTGGCATAGAAGTTTCCACGGGTTCTTTAGGAATGGGACTTTCAATAGGAGTAGGATGTGCTTTAGCTGCTAAATTGGATAAAAACAACAGACGCATATATGTAGTTTTGGGAGATGGAGAACTAAATGAAGGCTCGACCTGGGAAGCAGCTATGGCAGCAAGTCATTACAAATTAGATAATTTGACTGCTATCATCGATAGAAATGGAATTCAGATTGACGGATCCACCGAAGAAGTAATGGCATTGGAACCGCTTGCAGAGAAGTGGAAAGCATTTGGATGGAACGTAATTGAAGTTGATGGTTCGAATTTAGGCGAATTATTTGAAGGATTTAATAAATCAAAGAACATCATCAGAAAACCGACGGTATTAATCTCTTATCTTATAAAAGGAAGTGATGTTTCCTTTATGGAGCACACCAAAAAATATCATGGAAGACCTCCCAGTAAACAAGAGTATACTTCTGCAATATCTGAAATTGATCAAATAATCGAAACAATTTCTGTGAAATGAATGCTTATGAATGAGAAACTCTTGCGAGATGCCTTCGGAGATTTTTTAGCGCAAAATGGAGACCACTATCCAGAATTAGTAGTTCTCGATGCGGATCTATCCTCTTCTACAAGAACTAATAGATTTGCACAGAGATTTCCACGGAAATTCTTTAATTTTGGAATTGCAGAACAAAATATGATGGGTGCCGCTATTGGCTTTGCAATCTCCGGCAAAATGCCGGTAGTGAGTGGTTTTTCGATCTTTACTACGGGTCGCGCCTGGGAATTTATACGGCTCATCTGCCACGATAATTTAAATGTGAAAATAATTACCACTCACGGTGGTTTGGTGGGAGAAGACGGAAGTACTCATAACGCTTTAGAAGATCTGAGCTTGATGGGAACATTACCCAATATATCTATCTTAATTCCATCAGATATTATTGAATTAAAAGAAATGTTGAAATGCGCACTTAACTCCAATGGACCCTTTTATATTAGATTACCGCGAGGCTCCTTCCAAACAATTCATAATCCCCATTTTAAATTACATATGGGCTCTCCTGAGATATTAAAGGAGGGAAAAGATATTTGCTTGATCGGAATTGGCTCTGGTGCATCTCTGGCTTCGACTGCAGCGGAGATTATAGAAAGAGATCGCAAAATCTCAATCAAAGTCATCAATCTATCCACAATTAAACCGATAAATGTTCCAACTCTAATTTCAGCTTTAAAAAATGTTAATAAAATCATTATAATTGAAGAACATAATACATATTGTGGAGCAGGAAGCATCCTTACACGAATTATCTCGGAACATACCCCTAAATTAATAAAAGTGCTCGGAATAGAAGATTCCTTTGGAGAATCTGGTTCTCGAGTCAAATTGTTGGAAAAATATGGCTTCACTCTTCAGAATCTTCTCATTCAAATGAATAAAATTTTGGATAGATAATTTCTTAACAAGTTGTATGTAACTATGTTAAAAAAGTAATTACATTACAATTGTGTAGAGTTTGATGAGAGAATAAAATAGTAGAATGTAATTAATCTTCATCCCATAGAACAATGTTTTTAACATCTATTTTATAAATGTTAATTTTCTCTTAAAATAATTTTATTAATTGCTTTAGTCTTTCTATTTATAAGGATATTAAATAAAAATCATAATAGATGAAATTGAAAAAGACAATTCTGAAAAGAAGTTTGCTAATTCTTAGTATATGCTTAATATTTTCAATTAGTTTTATTTATGTACATATAAATAGATTACATAATAATCTAAAAAATCCAAATTTTATTACCCAAAATTATTGCTTTGATAATTTAGAATCAAGTCAAATAACATGGAATATTACATGGGGTGGGAATTTGGATGATTGGGCACGCGATATTGCCATAGACAACCTTAATAATATATATCTTGTGGGAGGTACTCATAGTTTTGGAAATGGCAATGAAGACGTTCTCGTAATTAAGTATAATTCATTGAAAGAACAGCAATGGAATATCACTTGGGGTGGTAGTGAAGATGATTTCGCACGGGGTATAACTATTGATGTTGCTGGTAATTTATATCTTACAGGGGATACTCAAAGCTTTGGTGAGGGAAATGAGGATACTTTTCTTGCTAAATTTAATAGTTCTGGAGATTTGCAATGGAATACTACATGGGGTTCCAGTGGAATAGACCATGGAACTGCCGTTGCGATAGATGAGGAAGGTAAAATTTATGTTACTGGAGTAAAATATACAGGTGGTCCTTCAACAGGACAATTATTTCTTTTACAATTTAATAGTTCAGGAGATCTTCAGTGGACTGAAATTTGGGGTGGTAGTGAGGATGAAAGAGGATATGATGTATTGGTAAAAGATTCAAATACAGTTTATGTTATTGGAGTTCAATTTACTAATGGTGGGATAGATGGAGATGCAATTATAGCGGAATATAATAATTCTGGAGATCAACAATGGATAAAATATTGGGGAGGTAGTGTTCATGATATTGCGTTTGGTGGGGCTCTTGATTCAGAAGGAAATATATATATTACGGGTCGAACAGAAAGTTATAGCAGCGGAGGACAAGATGTATTTCTTGCTCAATACAATAGTAGTGGCGATTTTCAATGGGATTCTATTTGGGGTGGTGATGAAAATGATGAAGCACGTGATATTGTGTTGGATGAAACGGGAACAACAATCTATTTGACTGGTTTCACTCATAGTTTTGGAGCGGGCAATTTAGATGTATTCCTTGCATCTTTCAATAATATAGGCGATTTACAAGGTAATGAAACCTGGGGTGGCGCATTTGATGATTGGGGATTCGGTTTGGCAATAGATAATTCAAATCAAGTTTTTTTGACTGGGATGACTGAAAGCTTCGGAGCAGGAAATAGAGATATTTTTCTAGTTGAGTATAATTTCAATAATATTACACTCATCACTCCAGAAAATACCACCTACACCGGAGGAATGACCGGCTACTTTCCCGGTACCTATAGTTTTGAGAATGATGAAAATGGTCTTGTAAATGCGAAAGGGTGGATAGGAAAAGATGAACCGAATCTGTTATCTCAGATAATCGAAGAGAAGGATGGACATAAGAAAGTATATCATCTCTATGATAATGATGATAACCAATATACCCAAATTGCAAATAATTTTTCGGAGTCTCAACCAAATGGCACTATCGAATTTTGGTGGTATCGTGATAATTTTAACTATGGGGGGTTTATTTATCTGTATTCTGATTCAGAACAATTAGTTCGCATTAATCCAAGCTCAACGGTAGTCCCTAATTGGCATTATTTTAATGAGAATCCAATTCAAGAACAACATGATTTAAACATTTCTTATTTTCCTGCAAATGAATGGATTCACGTAAGACTTGATTTTGAAACAACAGGGGGTAATTACTTAAATCTGAGTGATGATACCTTTCGCTTAACTATTAATGGTCAATTTAGTGATACGGGCTTATTAAATGAAACTACTGAGGGAGTGGCTCAAATAAGGTTATGTACCCGTTGGGGTGAAGTAGGTGCGCATAATTTTTGGGTGGATGCGGTGGGATATTCTTGGGACTCCAATTATAATGTAGAAAATAACCTCAATGAAGGATTACTACTCGGTTATACAAATACAACTGAATTAGAATGGAGCGGGTATTCTTTAGATGGACAACCCAATATTACCATCAATGGAAATACGACAATCCGTATGCCAGAAGATGGACCTCATACCATTCAAATCTTCGGTAATGATTCCTTAGGAAATGATTATTCTTCTGCTATTCGATATTTTACTATTGAAGAAACTCAAGAACCAACCAATATTACCATTGAAACCCCAGAAAATATATCTTATATGGAGCCGATGGCAGGATATTATGCAGCAACATATGGTTTCGAGAATGATGAATTAGGGACAATACCCGAAGGATGGACGCTTACAAATGGCTTAGGTGGTACAGCACAAATTATAAGCAGTAATGGGGGTCATAATAATATTTTAGAATTACATGATGATAGTCAACCTCAATTAGAACTTGAAAACAATTTTGCCCCTCAAACATCGGGAACAATTGAGTGGTATACGAAATTCAGTAGCACATCAGATGATTTTAATATTCACCTTCAGAGTGGATCTTCAACACATATACTGATTGGTTTCAATCACGGTGATATTCAATATAATAATGGTTCTTGGCAATCTATTTTACCATATAGTACAACTGAATGGTATCATTTTCGGTTAGAGTTCAATTCAACAGCAGAATCATATGATCTCTATGTCAATACTCAACTCGAATTAAATGATGAAAGTTATTTGAATACACCTGGTGGATCTATTGACACATTTTATATGGAAACGGGGTTCCCTGATAGTAATTATTATCTTTATTTTGATGCATTTGGCTTCTCTTGGGATGAAAATTACGAAGTTGGAGATAACCTCAACGAAGGTTTATTGCTAAGCTATACTAATACTACTGAATTAGGATGGATGGGATACTCCTTAGATGGACAAGCTAATATCACCATTAATGGAAATACCACCATTCCTTTTCCTGAAGAAGGACAGCATAGTATTCAAGTATTTGGTAATGATTCCTTAGGAAATGCATATTCATCTGGTATCAGATACTTCACGGTTGAAGACTCCACCTCACCCACATGGATCTTAGCTCCCGTGAGCGAACCGATCGAATTAATTTATGGGATGTATCAAGACGTTGAGGCAACTGACCTTTCCATGCCTATTACGTATTCAATTTCCGGTGCTGATGGTGCTTTCTTTACAATTCATGCAGAAACAGGAGTTTTAACCAATTCTACTAACTTATCAGAAGGCAGCTATAATATCAATGTGATTGCCACAGATAATGCGACTACTCCGAACAGTCTAATTACACCTATTACGATAATAGTGCAAGACAGCTACAGTGAATACGTCCATTTAAATCTTGGATTAACTCAAGTAGATCTATTGACAGAATATGGGCTTCAAATGAACATTACAACGAATGATATAGCATTTTTAGATGTAGAACGAACGATTATAGATGTCTATGGTCTGACAAATCTCACGGATAATATGAATGCATTATACTTCTACTCTTTTATTGTTTATAATGAGAGTTTGATAGAAAATGAAGATTGTATCGTCTCAATTACCATGCGTCTTTATTATGATCCCGGCAGTATTTCAAATCCATCAAATTTGAGAGTTCTCCATTATACATGGATTGAAGAGCTTCAGAGTTGGCTCTGGCTTCCTGTGGATATTAGTGTAAATACTGATGGAAACTATGTGGAATTCACTACAGATTCACTTTCTTATTTCTGCTTAGCAGTATCAGATGTGCCATTCATATTTATCCCTCTTGGTGATGAGGGCTCCTTATTACTAATTCCTGTCTCTGGGTTAATTTTAATTATTATAATAGGGGCCGCAGTAGCAGTGGCAATACCCACCTCTCTCTATATCTACAAGTCAAAAAACGCACAAAAAACATCAATTTCAAAGAAGAAAGTCCCCTTATCAAAAAAATCCTTAGATGAAGATTTTGTAAAACGAGCTCAGCTAAAACGTCGTCAATTGAATAAGACATGGAGTCCCAAAGAACTTAGTCAGAACGGAGATGCAATCATTACAGATACGAAAAAGAAATCAAGTCAAAGAGACTCAGAAGAAAACAGTGCATTAAGCAACCCTATGCAAGATCTTAGTAAATTGGATAATGCTGATTTAGTTCTCTTATCTGCCAAATTCTGGGAGAAGATTGAGTTTCTCAATCTTGAAGAGCAAGATGAGCAAGATCTCATAAGAGATTTATTATCTCTTGAGCTACAAGAAAGAGAGGCTCTCCTTGATGAGATGGTTGAATTAAAGAAAAAGAGTGATCATACAAATGATGAGATTCAATCTTAGGAGGGATGAATAAGAAATGTCAATGAACTCACTTTTGATCGAAAAGGAAATTATTCATACTATAAACAGCTATTTGGAAGAGAATAAAACATTTAAAGTCAAAAAAATCATTCCTTACATTAATTCACAAATCTCTAAAAAAGGTCTAAACCTAAACCAAAACGGAATAAAAAGCGTCTTATCGAAACTTTTAAAAAAAAAACTCATCGTAGAAGGCTCAAAATTGACGAGACATGATATCCTTGAGAATTCCAAGAGACAGGCAATCTATTGCTTTGTTGAACAAAATCCCGGATCTATTTCCAATGTCATTATGAATGAAGTGCAAGTTAGTAATTATGAACTCTATTGGCATTTAAAAATGCTGGAAAAGTTTGATTACATAAAAATAGGCACCATTCAGGGACATACAGCGTACTTTGCTACTGAAGTACCTCCAAAGGAAATGAATACGCAATATATCCTCAATAAGCCAAAAAGTAAGCGAATTCTTTTTTATTTGGAAGAGAATGATATAGGAGTTACTAAAACTAAGATTGCAGAAGATTTATCGATGCATTTTAATACCGTTGCTAAATATCTAGACCTTCTTCACAATGCTTCTGCAATAATTAAGGATAAAAAATCTAATCAGACATTGTATTTCCCTAAAAAATAATTCTCAAAATCTTTTTTTAAATTTCTATTTTTTTCTGAATCAAACATTGTAATAGATTGTGCTAGGTTAATAGTTTTAGTTTTTAAAGCTATAATTTTTCAGTATTCTTTTTTTATTTCAACAAGATTTTATTAAAATATATTTAAATTTATAGAATGTGGCATAAATCAGCAAAAAAAATATGAGGTAGCAAAATAATCTCACCGCCGATTAAATTGGTACCTCACTCTTTTTTTTATTTTGTCGATAATAATACTTGGAAACATCCAAATCGAACTGCTCGTATTGCCTGCTTCTTGCGCGACCGATAACAGATACTTCCTTGATGGTTGCATCTAACTCAGCCCGTAATTGCTTGACTACCTCGTTGGAATATTGCATGACAATGTCGGACGCTAATTCTTCCAATTCACAATGTTTTATTCGCAAGTAATCTTCTCCTCGAGAGCCTACCATCCGCCAGACATTGGCTTTTGCAACCCTATTAAAAATGGCTTGTTGCTGAACGCTAAAACCTTTTTCCAAATCCATATTGGTCTTGACAGTTATTGGAAAGTCGTAATACTAAAAATACCAGGTAAATACGACTTCCACAGCCGATACCACTCACCCAAGATTTCCGCGGTCGATCTCTTCTTGCTGGGTAAGAACGACTTGAGGTCTTCTACCTTTGTTATAAGACCTCGTTCTTTAGCGAGAGAAAGGATCTCGTCGTATTTACTCTGGAGTTTCTCTATTCTCTCTTCCCGAGCTAAAGGTCCCTCTCCAAATATCTTTCGCATCACTTAAAACCGCTCAAATAACAGCTTGGCATCCTCGTAGATGTGCTTTACTTCTTGGAGGGGCTTTTGCAACGACTCGATCGTTTTTCTCATTATTTTAGTGAAGCGATAGGTCGAATCGAGCGTGATAGAAGTCACATCCATGTCGCTGGCGTACTTCTCAACGGTTTCGTACAGCCACGTGCCCCGCAATTCTTTCAAGGTCTTGTTCTTGACCTTGAGCATCGTCTGCAAGTCTTTATCCGTGTTTTCGAACGCCTCGCGGACAGAAGCCTTTCCCACATTTTCAAAGTTGACCTTGGAATTAGCCGAAGCCGTGTGGATGTAAAGACTGTTTATAGCCTTTTTCAACGGCAAGTACACCTTGCTATCTAAAGCTGCCAAATGACGCCACATGGTCCTGAGAAAGTGAAACTGACAGTATTGGTGAGATACGTCGGAGTAATATTCGTCGTGGCATTTGATGATCACATTCTGCTTGACGCTGACCCAACCAATAATCTTTACTCCGTAGAGCTTTTCGATATCCTCGATGGTTTCACGTAATTTCACATGATCCAGCGAGTCAAATTTACGAGTTGCCAAGATTCGGTTGCTCACCAAGTCCATGAAACACCAAATGGACGGAGCATCACCACCAGGGTTTTGACCATCTAAACCGAGCAAGATGAACCCTTGTTATTGGACGATTTCCTTGGTTCTTTCATCGATTTTCTTAGATTTCAGTTTCAACACGTCCTCGTACATTCGCCGCACGGTATCGATGGAGATGTCTAATTGATGATAATAGTTAAGACGTTTAATTATTTGGCTTGGCTTTGCGCTGAAAAGTAAGAACTCATTGGATATAAACCTAAATACATCTGCTCCAAAATGACGGTCACTATAATCAAAACGGGGGCTTGGATTGAACACGATCTTGCTCATCGCGCAATTCTTATTGGAGCAAGAATAGAGATTTACCACTTGATTTACCTCTCCTTTTAGCGTGTGGACGAGCTTGCCGTCGTCTGAATATTGATATTTTACATCGTTTCCGCAGACGAAGCATTTATTATCCAACTCAAGCGGATAGGAGAGCCTAACTGTATCGTAATCCTCGGAGTAAGTTTCTCGCTTCATAAATATATAATTGATCATCATGCTTTTTTAACTTTTTGTAGTTTTTGTCGCCTATCTTGAAGTTTCAGCTCGGTTACTGAGATTATTTTGCTACCTTATAAAAAAAATATTAATTAAGTTTCTGCATTAAATGTAAGTAAGGAATCTTACTTGAAAGAGACTTTTTTATTTTTTGAAGATCCTCAATTTTTAAGGTAAATATCCCATCATTTCTAATGCATCTACTATTATTTGCTTAGATTCTTCAATTGTCTGTTTATCAGTTTCTACAATGATATCAGCATCGTTGGGCTCTTCAAAAGGGTGGTCAATCCCCGTAAAGTTATTAATTTCACCCGATCTTGCTTTTGCATACATCCCTTTTACATCTCTTTTCTCGCATACCTCTAATGGACATTTTACATACACCAGTATATAATCTCCTATTTCGGTTTTTGAGTATGCTCTGATCTCATTATAAGGAGAGATAAATGAAGCTAGTACGGCAACTCCATTACGAGTTAATAATTTTGCAACGAAAGTGACCCGTTTAATATTTTCATTTCGGTCCTCTTGAGTAAAACCTAAATCGCTGGTCAGACTCTTTCTCACAATATCACCATCTAATTGTTCCACTTTCATTCCTCTTTTTTTAAAGTCTTCGGCAAGAGCATCAGCAAGAACGGTTTTACCGGAGCATGCTAATCCCGTAAACCATAAGGTAAAGCCTTTGTGTTCCATTTCATATCACGTATATTTTACTAAATTAATTATTTTAATGATTTCATTGATTTGTACTTGATTAATTTGTAAATTTAACAAAAAGGATTTGGATATTTTAATATTACATCTGCTACTTCGGGTCTCATTATATCTGGAGTTGGTCTTTTTTTGGATAGTAATAATTCTCTTATGTTAGTACCGCTAAAGAAGATATGATCCTTTTGAGGATGCGGACATATTTTATCATTAACTACAGAATTGCATAAATTACAGCGAGAAAAGGATCTGAAGAAGAGTGGTTGTATTTCTAGATCAGGAAAATATTTAAATATTTCATGTGCCTCATAAGGTTTATAAAAGTTGCCCACTCCTGCATGATCTCTCCCTATGATGATATGATCACATCCATAATTTTTTCGGGCAATGGCATGAAAAATGGCTTCTTTTGGACCAGCATACCTCATTTCTGTCTCAAATGTACTCATCACTACTCTATTTTCAGGATAATAATTATCAATTAAAACCTTATATGTTTCGATGATCACCTCATCTTGAAAATCGCCTTCTTTCTTCTTCCCGATAACCGGATTTATAAATAATCCATCATTAAAGGTTAGTGCCGCTTTTTGCACGTATTCATGCCCTAAATGGGGCGGATTTCTTGTTTGAAACGCTACTACCTGCTCCCATCTTTTTGTTTTAAATAAAACTCTTGTTTCTATAGGTTTTAGATCCAGTTCAGGAAATAAAGAGGGTTGCTCGTGTATTAGAAAAATCTCTCCCCCCAATAGAAAATCTTTCGAATTGAAAACTCTTCTAACTCCTGGATGTGAGCTGTCTAATGTATTATATATTTTTTCGGCAAAATATTTCTTATCATACTCATATATCTCCTCTATATTAATCAATGCTAAGGGTTTTTCATATATATCTGTTAATATTGCGTTATCATCAGGTTTCAAATTTCCAATTTCTTCCTTTGAAACGGGCAATACAATAGGAATAGGCCAAGCGACATTATTTTCCAAATACATATGTTCTAGAACATTAAGGGTCTCACTTTGATTCATAAATCCTTCAAGGGGGCTAAAAACGCCATAAGAAATATTTTTAATTTCCTTCCATTTTGAAGTATTTACTTTTAAACGAGAAAAATCGTTTATCTCTTTCAATATTCTCTCTTTTTCGAATTTAGGGAGGGATTTATTTATAAGTGTGCCTCCGTGTGGTTGAATCATCTTTTATTCTCTGTTCATTTTTTTATTTTAATCTATATATCCTAAATCCCGCAGTCGTTTTTTTACCATTTCTTCTTCTTCTTTGGTAAATGCTTGGTTTGATTTTTCTTCTTCTTCAATTGAGGATAAGACTTGACGGAGTACATACGTAACATAACTAGAAACAGAGGAAAATCCTGTCCCCTTCATCCTTTCTTTTATTTTTTTAACCAATGGTTTCGGAATTGAAACAGTGGTATATTTTACTTTATTGTTTTCTTCAGTCAATTTTGATAGTATTTATTTAATTAATTATAATTATATATAATTCGAATCTATTATAAAACTAATGAATAGTCATATAATTACTTGAACTACTCCACCATGAACAGTAGATCGTATTTTTTTTTCTCTCACCTCCTTGCTATTTTTTGCATATGGTCATATATGCCACGCTTTTTTGAGAATAATTTTAGTCCACGTCACGGATAATGTTACTCGCAAGGCTCAGGGAAGGTTTTTCACAAAAATCTTAAGGGAGCGCACCCAAATTAAAAACGCTTGCCAGCAATTCCATAGAAATGCCGCAACAAAAAAGAGGAGAAGGCGCGTGCTCAGTGATTTCGTGCAGGTAGATGCGTGGAAGTGATGTTTTGTGCGATATCCTGTTTCAATATTGAAGCGTTTTGCGTAGAAACTTTCTGCGTATTGTGGGATTATCTTCCATTCCGGAGATTTAATAAGGGTTTTCATCGTTTCGTTTACATTATGAGGGCATACATCCAC
>SHMU01000044.1 GCA_008080765.1 Promethearchaeota archaeon | reverse complement strand
GATTTATTCATAATTGGAGGCACAACAAAAGATTTTTTTGGGTTGTCCACCTAGTGATATTTAGTCGGGAAACCCCCATTATTACCATATAGGGATGCAAAATCCATATGGAAAATTTTATCTTAATTATTATCATAAGGAAGAAAAACCAGATTTTTATAATGAATTTAAAACCAGCATTCATAAAATTGAAAAGATATTAGATTTAAAACTTGAAATTAATGATAATGCCACGAGAAAACATTTAATGATGATTCTTTATGCGAATGTGATTACAGCAATGGAAGTATATTTATCAGATTGGTTCATTAGAAAACTAGTTGATAATAAGAAATTCATTCCGAAATTATTAGAAATTAATAACCTATTTCCTCAAGAAAAGATGACCTTAAGAACTGCCTATGATTGGTTCAATACCATGGATGACAAAATAATTGAAGTTCTTTCTAATTTTACTTTTCATAATCTTGGGAGGGTGAAATTAATGTATAAAGATGTTTTAAATATAGAATTTCCTGATAAGATCGATGAAATTTTTAGGGCCATTCAAAAACGCCATGATATAATTCATAGAAATGGTAAGACTAAAGACGGCTCTGAACTAAACATTAGTAGGTCAGAAATTACTAATCTAATCAGCGTCGTATCAAGATTTGCTGATGCAATTGAAAGCCAAGTAATAAAAATTTAATTCTATACAAATTGTTCTGATAATCCATTTATAAGGGAGTTTAGAGAATATGGTAAAATGAAGAAAAATAAAACCTTATTAAAACCTAAAAACAGAAGAAAATGAAAGATTATAAATATATGTATGAATAAAATTAACCGCTTAATTTATGTGATTCCCCTCTAAGCGAACTTACCGAAAGTCTTAGACAAAATATGAATAAAAAGATTAAATATATTGATCTGAAAATTATTTCTCAGGAAGAATAAAAAAATCTTTATTATTTTTTTCGTCTTTTAAGGGTTTACAGAACTCTTTCGCGATTGGTTCAATCTGAGAATCCAATTCCCCATCCTTCGATGAGCGAAGATGCTTGGTTCCATCAGGATTCTTTACGAATTCTGGTACCTTTGAAGGATCTTTTGCTGTTTTAAATGTTTGTTTAAAGGCAACTAGACAAAGCGAATAGCGATTTTGTTTTATTATTTCCATTTTCATACTAATAATGTTTTAATTTTATATACATATAGAATTAATGCTAGAATTTAAATCTTATGCTAAATCCTTAAATTGATAGCAATAGTTTACCATAATATTAATTCAAATGTTATCATTTATACATTGATTCTTTGTATGGATAAAAAATAGATAAAAACTGAACCCACCCGAAATTTTATTTATATGGAAAATTAATTATAATATAGTATGGAAACAAAACTGTCGGCATTTCTGAAAAATTTTAAACACATTTATCTCAAAATAAAGAATATTCAAGATATTAGCACATCTAATTAGAGGTAAAAATCAAAAAATAGAGGAAAAATTCTAATATTTTTCTATCTTTTAAATGAATATCTATTAGAGCACATCAGAGCGCGCAAAACTTCAATAATAACTCGGATACTGACACGTTCTTAAGACAATTCTGAATAAAATATCTATCTTTGATATCTAGTGCCAATCAGAATTCACTTGCTTCACATGCTAAGGTAAGCATGAAATTATCATCAGACTGAAATGTTTAACCATGATTTTGATGGTGAAGAATCAAATATCCCTCATTGCGAATGGTTTCTATAATAATTTTTTTTCTTAACTCTTATTTTCCCTCTTTTTTTTCTTTGCCCACGAGTTGAACGCGATTACAAATAGAGTAAAAAGGAGAGAAGAGTCTCAGAGAAAAAACCATATCTGGAAAGAAGACGATAAGACTAATCCTTACCTAAAAAAAAGAATAATTCGATGGGAGCAATAGTAATTATAACAAAGTTCGATATAATGAACTGAATTCTGAAGATCTAAAATTTTAAATGGGAGATTATGGTTATTCTCATAATTATTTATAATCCACTCATAACATAGACAAGTGCAACATTAATGAAACGCATCAATTCGACCTTTAAAGAACTAATTAAGGGCAAAAAGCTGACCTTTTTAGTGGGCGCGGGCTGTTCAGTGGACGCACCTTCCTGCCTCCCTGCGGGGCGCGCCATGATGGAATCCATCATCAACTATACTTGTGCTGAATCGGAAATTGAGACTCTTCTCAGCATTAAAGAATTGCGGTTCGAGCAACTAGTAGAAATTGTTCGAGACCAATTAGATCCAGAATTAAAAATTATTGAGTACTATGGACTCTGTGATACTCCCAACCTTCAACATTTTTTTCTGGCGGAGATGCTCGCACAAGGGCATTTTGTCATGACCACGAATTTTGACTTTCTCATCGAATATGCCTTGGAACAGACGGGTATCCCCAGGGATACCATAGTGCCCGTCATTACCAGATATGATTTCGAAATTTATTCCGATCCCGACGCATTATTCCGCGAAGGAAAAAAAGCGGTCTATAAGATTCACGGGGCAGCTAAAAATGTGATTACCCAAGAAAATACCAAGGATGCGTTAGTAGTGACCATCCAAGCGTTCGGCTCAGGCAAGGAAGGCGAAACTATATTCCAAGTAGAGCCGTTTAAGCACCTTTTATTTGATAACATAACAAGAGAACGTTCTTTAGTAGTGATTGGATATTCGGGAAGTGATGATTTTGATATTATACCGACTTTAAAAATTTTAAAAAATATAAAGAATATCTTTTGGATAACACATGACAAAAATATTGATGGGCAAGAAAAAATCTATAAAATTGGTAATGGAAAAAGCGAGGAGCTTGAGAGCTTAGATAAATTAACTCAAATTTTAAATGAAATTTATAGAATGGGTAATGTGGAGAATATTTACAGAATTGAGGCTAATACATCAAAATTACTTGGAACTTTATTGGATATACATCCATTAATCAACTCAATACCATTTAATTTAAGTTTAATAGAGTGGTTTAATGAAAATATTGATTCAGGAACCGAATTCAGTACATATGCAATACCAAGTAAAATTTATTTCGATTTCAATTTTTATGATGATTCATTAAGATGTTCAAGATTTATGCTCTCTATAGCTGAATCTCTGGATGACCTCAATTTAAAATCATATGTGTTAAATTTGATGGGTTTAATTAATTTAGATAAGGGGCTCTATTCCGATGCAATTGATCAATTTGAAGAAGCATTAGAAATTGATAATAACCTAAAGAATCTGTATAAAAAAGCCGGAACTCTTATTAACATCGGAAAATGTCAACATGCTCAAGGAAAATATGAAGAAGCACTCAAGTTTTTGGAAGAAGCATTAGATATAGCAGAAGAAATAGATGAAAAGCATCAAAAAGCTGTAATTCTTAATAATATCGGTTTGATCTGTATGGATCAATCAAATTATTCCATGGCATTAAATAAATTCGAAGAAGCATTAAGAATTGCTGAAAGTCTTGGTAAACTTTCGATAAAAACTGGGTTTCTCAATAATATAGGGTCTGCTTATAGAAATCAAGGGAAATATCAAAAAGCCTTAGAAAAATACGAAGAAGCATATAATATTGCCGAACAACTTGGAGATGTTTTAAGAAAAATTGTTTCAATTAATAACATAGCAACAATTCAGTTCATTAAAGATGAAAAGCAAGAATCATTGAGAAAATATGAGGAAGCATTAGAGATAGCTAAAAAAATAGGAAGCCTCCCTCTTGAGTTGAAGAGTCTTAATAATATCGCGGTTTTTAATCTTAATTTACAAAATTATGAGAAGGCTCTTAATTTAAGTGAGGAAGCATTACATATCGCTGAGGAAATAGGAGAACCTTCTGAAAAGGCAAAAAGTCTTAATACAATTGGTGGGGTGTATATAGAGAAGGGTAAATATAGTATGGCTTTAGAAAAATATGAAACTCTAATAAATCTAGATAAAGAACTTGAAGATCCCCGTAATGAAGCTATTCATCTCAGTAATATTGGAGTAATAAAGGATGCACAAGGATCTTTTTCAGATGCTATAAAATATATTGAAGATGCTTTAGGGATTCTTATTAGAATTGGTTTGGGTAATTCTGAATTAGCTAAAGGGTTTAAGACAAATATTGAAATTATTAGAAATAAAAAAGGAATATGGAATATTACTTGAAAAAAGAGAAGATATATTTTTCGATTGATGTTAGCAAACAATTAATTGGCTTTATTTCTCGTTTTTTAATTCTTTAAGAGATTAGATCTTTTACCATTTTCCTTATTGGTGAAAAAGTGATTAAATAAATCTTTCTTCTTTTAGCTCTAAATTTAAAGCATTTATGCTATAGAGTCATTTTATGCTAATTTTATATATTTCAGAGCAGTAAAACTTTTTGATAGTGAAGAAAAAAGAAATGAATTAAAGGAGTTATTAAAAAGTATAGGATGTCCTATTCAAGAAATTAAAGATGAACATAACAATAAAAAATACTTAAAAGAAGGAGATTTTCATTTGAATCCCGCAATAATACAAAAAATCCCTAAATTTATGGAATATTCTCCTGTGAAAAGTGAAATTATTCAGACTGTCATAAATTTACGAGCCTTATCAATTAAAATCGTAAGAAAGGATGATAGCGAAGAAGATCGTGCTTCGTTTTTATCTGTCCTTGAATATTTAAATAAATTCCCAGAGATTTTTAGTATCTTACCCCGTTTTATCTCACAAGAGACAGATCCGTATATTTTACATAAGGAATTCAAAGAATTAGGAAGATATTCGCAGAGGGTTCCAGAAATTCGCGAAGCTTTTGATAAATCTATAGAACACCTTAGAAAATTAAATTTTTAATATAATTTATAAAATTGAAATTTTATCTATTAATCATAATCAATTCATGATTTTAAAAATCATAGACTCGATATAATACTCAGTTCTTTTTTTATAATTTCTTTAGCAAAAACAAATCTTCAAGGTTGGATTCATTAATTATTTTTAATTCAATATTTTTCTTGAGATTAAAATTTTTGGAATCCAATTTAATTGTGGTTACAAAAAAAGCAATTATTTCTATGGTTTTTCCGAGTTTTTCTTCTAATATATCATTAATATATAAAATACGACCACAGAAGGCAATTAGTTCCTTTATTCCCGTCACTTTTTGAATATCATGGGACTGTTTAAGCTCTAATATTAAGAATTTCTCCTTATTTCTTTTCTTAGCAAAAATATCAAAGTCAATATCAAGCTCTAATATAATTTGATCAATTTCATTAATTTTCACATTCTTGTATTTAGTCCAGTCGTCATTTAATAAATTTCCAATAAAATTTAACATGGGATTATCTGGATTTGATTCTTTCTTGAAATCAATCTCTGTATTTTCTTTCTCAAATGGTTCTTTTGTCCAAAAAAAACAACAATAATCCTCTAATTTTTTATCTCTTATTTTAAGTAGATTTTCTAAATAGGTGGTAAGTGCTTTAAAATCGTGTTTTCTTAAATCGAAGGGAGAATTTTCATTAGTAGAAAAGTAGGTCTGAATATTTTCATTATCTAAATAAATCTCTTTTAATCTTGATAGTATTCCATCATTTCTTTCTGAAAAGATTAGAATTAATCTTTCATCTTTTCTTTCTAAAAAAACGAAGCCAACAATTTCCAAAGATACGTTCTCGTTCTTATTTAAAAGATAGGATATATTTTCCCATTCGGCTTTTTCTTTAAATCTCCAAAAAGACATTAATACCCAACTTATGATTGTTGAGTATGTTTGTGTAATTAATTGACATATGGAACTGTCAAATAAAGAATTAATTGGAAACTCTAAAGCCTCTATTAAAGGATAATAGTTCTTTAATCTAGTAATAAAATCTTGATTTATATCTGTTATTGGGAACAGATAATTATTAGAAAAATTTTTGATGAGCATGCTTTTAGGAGTGTCTTTCTTCTTTGACAATTCTCTAATTGAATGTATATTTAGCATACAGAGAGATAAATAGACTTTATTAAGTAAATTTTTATCTATTTTGTCAATTGATTCGCTACTTCCTTTTAGCTGTATTGGATCAATAGACTTGACAATTTCTTTAGTATTTGTTTCTAGTGGATTTGGAATGCTTACATCGTTTCTTTCTAATTTAAATATGACAGTTTTCATTTTATCAATTCAATAGTTTAGCCTAAGTTAATCTTTTCTCCACAAGATGTATTCTTAAATTCATCTAAATCATATACAAAATTAAGGATCCATTGAGTATCTTTATTAGAAAAATTATCCAATACATTGTGTATGATTTTCTTTTTTTCCTCGGGAAGATGTTCTTCTAATTTCGAAGAAACTTCTTTACCTTTTTCTGTTAAAATATAAGTATTGTTTTCTATTGTTTTTATTAATCCTGAAAGTTTTAAATTATTGATATCATTTTGAATCCCTTTTGAGTAAGGACCATATTTATACCGGAAAAAATTATAATGAAATGGTATAAGTTGATTGCTTTTTTTAGCAAAGTAATTTGCAAGAAAGATTAATTTTACAAACTTGGTATTTCCTTCGATAGGAGTATTTTTTAGTAAGTATAGTATGAAGCTTTTATCTTCATTAGTTTCTAAAAAAGTTCTAGTTTCTTGCATTCTCTCTAATATTAGTTAATCATTTATTAATATAAATTTTTATATATCTACTCCCATTTTATGATTAAGGTTTTTAATAAATTTCATAAAAATAGAAGTGAAAAGACAAAATGAATATACCAAGTCTAAAACACATCGAGGTAAGCAATTTAATACCTTTTGATCCAAGAGGAGGAGAAATAAATATAGATAGATCTATTGCAGTCTTTCAAAAGGATAATTCAAAAGGAAAAACAACTTTTTTCCAAGCTATTGAACTGAGTTTGTTTCGGGATATTACAGGAGGCGCTTATGATTTCATAAAAGGAAAGAGATATAACATTAATGATAATCCTATTATTAAAACGATTTGGGAAATTCAAGAAGATGAAAATGAGAATACTATAGAAATTGAAATTGAACAAGAGATAACTGATAGGGGTTTGCATTCTCATATGAATGGTAATAAACTCAATAAAGAGGTTTTTCATAAAAATATAAGAAATATAATTGATCTCCCCGTGAGTATAACGAAGCTTCATAAATTATTTAATTTACTAATATTTTACCCCGAATCTATCGAAGTTCAAGAAAAAAAGTATAGTCTAATAATGAATTGGAATGAGTTTATTAATGATTTTTTACCCTTGATTATATCAGATAGAACTGAACAACAGCTTCGAATACGTTTAAATGAATTGGAAGACTCCCTTCAATCATTAAAAGCAAATATTGATAAAAATCAGAACAAATTAGAGAAAATGGAGAGAATTACTAATGACTACGATAATACTTTATTGCAAATAAGAAGAAAAAAACTAAGAAGATTAGAAAGAATCCAAGAAAGAGAACAAAAAATACAAAATAAAATAAATGAAATGAGTGAATATAATGTAAGATTTGGGGAACGAGAAGAATTTTTAAAATTGATTGAAGAATATCAAATAAACCAAGAAAAAATACTAACTTTAGAAAATAAAATAGATTTAAAGAGTAATACGGAGAATCAAGAACACATTGCTACAATATTTAATCAAGAGACTTCTATTTCTGATACTAAAAGGAATTTTGAAAGAGAGCATTTTCCCTATTGTCCATTGTGTGGGTATTCAATAATTAGAAATTGGGAAAGAAATATTAGAAACCATAAATGTCCAATATGCAAGCTTGAATATGAGCTTATGCCCGAGAATACAAGAAAAGAATTAATAGCATTACAAGATTTCGAGGATGTAATAGAAATAGAAAGAAGACAAATTGAAGCTAGTCTACAACAACTTGAAGAAGAGAAAGAAAATTTAGAAAACAGAAATAAAACAATCAGGAATATGGATTTTTTGGAAGGTTTAAGTCTTCAAATGGAAGATTATAGAATAATTGAGGAAAGAGAGCAAAATAATAAAAAAATGCAATATGCAATTAATTACATTAATAAATTAAATGAGAAATTTAGATTAAATTCTTCAATTAGAAGGAATACAGAACAAGATTTACAATCTTATAATAGTATTATCGAAGCCTATGAAAATTTGGAAGATATTGAACATATACAAGAGAATTTAATTATTCTCGAAACTGAAAAAGAAAGACTTGAAGATGATAAAGCAAATATAGAGACTAATTTAGCCGAATTTGGCAATAGAGACACTCTGATCGAAAGCTTGCATGAATACTTCAAAGATGAAGGAGAAAGGCTGCTTAATTACCGTTTTACCTTTGATTTTGATAATAAAACTATAAGACTACCCAATGACACATCAAAACCCTTAGAAAGTACAAGTGAATTCAATCTTATGGAATTCTGGTTAAGAATTTTAGTTTGGAAATATCTTGTTGAAAATAATTATATTAATAAAGGATTTATGGTGTTAGACAATCCAGAAATTTGGTTTGATGATGATAATTTAAGAAAATTTCGTTCGATAATAAATCAGACAAGTGATATAATCAATTTTGTTATAACCTCCAAGAATGAGTTTAGAGGAAATAATATTCAACAAATATCTTTAACAACTACACAAAGAAGTATAATGGATTTTATTAATCTGTAGAAAACATTGATATAATCGCTATTTTTTATATAGGATAATTATTTTTTATTCTTTATAATCTATTTTAAGATGCTTATAAACAAAATTAGACTATTAGATCATCCAAAAGTCTTAGATAATATTGAGGGGTGAGCGTAGATGTATTAGCTATTAGGCCCTCTGTTTGGATGATATATTTTTTGATATCTGTAATCCCTTGAAAGAAATCATGGGTAAACATTTTATTTTCAATTCCATATTGTAAAAAGTCTGTAATGCTTTCCAGTTTGTCTAAGTTATCAAGGAAATGCTCCACCCACCGAGTATAATTCCCATGCCACCTTCTCTGAAAGATTCGCCGAGCGTGCTCCAGAACACTTTTGCTGCATCATCGCCGCCTAAGTTTTCCACAACATCCTCTATCATGCTCCCGATGAGTTTATCCAAGAAAAGCTCCTCTGCATATTCTTCAATAATGGAGTATCCCGCATGGAGCACCATTAGTCCACCTTCAAGAAGCGAAGAGGTAAGTTCCGGCACTAATAGTTTAATGGTTTGTTCGGCAACTTCCCCGGCTATATCATCAGCTAACCCGTATATAATTCCTGTTTCGAGTGATTGGAGGACACTTTGTGAAAGTCCAACCATTTGACTAAGGTAGGAAGAGACGCAGATTGTAGTGAACGTGCTAATTAAGGTGATTGCCAGGGTATAGCCCCTATCATAACCCAAAAATATTTTATTGCAGAATATAAATTTTGGGATGAACCTCAAAAATTAATAGAAAAAGTATAGATTTTTTTTCAAAAAAAAAATTCTCAAAGATTTTTTCAAAGATTTTGAAAATATATTAATAGAATAACTCCCATATTTAACTAGGTTTACTGAATATTCACTTTAGAAAATTTTATTTTGAATTTTAGCCTTTTATACCTTATTTGGTGGTGTATAATTAAATGAAAATATTAATTGCAGGTCCTGTACATAGCGGCAAAAGTACTTATGTGAGTCTCCTCGACCAAAATTCTCTGAACGTCGAGGCAAGAGGAAGGAATAAAGAAATGTATACCGTTGGGATTGATATTGGAACCCTCTTAGTAAATGATTTTCGAGTATGTTTATTTGGTACACCTGGATTGCTTCAATTTTCAACCATTAGAGATATAATCTCGAAAGGATCTGATGGTGTAATATTTTTTTTTGATGCTGCTCATCCGGAAAAAGATGAGGATGCAATTACAATTTTAGGTGAAATTCGAAAAAATTTAAAACCAGAGATTCCAATCGTATTTCTTGCAAATAAACAAGATCTCGAAGGGGCACGTCCTCCGGAGGTTATTAAAGCGCAAAATAAGCTGCCCAAAAATAGTAAGATCTTTCCAACCAGTTGTAAGACGGGATTAAATGTTAAAGAATCATTAAAATATATTTTCAACGAAATTTATAAGAAATATGAATCTCTTTTGGAACTGTTAAAAGAGCATGAGGAAGATATTCGCATGCTTGCTCAAAAATTAAACAAAAATAAAGAAGAAATGAAAGACTTCTTAAACGAGCTTGAAATTAAGAGATTTATCAAAATAGATAGAATTAATAAATCTTATAAAGTTCTGTCTGGTTCTAATTGTTAATCCAGAGGATAGAGTACTTCAACCATAATTTTCTTTTTTTTGATCGATTTGGAAAAAAATAGGAATAAAAATAGCCTTTTTGCAATTCATTAAAGGAAATCTTTATTGAGCATAATTAATAAATTCGGGAAATTTTTTATCAATAGAATTCGAGGTTGTAAGCACATCGTTAGGACAGACTTTAACACAATTTAAGCATATAATGCATTCTGAGCTCGTTATTCTCAATCCTTTTTGAATGTATTCTGACACTTTTATATCCATAGGACAAGATTTATCGCATGCCTTGCAATCCATGCATTTTGCTTCATCTCTGTTTATTTTAAGTAGAGAAAATTTCGATCCTATTTTTAAAAAACATGTTATAGGGCAGATATACTTACAAAAAGCACGATTATCTTTCATGACCGCTGCTAAAACCACTTCACTTACATATTAAAGCAAATTGCCTATTATAAACCACCATAACTCCAGAATAAGCCATATAGCATTATATTAAGCGGAATAATCTGTTGTTGCTCCTGATAAATCAACAATATCTAATGTTGAGCGAAGAGTGTAATTAAACACAAAGATCAAAAGAAGTATAATCATCATTTTTATTAAAACTCATATGACTCATATAATTTTTTTATTAAAAACTGGTTAAATTATACAATGAACGCATGTGAAGTCTTAACTCTGTGAAATCGAAATTACTAAATCGATGGAAACTCCCCTTCTAAAACACTAAAAAACCTAAGAAACGTAATTAAAACTACCTTAAAAAGGACAAAAAAAATGAATATAGCGAATGATTCCTAATTTTTTACGCCTTCCTGGACTCTTTTTCCAGGGTAGAAGATCAAATACTGCAGCTGACCAGCAAGCCCATCCGCACCAGCCGCGATTAAATAAAAAAGGTCCAATGATTTTTGCGATTACATAATGCATTACACCAGCCGCAAACAATCCAGCAAGCAGCCAAAACCAGAATCCTTCAATCTGCATATTTTCGGTGCTTAAATAGCCAAAAAACACATAAATTAATCCACATCCTAACCCAAAAATAATTATCCTCCTATAGTGAGTTGTCCGAGCTTTCTGGCAATACCCCGTCTTTCAGGTGGTAACAATTGCCATAAAATTGCTGTAATTCCAATGCAAGAGCCAATATAAACAAAGTTAAACAAATAGAATATTGCATTAAAAATCAACCAGAAACTAATCGCAATTGCATAAAAATATATAACATAATAGTTCCCGATTTAATATCGCTCCAACCAAGCGTCTTTTCAGATGATTTTTTGTCAATTGGCATTATGTCTTAAGATAAATAATTATCCTTTTTGAATCTTTTTAATGAGAAGGAGTAGTATAAACAAATCTTCTATTTTATAATAATATTGTAATTTCCTAACAGACCAGCTAATCTCTTGTTCTTTTCACTTTTTAAGAACTAGTGATTTCTTTTTCAAACTATTTAGAAAGATTTTGATCAAATGTGATCATTTATCTGGAAAAAATGAATTTTTTCACCATTAATTGTCCTCTTTTTTTTGTCATATGATTCTGAAATCCGGCAAAATAAGGATGAAAAAGATTTTTTCGTTACCCCTCATTGCGAGATCCTCACTATCCTTCCTCTTAGGAATTTTTAAAAATAGTGTTTGAATGGGAAGGGCGTCTTCTACTATCCATTTTCGCTTGATGAAAAAAATGTACGTTTTTAGTAATTTTGTATGATAGAAAAACGCAGATTTTTTGTAATTTTACTAATTTAAGTGACTTGGAGGAGGAAATAACCCCAAAGCATTTATATAGAAATATATCTTTATGTTGAAATAGGAATAAAAAATAAAAAAATTACAAAAAAAAATATTAAAAAAGGAGTGAAACCACTATGTTTGAAAAAATGGATGAACAGAAAAGTATTCAGAAAGAAAAAGAAATAACCATTACTGACTCCCAGAGAAAGCAGATCTATAAGTATGCGAGCAATGTGGGCAACAGAACTATTGATGATGTGTGTCCAGCATTATTCGACTGCGTATTAGACTCTGCTCATGGTCGTTTGAAAAACGAATTAGGTCAGGTAATCTTCCATCTGCAAAAAAATGAACGATTAAACACCCGAATCGGTCTAGAGCGATTAATTGATGCGGGTCTACGGGTGAACCCTGAAAAAACGTTCAGAATTCTCGAATCTGCTGGTGGAGAAGCCAAAGAATTGGCCGATAATATAAGACGAGTACTTTAAGTGTGAATAACTTTTTTTTACCTTTTTCTTTTTAAAAATTTGATTGTATCTTGAAAATATCAAAATTTTAAAACTTAGAATGTCTTTAATTTAAATAGAAAGTTTTCTTTATATTAATAATATAATACCCTATTTTGAGAGAATATGACCGATAAGAAAGAAATTGAAGAGGAAAACGAGAATAACTGCGGATGGAAAGCATATCAGAAGATTAAGAACGCTCTAGACGGATTATATGAGATCTTGAGTCTTAGTTTCGATGAAGATAATGTATTATATCAATGTGGATTAGATAATCTTGAGAGACTAAAAGAGACGATTGTAGATGTCCTTACCCACGATTATGATTCTAAGGAAATCCAATATAAATTGAGAGAATTAGAGTACGGCATGAAACATAGTCTATTCTTTGAAGAGGAAAAAGAAAAAGCAAAAAAAACTAAGTAGCCTACGAGAATCTAATATTCTTAAGCAATTCCTTATTTTATTTACCAAAATTACGATTGTGTCATAACAAAATTGAAAGTATTTGATAATTAAATTTTATTAAAAATTATGCAATATAAAATTGATTCGAAATGCATCTAGTACTTATTATTATTTTATCTATTGTTATTGGATTAGTGGTTTTATTATGCCTTTTGTTCATCTTTGCAAAAAGATGGGCTAAAAAAAAGAAAAACAAATTAGAACATAGGTCAAAAATAGCCTCTACACCTAAGGGAGAGATCGAATATATAGTGCTTGGAGAGGGGGAGGGGATACCACTTTTAATATTTCATGGAGCCCCCGGAGGGTATGATCAGGGATTTTTGATGAAAGAATTTGTAGAAAAGGGTTTTAAAATTGTAGCTTTTTCAAGACCAGGATATCTTAGAACCCCATTAAATGGAAATAGGGATTATACAAAACAAGCTGAATTGGCTTTCAGTCTTCTTGAATATCTTCAAATCTCAAATTGTGTGGTTGTAGGTCTTTCTGCGGGAGGACCCATCGCATTACGATTTGTTCTGCAATTTCCCTCCAGAGTTATTGCTCTTATACTAATGTCTGCGGTTACTAAGAAATATATTCCTAAGGATTATCAATCCAATTCTCTTCTTGGAAAGATCTACTTGTCAAACCTTGGTGGTGATCTTTTCGGATTTTTACTCTCCCTTACGTTAAATATGCAACCAGATCGGGTTCTAAAATCCTTTTTAAAAATCGAAACTACCTTTTCCTCTGAAAAAATCAATACTTATATCAAACAAATATCCAAAACATCTGACCAGATGAATTGGTTTAAAGCTCTTGTACGGAGCACATTTCCGCTAAGCATAAGGAATGAGGGATTAAAGAATGATATTAAAATGCTCTCTGAAATTGAACCCTTGCCGCTTGAAAAAATAGAAAAACCCATTTTAGTCATTCACAGCAAATATGATGGTGATGTTGAATTTTCTCACGCGCTTAATGTTATGGAAAGAAATAGACATGCTCAATTATTTGAAAGTCAAGGATTAGGACATCTTGTCTGGTTGGGTCCCGATAGAACTCAGATGTATCAAAAAGTCTATACTTTTATTGAAAAACAGACATCAGAACGACCCTAGTTAACATTTTTAAGTTTTTGGTCCCATTGAAAGGGGCTTTATTATTATTTTATATGGTTGATATGATAATTATAAGAAAAAATAATTCTAAATTCAAATATATATAAATCTATGGGTATAAATAACCTCTTTCTTGAGGAAAATAAAAATAGAATTAAGCAGAAAAGCCTAAGTAAGATACTACTTTTTCAAGTTATATAATTCTTGATATTTTTATTGAAATCAGAAAGAGGAATCTTTAATTTCAGGAGAGGTATGACAAGTATATTGTGAAAGATATGAAATTTAAATCAAAAATAACTCATTATGATAATGTAATTCAGATTAGAATAGATGTACCCTTCAATGTTAGATATGTGTTTGTATATCTTTATAAAATTCAAGAGTACTTTATTTTATTTGATGCAGGATTAGATATGGGAAATTGGGTTGACATTTTTTTTGATTGTTTAAAAAACCTAGACGTTAATCCTCAGCACATTAAATATTGCTTCATTTCTCATAATCACCTTGATCATATCGGTCTTATTGAGGGGCTACGACAAAAAAATCCCCCCATCAAAATTTTAATGCACGATATCACCAATCAGAAACTAAGGTGGGAGAGTAATCCTAAAAATGCTGAAGAGCTTAAGAAGGAAACAGAAGAAACGGTAAATCTAATGCTTCAATATGGGTTGAGCAAAAACGAAGGTACCCTTCTTACCAATTATTTCTTAAAATGGCCTCGAATGAAAACATATTCTAAACCAGATGTCATTCTTCATGATGGTGATGAAATTACTATTGATGGTACAAATACAAAATTAAAAGTTATTTGGACACCGGGTCATAGTTTAGGACACATTTGCTTATTTGATACTAAAAGGAGATACTTATTTTCGGGAGATCACATCCTTTCCAGAATAACCCCTCACATAGGCATATTTATCGTTAATAAAATTATTAAGGAACAATATTCAGAATATAATTTTACTAATATTTTAGATCTCTATTTAAATTCGCTAGAACGAATCAAGAGATTAGCACCAAAAATTATTTTTCCCGCACACCAAGAAATCATAAGAGATCCGCTCAAACGAATTGAAGAGATTCAGGCTCATCACGCTCACAGATTATCAGAAATTTCCGATCTCATCAAAGATAATCCAAAAACACCTTATGAAATCTCAAAAGCTCATTTTGGAGCTGATCTGGACGAAATTAACTCCTTTCTGGCCCTTAGTGAAGTGCTTGCCCATTTAAGATATTTACTCGATAAAGGTCAAGTGAAGAGCCAAAAAAAATATGGAAAAATCCATTTCTACTCTTAAAAGATTGTTTTTAGATTATTACTTAATTCCTTTTAATCCTTCGTTCATTTGGTAAGTTAATGCCCGAACTACCAGAAGTAGAAAGTTTTAGAAGAAAAATTGATCCGCAAGCGTTAGGAAGTCCAATTATAGATGTTGTTATAAAAGAAGAGAATTTTCTAGAAACACCTAAAGATGAATTCAAAAAATCATTGCTTAATAAAGAGTTCGAATCTACAAGAAGAAGAGGTAAAAATATTTTTATTAAATTCAATATGAAATATTTATTATTACACTTTGGGATGAGTGGAGATGTTCAATTTTATAAAAATAAACGTAAAGAACCCAAATATAGTAAAGTGATTTTTAAATTTAAGCAAAATACTTTTCTTTCTATAATTTCCATTCGTAAATTTGGAAAGGTACAACTTATCGAAGATTACGAAAAATTCATAAAAAAAATGAAAATTGGGCCCGATGCGTTAGAAATAACTTTAGATGAATTTAAAACCATAATGGAACAAAAAAAGCGTTCCTTTGCAAAGACTGCTCTTATGGACCAGAGCGCACTAAGTGGTATTGGAAATCTTTACTCTGATGAGGTATTATTCCAATCACGAATCTTTCCAAAAACTAAGATTTCGGCGTTAAATGAAGGGCAGATTGAAGAGCTTCATATTAATATCAAAGACATTTTAACCAGAGCTCTTACATCCATACTTACTCATGATGACTATCCTAACGATTTTTTCATTCCCTATCGGAGCATTGATAAAAAATGCCCGGTGTGCAAAAGTAAAATTCAAAGACTCAAGATTTCCAGTAGGCATTCATTTTATTGTTCAACTTGTCAATCTAAATGATTTGTTTCTTAAAAGAAGCTAAGGATTGTGGATTTCGATCATAATGCTATGATCTCACAATGTTTTTTATATTTCAGAGCTTAATAAATCTATA
The DNA here is from genome assembly GCA_008080765.1 of Promethearchaeota archaeon. Lineage (GTDB taxonomy): Archaea > Asgardarchaeota > Lokiarchaeia > Sigyniarchaeales > SOKP01 > TEKIR-8. The sequence continues at coordinate 7,140 of SHMU01000044.1, read as the reverse complement.
CAATCATAATATAACCAAAAATGTTATAATTTTGAATATGAATGAAACTTCAGAAAAACAATTGGAAAAGATAATCAAAATCGAGAAGAAACAAGTGCTGCTCACAAGATACATCACTACGATCGGAAAGCTAATCTTATTCCTCTTCCCAATAATTTTAGTAATAATAACGATACTCACAATATTCTCCACAGGAGATCCTGCGGCAACGACTTTTGATCCCCAAGAGCTCGATAATCCCGTTTTAACTGCCCTCTATCTCATAATTTTGGGGTTATATTTCATTAATTCCTTACTTCTTTTACTAGGAGCGTTTATGACAAATCAAGCATTGGATTTAAGGATTCAATATGAGAGAAAGCGAGGAAGACCAATTGATTGCTTAGATGGGTTCACTATGTTGACGAATAATGTTTTGCGAGTGGTAAAATTACTTCAAATAATTGCAATTGTATGCATTACTTCAGTGGTGTTATTTTTCATCATGCTTTTTTTGGGTAATTTAACTCTGGGATATGCAGCAATGAGTACTGCGCTGGTGGGGTTGGGTTTAGCCTTTTTAATTCGTAGTTTGAATTTGAACATGCACGATGTAAATGGTCTTCAAGACTTTTTCAAACCCACCACACATCAAATTTTTCTTGATAATCTTTTTGCAGAAATTCTAGCTAATCACCTTGATCCCGTCACGTATTTAAAATGGGATGAATTAGTCAATGGATTAGAGGAGATTCTTAACCCGACGTTTGTAAAGCAGATTAAGGAGCAAGAACAAGATGAGCTACCAATCACTTTTGCCCTTGAAAAGATTTTTTTCCTCTATTATCTTCACTATCAAGATGTGTTGACGAACCAACAATTAGAACAGGAATTTAAAGAAGTAATCAATATTGATTCAGAGAACTTCGATATCGAAAAAGGTTTTTTTATGGAAGGAAATTGGTACTTTTCCGCAATGGATATCTACAAACTCTTTGATTTTATAAAACAATATAATCCCGGTTTTTTCAATATAATTGATCGGCTTCAATTGGAGCTTGCCGACAATATTAGCAGAATCGCAAAAGATCCGATTTATATGGATTCAAGTGCCCAAGAGATTGTTTTTAATAACGGACAGGCAAACATTATGGTTTTTCTCTATAATAATTCTCCTGAAGAGAAGACGTATCGATTAAGAATAGAAGCCCCGGGATTTGAACCTAAAACAACGCTCTTAAATCTTGAAGTGGAAGGAAGAGGTAGCTTTATCATCCCCGATAAACCCATCCCCTTAACTTCTAACAATGATACTGACATTACAAAAGTGTTATCTATTATGTTAGAAAATGGTGATACTGCATGGCTGACCTTAGAGCCCCGGAAAAAAGGGGAACAGACAATTCAAATCTTTCTTGAAAACGAAGAGGGGAAAATTATTGAGGGGAAAACGCGAAACATTATTGTAACTGCTAATACAAAGGATAAAATGAAGAAACTTTCTTCTCTTATCTCTGTAATCAGCGGATTTGCTATTGCCTTGTCTCGAATGTTGCCCTCTTTGTTATCTTAACTTAACCCACCGTAAATTTACTTTTTTTTATTTTTATCGTTTATTTTATCTCCTTTATTCTTGCATTTATCTTTCGGATTGGATTGTGAATTTAGAATCAAAATATACTCTTTTGGATTGAAAATGAAATGTGTCATATAGTAATATAGTTTGGGATGGTTTTTACTAAAGATTTTTATAGTTATTTGGTCAATTGATATATCGATGAATGTAATTTTAATCTTATTAGATTCTCTAAATAAAAATTATATCCAACCCTACGGAAATGAAGTAGTAGAAACCAAGAATATGCAGAAATTGGCGGAAAAAGGAACAGTATTTGAAAACCATTTCCTTTCCTCTGCACCTTGTGTTCCCGCAAGGCGTGAACTTTTTTCGGGCAGGAAAAATGACTTTTTGTGGAAGTTTTGGGGTCCCGTAGAGCCGTTTGACAGACTTTTACCGATTGAAGCAAAAAAATTAGGTGCATTAACGGCTTTAATTACGGATCATTATCATTATTGGGAACCTCGCACAGGAATCTACGGATATCATGAGAATTACATGTATTCTAACCTTATACGGGGGCACGAACATGATACAGCAACCAGCGAGCCTTTGGAGGATCCAGAGGAGTTTCCACAATGGGTTAAATCCTATTTGAAATGGAGACAACCTACCGAAGTTCTATCTCAGTATTATAGAAATGTAAAGCATTTTAAAGAGGAAAAGGACTGGCACAGTCCAAAATTGATGCAAGCCGCTGCAGATTGGTTAGATAAGAACCATATCCATGAAAAATTCTTTCTTCATGTGGAAAGTTTCGATCCTCACGAACCATTTTATATACCGGAACCTTATCGCTCGATGTATGGACCATATAATGCTAAATTTACCTGTTGGCCACCATATCAAAATGGGAGATTAATGAAATCCTTTTTCAACCAAACTTCAGATGAAGAGTTAGAGTTCATCAGAAACCAATATCGTGGAAAAGTGACAATGGTAGATCGATGGTTGGGGAAGATTTGGGAAAAAATGGATCAATACAATCTATGGCAAAACACAATGGTCATTTTAACTACGGACCACGGACATGCAATTGCGAGACCAGATAGTAAACTTAAACAATATGGAAAAGAGCATCCCATTTTTGAAGATGTTGCAAATATTCCCCTGATTATTTACCATCCTGAAATAGAAGGTGGTAAGCGAATTAACTCAACCTTTTCGACTATTGTGGATATTCGGGCCACCATTTTAGAAGCATTAGGGGCAAGAATTGATGAAAAACTATCCCCTCATGGAAAATCCTTACTTCCAATACTTAAAGGAGAGATTAAAAAAATTAGAGACCACATCCTTTACGGAAGTTTTGGAGATGGCGTGAACTTAACTACGTGGAATACTACGTATATTAAAGGATATAATCCGAAAAAACAATTGTGTGTCTATTCATCTACTTTTCCTATGGTAATGTCGCCCTCTATCATAAGCGGATTTACCGAGCGCTATGGAATTAATTTAGAATATGATATGTTAGAAGAGATGTTAGGGGATATGCTAGATGAGGTGGAATCGGGACGATTTGTTCCGGGAGTAAATATTCCTCAATGGAAAATTCCACTTCCGCCATTTTACTTCGCGGGAAAAGGATCAAAACGAGAACTTCAGAAAAATTATCTTTTTGATCGAATAAAAGATCCTCAGTTTCTAAACAATCTTGCGGGAAAAACGGAGACTGAAGAATTGGAGAAAAAGATGAAGATCAAAATGAAACAAATAATGGAAGAAGAGGGGTGTCCTCCCGAACAGTTTATTAGGTTAATGCTTGATGATTTAGATTAATAAATAGATCAAAAATTTCCTCTTTTTTTATTACCTCTTTTTTTATTACCTCTTTTTTAAGAAGTAAATTCTAAAAAGAAAAGATAATCGAATTGTTTGCATTTATGAGGGGTCAAATGATTGTGCTAGTTTTGAAATCATCTCTATTTTGCGAATATCTCCATTAGGGCTTAATTCATCGGAAACACCTAAAATAAGATTAGGAGAAAACAGCTCTAATACTTTAAGGGTATATTCTTTAACATAATCAACTGAGTATTGAGGTAAAAATAGGATCGAAGGAATGCCATCTAAAAGAATTTTATCAGCGATTGCATCTTTGATTTCCTCTAATGAAACATCTCCTTGGGGCTCTGCTGTTAATGCCTCTAAACCGTCAAAGGGCAGTTCTGCAAAATATGGGAGTAAATCTTTCAAAGAGCCGTCTATGTGAATGTGACAATATTTCCCTGCACGGTGAAGTTGTCGCACTCGTTTCTTATAATAGGGAATAAGATAATTCTCAAATTGAGGGGGCGGTGAAAGATTTGCATCAATATTTTCTCCAAAATTGATAACTGATATTGGAGAGTTAGCAACTTTATCGTACATTTCATCATCCCATTCCTCTAAAAATTGAAAAAAGTTTTCCATCTCCTTCGGCTTGCGCTTTAAAAGGATTGTGGTTCTTACGAATCCCATTAATTCCTTTATCACTCTTTGATACGGAGATGAATATAAAAATCCACTTACTATCGCCCTCTCTCCCAATATTTCCTCTGCTTTCTGGTAATTTTTTTCAAGAAAAACACATTCTGTATTCTCAAAAATATATTTCATTATTTTGATATCTTCGATCGTTTTTACAGGAAATTCAGTATAATGAACTCCGAATCCACCTCCGATAGCAGTAGTTTGTGTTAAATTTCCTAACGGAGTAATGTGTTTTGTAATGGTTTCCCCTTCTTTTGAGCCTCTCTGAGTCTTCTTCTCGATACCCACTTCAGAATCAATTTTAAGATCTAAAAGGGGAAGATACAAGGTTTCTTCTGAATATCGGGGTGATGCGTCAATCATATCATATATTTTCAATTGACTCTTATTTAAATAACGTAAAGGAATATCAATCTCGACTTTTTCTGGATGTCTGGTTTTTTTAAAAAGCTTATTTCCAAAATACCAATAATATAAACGAGGGCTATAGACGATTCTATCTATTTTCTTTCTCTGGAAGGTATAGAGAAATCTCTGTTTATTTGTTAAGGATCCCATTACAATTCTCTCAATTTACTACAGACAATATAGTTATATTCAAAATCAATCCTTACATCAGTAGTTTTAGATCTCATTAAAAGATTATGTATATCCCCATAATAAAGAATTGACAATTATTCTAAACCCCATATTTAGGATTCTTGTTTAGTTTAATAATAATTATGTTTAAGTGATATATACCATTTCATTAATCAATAATATGATTGGTCATTTTGATCATTTAATATAGATTTTAAAACTAATTTTTGAAAGGTAAAAAAAAACCATGGTAGTTATAACAACAAAAAAGCCCGAACAAGAGGTCTTCGACGCGTTGGACAGATACAACGTGAAAAAGGCTGTCATTGTTTCCTGTGGTACGTGTGCCGCCCTCTGTCAGACGGGAGGGACCGAGGGTTTAGAGGAATGGACCCAAAAACTTGAGGAGAAGGGCATTCAAGTTCTTTCGGGTATAGTCTCGGAAGATGTATGTGATAATAGAGTGATGCGAAAAGATTTAAACAAAATCAAAGAAGAAGTAGCAGGTGCGGACGCAATTTTGACTTTAAGTTGCGGCCTTGGAATTCAATCCATTGTCAAAAATATGGAAAGGTTCGATGCTGGTAAGCCCGTTATTATTGCAAACAACACAGAGTTCATGGGCATGACGGAACGCATTGGGCGCTTCTACATGAGATGCTTGGGATGCGGAGATTGTTTATTAAACGAAACTGGAGGGATTTGTCCGATTACAACTTGCGCAAAAGCTCTTATGAATGGACCTTGTGGTGGCATGGTAGAGGGCAAATGCGAAGTAGGGAATTATGAAAAAGATTGTGGATGGATTTTAATTTATAATCGATTGAAAGAGATGGGGAGGCTTGATTTATTTGAGAAATTGAGACCCCCAAGGGATTGGAGTGAATCCGGACATCAACGAGAGGTTGTTTTTAGATAAAAAGGTGAATAAAAAATGGCATATTCAAAATTAGGTGAAATGTTAGAAAAGGGGGAATTTGTCCTCACGGGGGAATTGGAACCCGAAAAAACATGCGATCTTTCTCATACTATTCATGAAGCTAAGGAGATGGCACCCTATGTAGTTGGGGCCAATGTAACAGATTCCCCACTTGGAATCGTTACGATTAATTCTATGGCGGCTTCCCACATAGTTCAGAGAGAAGCAGGATTGGAAGTTATTTGGCAATTGACGGTAAGAGATGTGAACAAATTAGGTATCGCAGGAATGATTATGGGTGCTCATGCGTTAGGAATTCGAAATGTTTTGTCCCTAACGGGAGATCATCCTGCCTTAGGGGATGTGACTGAAGCAAAACCCGTATTTGACCTTGATTCTGCTACATTATGTTCTCTTGTACGAGAAATGGTGGACAAAAAATCCATTAATGGTCATGAAATTGAATGTCCGCCCACATTACACGTAGGAGCAGCCGCCAATCCGAATGCTGACCCCATGGGGGCTGAGATCCTAAAGATTGGGCGAAAAGCAGAAGCAGGAGCAGAATTCCTACAAACTCAAGTTGTCTATGATTTAGAGAGAACCATTGAATTTCTCACCGAGATTAGAAAATATAAAGTACCCATTTTACTGGGTATTTTTCCGATGAAAAGCTACGGGATTGCCAAGGGATTTGACGAATTTGTTCCCGGCGTGAGCGTTCCAAAAGATATTTTAGCCCAATGGAAATCCATTAAAAAAGAAATCACGGATAAGAAAGATCAAAAGGAAGCCTATGACAACGCAAATTATGAATTCTTTAAACCTTTCATCACAGAGTTAAGAAAAAAGGGTTTATTAGATGGAATTCATTGTATGGCAGTACATTATCCCAGAATCTTTCCAAAGCTTAAATCTGTCATTGAAGATTCGAATTAAAATAAGAGGAATAGGAGATTAAATCTCCCTTTCTTCTTTTTTCCTTTTTCCTTTTTTTCAATATATATAGCATTTAGTTTATGTGTCATGTTAAAAAGGGTAAATCTCAATTAGACCCTTTTAAAGAAGAATCTTAAAATAAGCAAGTTAGTTCTTCAGGTTCAGATTGAAGCCTCCCCGCCCTAAAGGACGGGGATTCCCGCGAGTCCACTAAGCATTAGCTGACGGGCATATCTTAGGGCTGTTTGTCGCGGTAAACCCCTTCCACGTGCGTAGAAAGGATTCCTCCTTCAAGGAGGGTTGATGCGATAAGTCATCGGATGTCAAGAACGTTACCATGATATTCACGGCGGAATTTAAGTCCCTATCCATCTTATGACCGCATTCGCAAGTAATAGTACGCTCGGACAATGAACGCTTTACTCTTTTCCCGCATTTCGCACAGGTCTGTGTGGTGTATGATTCATCAATTCTTATTACTCTTTTGCCTATTTTTTGTGCTTTATAGGTTAAGAATTGGACAAATCTTCCCAACGAGCCCGTGTTTTGCATTGAATGATTAAGAGTCTTGTTCGATTTGTTTTGTCGGGGCGATTTGGTGGTTTTTTTCTTCCGTGCCATCGTTTTCACA
>SHMU01000043.1 GCA_008080765.1 Promethearchaeota archaeon | reverse complement strand
AGAGTAAAGCGTTCATTGTCCGAGCGTACTATTACTTGCGAATGCGGTCATAAGATGGATAGGGACTTAAATTCCGCCGTGAATATCATGGTAACGTTCTTGACATCCGATGACTTATCGCATCAACCCTTCTTGAAGGAGGAATCCTTTCTACGCACGTGGAAGGGGTTTACCGCGACAGACAGCCCTAAGATATGCCCGACAGCTAATGCTTAGTAGACTCGTGGGAATCCCCGTCCTTTAGGGCGGGGAGGCTTCAAGATCGGAACTATAAGCTAAAAGTAGTATTTTAGTATATCTTGCACATGTGATTTTTTCTTTAAATATATGTAATAGAAATAAATATTAACAAAAAAAAGACATATAAGTATGGAAGCCTCCTCTCTGCCCTCAAAATCAAAGGATTTATCAGAAGTGTTTTCTAAAATATTTTCTTGTATAGATGCACTTCAAGCATTTAAAGATAAATATGATAAGAAGCTTAATTTAGATAAATTGTTTTCTCTGCTTCACATTCCTATCCAAGAGCGTAAGCTCTATATTCAATTAATTCTTAAATTTCAAGATTTATTTCAAGATGTATTGAATGGGTTTGAATTAAAACACATTCAATCCCAAAAAGGATCATACTTAAAAACAAGCAAGGTCAAAAATGAATCGAATAAGAAAAATCAATTTTTTCAAGATTCTGCGATTTCCTTGAAAATTCCCCATGAAATTTATTTAACTAAAGGTGAAGCAAATTTCTGGAATGATTTTATCTATGCATTTAAACATGTAAGACGGGGAAAAGGGTTTGACATAAATAAAGAATCATTAGAAACATGTAATATCATCGGAAAGTTACGAAAAAAGCATCCTTATTTATTTTTTTCCAATGGTAATGAGCTGGTTTATCCTACAAAATTTGGGATGGAGCTAGGTTCCAAAATTACTTGCTATATAAAGGTCAATCGCCAATTTGATGAAATATTAATTGATAATGTGAGAGTTATTATTAAAAAATAATATCTTCAATACATAATGTTCTCTTTCCATATCTTTGGTTGATACCAATAATTTTTTGTTTTTATATTTTGATTAGTTGAATATAATGAATAGAAATGAGCAATTCTCCGCAAGAAAAAAGTCATGTAAAGTGTTTTAATGAATATTTGAAAAATAACAAGTTAGAAGCTCGGAAATATCAATTAGAAATTGCTCATAAATGTGTCTCTAAAAATTCATTAATTGTCATTCCAACTGGTCTTGGAAAAACAATTATTGCAGTATTAGTTTCAGCGAAAACCTTAAAGATCTCCCCTCCTAAAAGTAAGATAATTATCATGGCACCTACAAGACCCCTTATTAATCAGCATTATGACACCTTTCTAGAATATCTGAATATTCCAGAATCTGAATTCTGTGTACTGACAGGAAAAACCTCTCCTGAAGTTCGTCATCTTGAATTTAATGACCATCAAATATTATTTTTTACTCCACAAACCCTCCGTAATGATATTGTTTCGAAACGTTATGACCTCACAAATGTATGTTTGATGATTTTTGATGAGGCTCATCATACCTCGGGGGATTATGCCTATACATTACTTGCCGAAGAATATATTGAGCAAAATCCCGATGGTAGTATTCTCGGACTTACTGCATCTCCAGGAGCAAGTAAGGAAAAGATTAATGAGCTGTGTAAATCATTATATATTCCTACGGATAATATCCACATACGGGTCCGTAAGGATTTAGATGTAAAAAATTATATAAAACCAATGGACATTTATAAGATTGGTGTTAATCTCACTCCATTTATGGAAGAGATACGAAAAATATTAAATGTAATTTTAGAAGAATCCTTACAATATCTTGCCAGACTGGGTTTTTTATCGATTAAGACAATCCCCTTATACCAAAAAATTATTCGAAAAGATTTATTAGAATTAAATCGAAAACTTGTGGCTTTAATGAGCGGAGAAGGAGACAAACCCGGTGTGTATAAAGGACTCTCTGTCAATGCACAAGCGCTCATCGTATTTCATATGCTTGAACTACTTGAACAGCAAGGATTAGATGTATTGCTGCTGTATTTGGATAAACTAAGAAAAGATGCTCATAAAAAAAACAGTTCAAAAGCAAATCGTATTCTTGCTTCAGACAGCCGTATTCGAAAAATACACTTGGAATTGCAAAAGAAATCTGATTATGAGCAAGCCTCCCTTATTCATCCCAAATATTTAATCTTACATAATATCTTAGAAGATGAATTTGAACAAAAACCCGATTCTCGAGTCTTGGTGTTTGTAAAACTACGTGCTTCGGTAAAGAATATTGTAACTCGACTTAAACAATCGGAGATTATCAAACCAGTACGATTTGTTGGACAAGCCACGAAGGGAGAGCAGGATAAAGGACTTACCCAAAGCCAGCAGTTAGAAATTCTCGAGAAATTTAAGGAAGGGGAGTATAATGTCTTAGTAAGCACTAATGTTGCCGAAGAGGGATTGGATATTGCAGAATGCGATGTTGTAGTGTTTTATGATGTAGTTGCATCCGAGATACGTTTGATACAGCGAAAAGGTCGGACTGCCCGTTATCGAAAAGGAAAAGTAATTATCCTATACTGTCGTAATACAAATGATGAGACGTATTTATTAATTGCACTTAACCGCATGAAACGCATGCAATCTAATTTAAAAAAGAATAACCTAGCATCAAAATTAGAACAACAACCAAACCAATCGAATCTAAATAAATTCTTTCAAAAATCTTCCTCAAATGCTCCTTCCTCCAAAAATAAGGATAATCATCAATTTCATCAAGCGTCAAATTTGCAAAAAAATGAAACTGAAACCGTAAATCAAACCAAAGTTCAGAATCAACTGCATCTCCAGCAGGAAAAGCAACCGAAAAAACAAGAGAAAAACGAAAGCTTGACAAAAGAAGAACCAAAAACCCAGAAAACGATAGATACTCACGATTTTTCTGATAAATTCAAAAATCAACCATGTTCAATTCTAATTAGTACTAAATTAGCTATGAAGTTTGGATTGAAAAAAATGCTTACTCGAAATGAAATCCCCTTCCAGGTTCATTACTCTGATTTTCATATAATTCTTTTCGATATGATCTTAATTCAAATATTTCATCCCAGAGAATTTTTAGAGGCTAAGTTGAGGGGGATCTATTCAAAATTAAAAAAAAGATTCACTTTAATTGTTTTTATCTTCGATTTTACAGAGTTTACTGAATCTTTTCCTGAGGAAAAACGTTTACTAAAGGAAAAACTTATAAATTTCGGCTCTCAAAAACCCTATCAACTCATTCCCATTGATATCATCGAAGAACTGTTTTTTATTGTGAAAAATATTTATACTCACACTAAAGATAAAAGTAATAAAGATAATAAAAAAGCAAATAGGATAGAAACGTGAAATCAAATGATTGATGATCAAAAAGGAATTCAGAAGGATAAAAAACCATATATCATATTTCAATGTGCAAAATGTAGGCAGTATATGTATGTTAAACCCGCTCAAAAGTCAAAAAAATGTCTTCGTTGCGGAAAAATGCATTCACTACAAGCAATTAAAGAATGTCATCAAGTTGATATCGTATATGGGATGAGCAATGCCTTGAATCGAGTGAAATCGTTACAAAATGATTTTGCCCTTAAATATATTAAAGCCGCTCCAGCTTTACAAGCACAATATCAATTTTCTCCAATTAAAAAAAACAATGAAGCTAATACGGTCAAAAAAACTGCAGCACAAGAGAAGACCAAAGAAGAAGTGGTGAGAATCCTTATAATGGATCTTTCACATCAGTATAAGGAATTTCCCTCATATATGCTCTCCATGGTGGCCCAAGAACACAATATAGATCAAAAAACTTTAGATGGAATAATACGACATTTCATTCGAGAGAAGGAATTAATAGCTACAAACTCGGGATATCTAAAAGTAAATAATGCAATAGAGAAGGATTTGCATCCTTAGTGGACTTTATTAATTTTCTCATAACCCCTCAAGAACACTCCACATTTTAAGGCGGAGATGAATTGAGATCTATTTTTTTTGAACACAAAAAATCAGAACACCATTGCCCTCTAAATTATTTAGGTGATGAGTTGTTCTATTAAATCATAGAAGAGTAAAGCACTTAACCTTCTTTACCACAGGGTTTTCGAGTAAGTCTCTGAGACCCCCTTCATAATCATCCATGATGATACCCCTACTGTAGGGACTACGGGACGGTATATCTCCGGAGATACCGCAAGACTTGTCATTATCCTCTGGGCTTTCTAAGGGAACGCTTCAAGGAACGAGAAAAATACAACACGAAGAAAGGATTGATACGAATCTCATTCCATTAGAAAGTAGTAGTTCAAGATAAGAAAAGAGATTATTATGAAAGAAAAAATAGATTTTATCTCCTTTCGTTCAAAAAGACACACCCATTCATAGGTGAGATGTAGTGAGCGGGTCATTCTACTTCTTTTTTGAGTATTTCAATATGCTCTTTTGTCAAAGTATTGTTTTTACAAGAAGAAGGATAGTTTTTTCTAAAATGTGAATAAGGAATAAATATTTTTCTGCTCAAATCTAGACTAATCACGAGAAAATCCGAAGACTTTATATGCTTTTTTTTTTTAAGACTGAGTTGCTTTTTTTTATCACTTTTAATACTCATGAAATTTTAATATATTCAATCTATTTAAATAAAAAGACTCAGAAGAAAAGTAGTAAAATAGTCTTAAACGCTATAGAAATTCTTTATCTCCGCTTAAATATAGAATTATTCATCTAAAGGATTTTGGATTTGTTTTAAGTAAAGTTTCATGAAGTAACGCTGACTTTTGCAATAGTCCCGACGCTGTGCCTCGCTAATAGAGGGATTTGAAAGTAGACTATTAAGTATTTTAAGAATTTTAAGATATTCTTGTGTAGTTCTTTTTGGTTCCCGTTTAATTCTAATGCTTATTTTAGCTGTAGTATGTGGTTTAGAGGCATTATCTTGAGGAATAATAAACTCCAGTTTTTTTGGCCGCTTTTCTTTCTTTTCTGAGCTACTATCTGAATCCACTAACATTATAAAAATACCTCGTAATACCATAAGTTTTATTATTTATATAGTCACAATTAATATAAAGAAAAAATGATTTCAGCGGAACTTCTAACACTAGAAGTTATCGTCTCTTTACTGGCTTAATTTGAACTCCTTAAACTTTCAATAATACCTTTACAGAGATTCACACCCAAACCAGTCTTTCGATGAAGATGGTAGGGTGTCTCCTTTCTAACCTGCTCTGCCGTATGATAACCCGCATTATATAAAATTCTTCCTCGTACTCTCGCCACGTTTTTCAGCCGCAATATTAAATCGAATAATTCCTCTTGTATGCCATAATGAATTCTAATTTGAAGAGTTTCACACATTTCAGAAATTTTTTCCATATCATTTTGAATATCACATCCCGAAGAACTTAAATGTTCTGCAATAATCCCAATAAAAGTAATGATGCGCCCCATGTTTTCTTTAACACTCATAAGATCACCCGCCATAAGGGAATATCTCTCTAAAATATCATCTAAGGGCACCTCATCTGTCCATTCAATGATTGGATCAAGCATCTTGCGATTACGTACTTTTCGTTCTGCTAAAAGAATATCATAGGCTTCATGGATTAGATCTTGATAAGAGTCTATCAAACGATTTTCAAGTTTACTTCTAATTAACACACCGGATACAGGATATAAATAGAGACGGATGATGAGCTTACCAAACTGCGAACATTTTATGGTACCATCCCCATTCTTAAGGATTAGTCCTTTTTCGAACAAATAATTTAGAATATATTGACTTTTAATGCACTTAGGGATTATATTATTAACATAGGTGCGTACTCGTTCATTTTTAATGCGAATTATGTATAATAAAAATGCTGTAATATGGTCACAAAATTCGAAAGAAAATTTATTATCTACAAAATTATCGGAGATTCCATTCTTAAATCCGCAAGAACAGCGAATGCCTTTCTCAATGTTGAATTCACAATGAAATACCCCGTACGGAGATTTTAGATATCCTCCAATAACCTCACCCGTTAAGGATGTAATTTTAATCTGAATTTTTTGTTCGCTTATTTTCTTGATCTTACTTGGATTGGCGTGAAGTTTTAAAATATTAAGGGGATTTATCTCTTCTATCATTAATAATTGTTCTATTGGAATTGGATTCCTTTTAGTATTTTGGATATGGAACCAAAAAAAAGTTTTTTTAAAATATGTCTTCAAATTCTCCAGTCGGATGTTTTTCTCTTCGTATACCCGCAAGAGTACCTGTTCTTTAAGGGTGTTAATATCATTTAACCCTGAAAGTAAGTCCTCATATTTTGGAAGCAAATTATTGCCGGAGAAATTAACATTAAAATAGTGATCTTCAATCCACAGTTTTTCTTCGATATTATTAACCAAAATAATTCCATGACCTACTGTATCTAAGCCCGGTCGCCCCGCTCTTCCAAGCATTTGAAAGACTTCATTAGAAGAGAAAGGTAAAAAATAGGAAAATCCATCACCATTTTCGTAAAAACCTTTGAAATTGGTGATATTGTACCCTGAAGTCACGAACCGTTTGAAATCTTTAAGGATCACCACACGCGCTGGAACATTCACTCCCGCTGCCAAAGTGGTAGTACAGCAAATCACTTTTAAGATCCGGCGACGATAGTTATCTTCAACTAATTTGCGCTCGTTGGGAAGTAATCCCGCGTGATGGAAGGCTATTCCCAACTGAACCAGTTTTTTAAGCTCCTTGTTGTGACCTCTAATATCATTTATACTCACCGAAATCTCCTTACAGATTTGTTTTTCTTTATCAGTTAAAAAATCTTGTGAAACTGATTTTAGTTCCGAAGCAGTTTTTTGAGTAGCTTTTCTTGTTCTCAGAAATACAAGCACCTGTCCCTTGTGTTTCAATGTTTTTTTAAGATATCGCTTCATAGTTGCTTTTTTATTCTGGGTGACTTCTATCTGGTAATGAAGAGGGACGGGACGCTTATTGGATTTAATAAGTACTGTGGGATTACCTAAAGAATTTAACCAAGCATTAAAAAATTCTGGATTATTTATGGTTGCAGACAAACCTATGATTTGAGGAGTATTTAGGATCTCATTCATCCTTACAATGAGCGATTCAAGGCGAGGACCTCTGGATTCTTCACCAATAAAATGGATCTCATCAATGATAATGGTTGCTATGTCAAATATCCAATCTTTATCATAGAAATTACGGAGAATGGAGTCCATCTTTTCATATGTGGTCACGATAATATCGGCTTTTTCGAGCTTAGAGTCATCAACATCATAATCCCCTATTGAGAGCTCTATATTTAGCTTAAAACGGGAGTAAAGCTTCTTGAAATGGAAAAATTTTTCAGTGGCAAGTGCTTTATAGGGTACTAAATAGATAGATTTTCCAAACTCCTGGAATATATTATGCATTGCACAGATCTCTCCTATTAAAGTTTTTCCGCTTCCAGAGGGCGCGCAAATGAGAAATGACTTTCGGAAAAATAATCCCTTCTGGATGGCTTCTTTTTGTATCTCTCGAAGTTCAAAGATTTTTGATTCAAATAGCACTCGTAGTAATCTCTCGTCCGGGATGAGTTTATATATTTCCTCATCTTCAAGTGATTCAATCTCTTTTTTTTGTGTTTTGTCAGTATAATCTAGAATTGTCATTACAAAAGATTTTTACCTTTAATTTTGAATTCAAATAATTTCAAATACACGATTCTTAATCAATATAAGTCTATTTAAACAAAAAAGATAATTGATTTACCCAAAAATTGTTGGAGCTATGTGTCTTAAAATAGAAATAAATAAAAAAGGAGTAGAAACTTTTAAACTACCCACACTTGAAGAAACCGATTTCTTGCTTTGAAGACCGCTGCACCAAGTGGCGTTTTACATGATTTCCACAAGCGTGAGTTCTCGCAGTCACTATGGGAGGGATGATTGGACTTATCATTTATCAAAACACAATAAGCAGTCTTGGGTAATAAGCTCTGAGAGGGATTCGATTTCGTGATGGATGCACCATTCAAAATACCCCTAAAGAAACGTGCATTCTTTTGCTTTTAGAAGCAAAAAATTCTTAACAATCTATTTAAAAACCATATTTGAAATATCTTAGTTAGATTTAGATTTTCTCTTCTTAAAACATTTCATACTTTTTTTCTTTAAATATAAGTATTTTATCATCATAGTAGGTATGAAAAACACAACTGAATCTATCGGAGAAGTGACGATTCATTGGGAATTAAAATATCTTCTTCATACAGCAGAACAAGCCATAGAAAAAGGAGATCTGGAAAGTGCCCAATCATTTGCAAAAGATGGAATGGACATTGCTTATAATGCCAAAGAAAATGTGTTTTATTGCAATTTTAAGAAAGTAATAGAAAAAGTTAATCTTATTCAAGACTCTCATGACTCTCATAAATCACATGAACCTCATAAATCACATGAACCTCATAAATCACATGAACCTCATATAGCTCATCAACTTCCTGATAATCCAGACTTTCCCTCACTCGCCTCTTCTCATCCACATACTGTAGAAACTAATAATAAAGAAAGCTTGGAGGAAGAGATATTAGTAAGCGAAGATATTTTAGAGCAAGAAGATGAGAGCCCGAATCTAGAAAATAAAAATTATTTACAACAAGAGATTAATTCTGAGAAATCTGAAAGTGATAGCAAACACATTGAAAATGATTTTTATTCTAATGATAATTTAAAGTCTGCTTATACTCAAAAATCTAAAATATATTCAAGTAGTATACAGAAAAATAAAAAATTTACCAAAAATCAGTCTTTTGTAAAAGATGTTCTTCAAAAAGGACTTCCAGATGCATATAATAATAGAATAAATTCCTTAAATAGCACTGGTATTAAAATTCAAAGGAAATCGGTGAAAATGCAAACGCTGGCTTATTTAAAAACCATTTTTCAACAAGCCGAATATTTTCTATCAACAGCACTATCTAATTCAAAAGCATTCGATTTTCTTGCTCTTAAAACAAAACAAGTTTCAGATAATAAATATATTGTCTTGCTAATTCCCGTAAAATTATGTCACAACTTCAAAGAAATCTTAATTGTGGATGAACATACTATTAGATTTGCAGATAAAAATGCTTCTGGAGATAAAAAACTCCAGAGAGAGGTCGAGCTTTTGAAAACATCCCAAATCGAGCTAATTCAATCAATTGCAGATAGGAATTCAAAAGTTTTTGATGTTGTTCGAAAATTCTTAAAAGAACAAATTTTGATTGAAACCTTTCAAAATAATCAATGTGTCTATTTTCATAACGGTTTAAAGGAATATAAGATAATCATCTCTCCCCTATATACTCATAAGGAAAAGGTAGGATTCTTAGAGAAAGTACTTCCCTATGCTTATCAATGTTCTTCTAACATTCATTTTACTTCCCTTGAAAAAGTAAATGATGTTTTAAGTTTTATAGAAAGAAAGCATATATCACTAACAGAGTATTCAGAAGAAGAGAACACAATTCAAAGACAAACGGAATTGCTTAATAACTACCTCTCTAAAATCCAATATTTTTCTATCTGTTTTATCCCGCTTTCTATAATATTAGCCATACTGAGCATCTTTTATGCAAATAGAGCTTTTATGATCTTAATAGGAAGCGCTGTATTTTTGCTGATTCTTTATGGAATAATCCTGTTCTTTTTTACAATCTCTTATCTTAATGCATCAAACAAGATAAAAAATAAATTACTTAGTTCTACAAGCTTTGGAACGCAGAAACCTCAGCTCGATGAAGCAGACTTGGAACTTATTGCAATAAATTTTAAAGAAAATGAAATGGAACAATTTATCTATGAGTGTTTTGGAAAAGAATGTCCAATTAACTCAGAGTTTCTCTTCAAACAATATGATCAAGAGAAACCTAGATTATGCAGCAATTTATATTCAAATGAAGCACCGAATAATGAAACCTATACTAATAAATTTGTAAGAGAGGATGAGGTATCAAAATATTTAGATCTTTTAGAAGATTAAAGAATATACCATAATTAACCCTATGTAATAATAATAAAAAGAGGAAAGAAAATGAATTCTAATCGCAAGATCAAACTTATATTTAAGGCATTTTACTTTATAGGAAATGCAATTGCCTTTTTAGGTGTATTTTTTGACTTTTACTCGATATCAACCGTCATATTTGGATCCCAAACGCTTTCTTCATGGTCTTATAATCTTTTCTCGGGATGGAGTTCTGATACACAATATCAGATTATTATGCTAATTCCTAATGTGATTAATTTATCATTCTATTTTCATCTCTTCTTTTTAGCAATGCTCTTGTCATCGATATTTTGCATCATATTCAAATCCCTTGAAAGTTCTAAAAAACTTTCAGATTTAGTTTTCTATTCCTATCTTCATATATTTATACTCCTCCTCATTGGATTTTATATATTAATCTTTCCTCTTTATTACTTGCTCCCCAATCAATTGTATTTCCCCTTTGCAATAATTCATGAACCATTTTTAGGTATAGAACGATATTATTCCTTCGGGATTGGATATTATTTGGAATGCATTAGTTTCATAAGCATTTTTCCTTATACGGTGTTTTATATGCAGACAGTACGCAATTTTGAGTTTAAAAATGAAGAAGTACAAAAGCTTGCGGATAAAATTATGGAAGCTAATGTAAATCTTGATCTTGATAAACTAATAGCTGAAGAACAACTTAAGGTTAATTTTCAACATGAACAAATTCCCAATATCTCACAAAAATGGAGAAAGAGGTAAATAAAGATGAAAAATAACGAAACCATTTTGAAATTATGTAAACTTATCGAAATATGTAAAATAACTCAAAATTACGGAAAACTTACCCAGACTCTCTATATTCTTTTAAGTAATCAGGCTAATGAGATAGGAATAAGGTTGGGCTTTCCACCAAGAAGTCATCCAAAATACTCTTCAACTCACTCTACTCTTACCACCACTCAATTCAATGCTAAAAGCCATACTTTCCGTGAGAGTAGAAATAATCTTATTCCAAGTATTTATAACTATTATCTTAAGATTAATAATATCATGGCACAAAATATTGATTTTGAGCTATTTCCGGCTGAATTGCTGCGGAATGTAAAAAAGATTGAGCTTCTTTATCATAAATCGAAGGGAAACTTACCATTAGCATATCTTTCCCAAATGATTGAAATATATTTTGAACTTAAAAAAATTGAGCTTCCTAATCTGTATAAAAAAATAAAACGAGAAAAAATCGAACGTATATCTGATCTCCAATTATTCTCTTCTTTTGTATCCAAAGATTCCTCTCAAGCTTCACAAAAAAAATTATTGCGCAATAAGGGTAAGGAGCAAAATAATAATATTGATGGAATTAAACCCCTTATCCTATTTCAATTAAAAAAAAAAGAACAATCCCTTAGGACTCAATTGAAAGAATCGTATGATCCGACTCTTGTCGAGGATATGCTGCTCTTAAAACAGATTAAACAATCCTTCAAAAATAATGATTCAAGTAAAATAACAATAAAAAGTTCTTTAGCAGAGAGCATTTCCTACCAGAAATCAATTTCTTCCCTTTTTGGATATCTTCTTTTGGGGATATGTATATTTAGCATCTTTATGGTTGTTAACATGTTTAGTGTGGTATTTACAAATCCAATAATGCTAAGCGCGGTAGGAATCTTTTTGTTACTTTTCAGCGGTTTAGCCATATTTTTCTTTTATATATATTGGAGAAATTTTATATAACAAAACCAAAACTTTTTAACTTTTTTGTAAAAAAGAAAGAATATGAGATATGATGATCTAAGGAAAAATCAAACCCCATATGGCAGTTTCCGAAGAATTGGTAAATCTAAAAACTCTAATAAGAACTTTAATACCAAAAATGATATTTCAACACAAAAGAAATATAATGATAAAAGATCTGCTGGGGAGACATATATAGATGATGAAGAACAAATATGTGGCGTCAATTCCAGCTACCTAAACATCTGGGAAAAAATACCCTCATTTAAAAATGTTAATATAGCTCTTGGAATAATACGTCTTCTTATCATCGTTAGCATATTGCTTACCATAACACTTTGCCTTTATTTCATTTTTGATAATGGTCTGATGATGATTATTATGTTAATTTGCCTTTTTATTCTGTTTCTACTTGGTTTTCGAGATACTCTGTTTCTGACTAGCGAGCTTGGCACTCATAAATATGGACAAATAGATCCTTTTAAGCATATGCGCTTTTGGAAATTAAAGCAATCTGAAGAAATTCTTTTCTTTTCGAATATAAAGGATCTAATTCATTGTGGGATCAAATTATACAAAATTAGCGTAATTCCGGAAAATATTCAACCGAACTTGAATCATTTTATTAAGTCTCTTCATCTGGAGGGTATTCCCTTTACCTATCAAGTTATTGAAAATCCAATTTTACAAAATAAACAAACCACGCTGAATATCTCCGTATTATTTGCATTATGTTATAAAATTAAGGGCATATTGGGAAAAGATAAATTAGATCTTATAATAGAGGCATTAGATTTATTTGGTTCTAGCTTTGAAAATGCCTGCATTGCCAATCTTGCACATTTTAAAATTGATAGGATTAGCAATTCGGATTTAATCCAAGCATTTCAGACATTTCTATTCAATACTTATGATGCTTCAGATAACGACCAAGAATATACTTTAGAGCAGGAGGGATATTTTGAAATGTTTCAACCTATTTCTATATTAAAACTTCTATTCATGATTAGTATTATTATTTTCAATTTTATCATTATTGGATTTTCCCCAATTCCATTTTATTGGAGTATCATTATCAATACTATCTTCTCTTGCTTCTTTCCTTGGATCTTTTGGAGGGAATTAATCTATATTGCCACCCAATTTAACTTTGTTAAACATCATTACTCATATCAAATACTTAATCCTTTTGAAGGGATGATCTTTTATCGCTTTCCCAAATATAAAGACACCTTATTTATTCATTCTCATCGCAAAGTACTTACAGCTCTTCATTTTTTTAATATAAAATATGTTTTACCCCCTCAATTTATCCTTAAAAATCAGTTTAGTGCTAGAATAGAAAAGTTTTTTAGATCAACAATTAGTACTCAGATCCCCTTCAGCTATACCCTTGTAAGTTCTCCACTTTCAGTAGAACAATTTGAAAGAGAAGGGCTGAAGCATATGCTCTCTCACGTGATTTGGGACTACAAGCAACGCGAGCGAGAGTATGAGAGGGAGGAATGGTTGGATATCCGGGCTGGTATCTGGAGAATCTTAGGGATCTTCACGGTACAAGCTCATCAACAAACGTTACATTTAGATGAGCTAATCATTGAAAAGACCTTTAATATTTTGAAAAAAAATTCTGCTCGGTTTTTAAACACTTTTAGGAGTAATATGTTTAATTATAAACTTGAACACTTACAAGGAAACCATCTTTTTCCCGCACTAAAAACCATCCTATTGAAATCAAAACTCTTCCGTTTAAATGGTTCGCACTTAAATTACGTTCTTCTTCAAGGTAAGACGCTGAAAAATTTAATGGAGATCTCTTCAGAATTCAAGAAAGGAATCGAAACTCGCCTTGCAGCTGAATTCAATGCTCCTATTTCCCTTAAAAACTTTATAACCATCGGGAATACAATCAATACGGAATTTTTACAAGAAGAAGTTCCTGTAGGCTTCACACGAGAACAACTTAATCAATTATTAATCACAAATGGTACTTACAAGGAGCGAGATAACCTTTTAATAAAACTTACTACAGAACTAGTCTCTCAAGAACTTCCCTCCATCATCTTTGATTATAATGGAACTTTTTCTAAATTAATTGCGTATTTTGAAGAGAGTCGCTTTCAAGATAAATTTCTCCACTTTACTCTGGGACGCAACTTTCAAATAGATCCTTTTACATCTGATATTGAGTATGATGAGAATCGAGAAGCATATATAGATTTTATTGTTGATATTTTAGCAATGGTCTTCAAACAACGCAAGCAACCAATGGATGCACTTCGGGAACTCTTAAAACAAGAGGATTACTCTTTTACAGAATTTCTCTTAGATGTAAAAAACCGCAATATATGGGAAAAAAATACAGGTATGGAAGTTGTAGTCTCTATGCTTCAACAGATTAAAGATGTTCCCAGCATTATTTCTTCTCCTCAGGATGAGCTCTTTCAAGAAGAAAATCAATTCCATATATATCCCTATGAATTTTTAACCAGCAACAAGACTATTATATTAGACCTCTCAATCTTTTGGGATCTAGAGCCTAAGGTATTTATTGCATTTATTGTTATCGCAAAAATCCTCCATTATCTTAAGCAGGCTCAAGATCGGGAGATACTCCATTCAAAAATATTTATAATTCCAAATTGTGATGTTATTTTTGATAATTATTTTCTCGATATGAGAGGAGATTATCGATATGGAAAGATAGATAAATTATTAAAACCCTTGCAATTATTTGGTATGGGATGTATTATTACTTCCAATCAAATTAGATATCTTCATCCTAATGTATTTAACTATTTTACAAATATCATTACCTTTAAAGCTACTGATAAGCGAGACATTGCTGTACTAAAAAATCAGATGAATTTACAAGAATTGCACGGAGTTGGCTATTATAGTTCCAGAAGAAAGGATTCATACCAAATTCATTATTTAAACAGCCTTTCTCAAGATGAAATTTTAATGAAACGCTCCGATTTTTTGCAACCATTTCCTGCAAAAATTCATCAGCAAGCATTAAAAGAACTTAAGCCCCTTTCTCAAGAGCAAATTAATCGCTACATGGGCATTCAAGGATACAATTTGGAAGATTCTGAACACCATATTCTTCTCAATGCTAGAAAAAGTTTGTTTGAAGAACATCTTAAAAATTATATCATTTTTTTGGATGAAGTCATTAAGTTCTTTAGTATACTTCAGACCCTAGATAGTGTTGGCAATTTATACAAAACAAAAATAAAAGAGGAATTAATGAAAATAATTTATCCTAAGGTTCAAAAAGAGTTCGGAAAAGATAAATTTAAAGCGAAACTCATACGTGATAATTTATTTGAAACCTTTCTGCGTTATGGATATATTATCGAAAGTCATCCTCAACGTGCAAGCGGCGCACAATCAATACGCGCATCTTATGCCGTGGGACCACAATATCACGAATCTTTAGAGGATTATTTTCAACTACAACAGATGAATTCTTCAACGGGGTTTTTATCAATGTCGGCTCTCGAAAAGGAATCTGAATTATCAGCTATAGATTTTAGTAATGGTGCTGATTTTAATAATCTTAATGGATCTATAAAGGAATTTAATGGATGGGAGGACTATAAAAAGAACAATAATGGAAAGCCTGTTGAAGTTAGTAATGAATACACGAATATTTGTAGAACCAAAACCCAAGATGATAAGAAATATAGTACCCAAAACCTTCAAGATGAATTTAAAGAGGGAATTCAGAAAGTTAAAGATAATAAAATACAAGACCACTCCTCCCTTGGTGATATCGAGAAGAATAAGTTTAATGGAACCCACTACGGTATCCAGAACAATAATGCGAAGAAACCAATTGGATTAAGCACCACTGATTTATTAGAGATTATCTTAGATCATTCTTCACCCTTTTTCATGAAATTATTGGATATCTCAGTATACATAGATAATAAACAATATGAAGAAGCTGTCTTGCTAATAAGAACTGCCTTACCTACCTTTTTAGTAGATATCTATTGTGATATATATCCGGATGAAGAAAATGAAATGCCTGAATTACTGATCAAGAAAGCCGCGTTGTTTTTAGTGAACAATATTGACTTATCTCTCTCTCATGCATTTTTAACAAGATTACTGGAAAAATGTCACTTGAAAGATGTTAATGAAAATGAAATAATCAATCATCGAGCTTTAATCATGGAACTTTCAGACTCACTCTTTGAGTTCTTTAATAGTCTAAATACTGCTATTCAAGAAACAATCCAACTCCAAAACAATAAGTACTATCAAGAAGGATATTTTGAGGTGAGATAAATTACTATGAAATATAATATCGAGAAAAATACGAATACTTCTATAAGAAAAATTAAAAACGGAGAAATTACACCTACCATAGGTCTCCTCTATGATCTTTTAGAAAATACCCTCTTTTGTGTGGATAAATTGAAACTTCTTAAGAAAATAAGCGCTGAATACGGAATCGCTAAAGAAGACTTAAAAGATTACATGAAACATATTCTCATGTACCTATCAGATGTATTTCAAGAACAGAAACAGAAACTTCCTAAATATGTATATAAATTTTATCTCCATACTCAAAAAGAAATTCACGCCTCTTCAGATGATCCATCTCAAGCAAACTTATCAACATCCGAAATTGTGGAAGATAAGTATTCAGATCATTTAAAAACTATTATCACTCAAAAAGAAGAAAAAATAAAAGAATTAGAGCACTCAATAAAAGAGCGGGAGAATTTATTGAAACAAATGGCAATGCGAATTGAACACATTCATAAAACGATGAATCTTTCTTAATCTAAAGCTTCTGCTGATTTATTCAATACTTTTTTCTCCTTTAATATGTTCTCTTTATAAGATTTAGGAAGTTCATACTCTTCAGAATTGAGAAAGAGAAAAGGAATTATCCCAATATTAGATGCCATTGCTAAGAAAATAAATATAATCAAAAAAGTTGTATAATAACTTAATTGCGAGGAAAGAACCAAAATGATATTGATTGAAATTAATCCAAGTTGGGTCCCAATATTTTGAAATGAATTGCAAGTAGCATAATACGTACTATCTATTTCTGGATAAAGTTTTGAAATCTGCCCTACTATTGCAGAGAAGCCACTAATCCTTAGACCATTTGATGACCCTATAAAAAAAGCAAAAATTAATAAAAGCCAAAATGGTGCTGGAATAATGAAAACTATTAAAGAAACTGTTGTCACAATTAAAGCTGTATAAAATGAACCTTTTCGAGATTTGAAATCTGCAATATATCCCCCCACAATCGCACCCATAATTACACCCGCTCCGATAATAAAGGAAATAAATGCATTCGAACCGTATAAATATTTATTTTCTTCTATCGCACTTGTATTAATGGTCCCTCCTTGAAAAGTAAGATCACCTGTTTGAAACAAGATAAATAGAGATACAAAAAGAAAGATTACACCATCAACAAAAGCATTAAAAAACGCAAATGAAAATACCGTCCAATTCTTTTTTTTCCCAAAAACTGTTTTCAGATTCTCAATTAAGTTTATTTCATTTATGATGAAGCTTTCTTCTACTATTAATACTAAAAAGCATGTAGAAATAACTATAAATCCATAAGAGATAAAGATGATCTCTATATTAATACCTATTAAGATATATACAGCTACCACCAATGGACCCCCTAATATCATCCCAACAGAGCGAAAGCCCCAACAGATTCCTTGAACCCTTCCCAACTGTTCTTTTGGACAATTATCTAAGATCATACCATCAATAGCAGTATCAGAAATTGCCATTCCCACGCTAATAATTAACCCCCCAATCATATATGCAATGAGAGGATTAAATTCTGTTACTAAAAATGGTAAAAATAGCCATGTTGTCCCTGCCAAGATCGATGCTCCAATAATCCACGGTTTCCGCCGCCCAATTCTTTTAAAATGGTATTTGTCAGAAAGTAGCCCATAGATAAATTTTACCGCAAAAGGTAAAAGAACAATTGTACATAAGGTACTTATGCCCGTAGCTTCCAAAGCTTCCAATTGTAAAATAAGATAGATAGGGATAACCGTCGTAAAAAGGCTTAAGCTAATACCTTGAATAAAATAGATTATCGCAAAAATCCTTGTATAAGATGTTTTAAAGTTCTTTTCCAATTTCATAGATGTTTCTTTATTCATCCTAGTAGAGAGTTATGCAATAGATATTTAAACTTCACTTGAAATTAATGTATTGGAAGTAGAAGATATAGAGAATGTATGAGACGAGAAATTGCCAAAAAAAAGAAAAAGTATAACAAGTAAAGAAAATGGTGGAATTAAGAAAAAATAGCATAAAAGAGATGTCAATCAGAAATAGAATTATTTCTGATTACTTAAGATGAACTTGATACTGGAGGCCCAGTCGGATAGTAATAGATAATAGAGTGTATTTTAAATCGCTTTGGTTCCTTGGAAGGAGCTTTTTTATTTTCTATTCCATTTGCATTTCTCTCAATGTTTACATAAACTAAAATGGGAAGATGCCCGGAATTAGTAAGTTTAAAAGTATAAATCTCATTGGATTTCAATTTTAAGCCGTTATTCTGTGTATCTTTAATGCTTACTTTAATTAATATTTGCTTAGACTCATCCGATATTGCCTTCTGAGCAGGATTAATACCTGTGCCTTTTGGAGGCTCCTTCTTTTCTTTATTTTTCCGTTTGAAAATTCCTAACTTATACATTATTGATTTGATAAGACCAGCAGACTTGACTAAACTTTCAAACCCCTCAATTTTAAAGCGATCAACCAATTTACGCTTTACTTGCGATTGAATGGTACTCATTCGGATGTTAAGTGCTTTACAAATAGAGCTGACAGTGACTTTTTCTTGGAAATGACATAATACAGCAATAGAAGAAACTAATCCCGCAATAACATCATCGGTGGTACATTTAATTCCTTCCCATAATTGTAAAAGAATGCGCTTGGCATCATAATAGAACGCCATTCCCAATTTTTTCCCCTCTGTGAGTCCTAAAATCCGGGTAAGAATTAAATCCTTGCGATTACGTTCGTAATAATGGGGCATCAGACTTGAAATCGTTAATTTGCAATAATTATAGTCCTTTTTTTCAATCTTGGCAATCTCCAATAACTTAGCCTCATCGACCGCAATATTCTCTTGTTTGCAATAAAAATAGAGCACGGTTGGTAAAAGCTTCTCCGGATTTCGATATTTAGTGCCTTTGGAAAGTTTCTTTCGGATATCTTTAAAAAGCCTGAGGAGAGGTACTTTGAGCGAACAAGATAAAGACAAGCCCGTTAACAGCCGGGAAAGCTCCACCTCTGCAAGCAATTTATTATAATTAGTTTTTCCTGTCTGTTGGATTTTCTGTAATCTTCTCAATTTTAACGAGTGCTGATGTTGAAATCGTTCTTTTTCAGAACCAATTCGTGTGGTGCCTAAAGGAACTGCATGTTGAATACGATCGTTTTCATAGGGACGATGATACTCCATACGGGGTAGTTCAAGAACAAGCCCACAGTTAGTGCAGACATAACCCTCGGAACACTCTATAACTTCGGTTGATTGGCACAAATCACAAATAAAATCTAATTTATCAATAGGGGGGTCATTAGGATCTTTATTTGAAACCATTTTACTATCACTCTATTTGTTAATTTTTTAAAACAATTTTTCATTAGTTCTTAAGAAGATAATAAGTAGGAGTTTCCTATTTAAGCGTATCGTTTTCTGAACTATGTTCACAATTCATAGTTCCATCTTTCTTTTTATGAAGAAAGTTTCAGCAAAATGAATACAATTCTAAATACTTTTCAGCCTTTTTTTTGAATACAAAATCAATTTATTCACCTCAAAATTTTTATATGAATTAAAATGCTTAACAAAATCATTTTGAGAAAATACCTGACCAAAATCTTTTTGGACTTTTTTTACAAAACTAAATCAAGACTTGAAGTACTCTAGTAGGTGTTAAGAAAAGTGACTTAACAACACTAACATACAGTTGAAAATTTTTTCTCAAAATCACTAGTAAAATTATAACAATTTTCACTAGTAATACAGCTTACTCTGATTTCTTCCTAAATCCAGCTAATCTTCTGCTACGAATTAAAATAAAAATAGAAAAAATAAAGAGGGGTAGAAGAAAATATCTTAATTTCATCCATTCCCCTTTTGATTGTTAAGATCTGGCAGTCTCACTAATCTTATTTATGTTATTTAACTATGGATTTGATAGTCTTACATGTCTCGTAACTTTCACAATTAACACATGCTCTATCCGTCCATAGATATTCTTTCGAATTTTTTTCTTTAATGATGAGTATTGGATACTCTCGTAATGGACATATTAGATTGGTATTCTTTATAGCTCCTTGCTTGGGTAAATTGTACGCATGTCCGCAGATCTCACACTTTACATAACGTTCTTTCTCTTTATCGTGGAGAAGTAAGGTACAATTACAGTTGGGGCATTCGCCCAGTTCTGATCTTTGTTGTTTCATAATAATTATCTGAAAATCAATATTACAACTTAAATCTATTAGGTATATTTAAAGAAAAAATCAATTTCTTCATCTTAAATTTATAAATTAAGCTATCATCATCTATCAACAAAAGCAGAAGAGGGCAGGCTCCTTTAGGGATATTTTAAATGGTAGATAACTCAATAAATCAAACACCTCTCAGAGCTTTTAAAAAAGAATACCTTTGTGTTTTGAAGAATGATACCCCTTCATTCCTAACGTAGGGAATACGGGAAATCATGCATATGAATATTCTGTATAACGCCTCGGGATGCTGCGGTCGTCGAAGTAAGAATCCCGCTTCTTCTGGTACTGATTGTTCAAGATAGAGCTTAAAACGTTTGAAAAGCTAAGTGTTAAGTCTTTTTTTTCTTTAAAATCTTTTTTTTTTAAATAGTAATAGATAATAATCATATCAAGATGGGAATAAAGCTAGAGCCAATACTCACCCGGAAAAAAATAAACCTCTCTCAGATAAAGGGGACTATAATTGCAATAGATGCTCCCAATATCATCATGAGTTTGCTTTCGTTTAGCCTTAAAAATCCCATTCAAAATCGTACTAAAGGTATTAGTAATAATAGTCTAATTTTAGATAGAACCCAGCGTCCCATTTCTCATCTTTATGGATTATTATATCGTATTAAATTTCTCTACAAAAATAAAATCTTTCCCATTTTTTGCTTTGATGGAAGAGTCTCTCCGCTAAAACGACTTATTACTAAAAATCAGCTGAATGATTTTCGCATTACCGAGAAACGTTATATTAATGCACTTAATAACGATAATACCACACTTGCAAGAAAGATAGCGCTTTCAAGGGAATATTTATGGCCAAATATTATGAAGGAGTCAAAAGAATTATTACATGCTATAGGAATTCCCGTTATTGAATCTCCCGCTGCTGCAGAAGCTCAATGTGCCCATTTAGTGAAAAAAGGCATTGCAGACATTTCCAATTCTCAAGATTATGATTCTGTTTTATTTGGATGTCCCAAATTATTACAAAATCTTTCTAAATCACATCGAAGAAAAATTCACGGTAGATGGGTTTATAAACGAGTTGACCCCCTCCTGACCGATTTACAAGAGAATTTAAAGAGATTAGAATTAAACCAATTTCAGCTAATTGATCTGGCGATTCTCTTAAAAACTGATTATTTCGATGGTATTACAAGCATCGGACCAAAGACGGGCTTAAAATTAATTCAAAGATATCACACATTAGAATCCCTCATCTCTCATGAAAATAATAGCTATGATTTCTCAAAGCTTACTTCCAGATTGATTCAAGAGATTCGCAAACTATTTCTTCTTCCTGATGTATTAGATTCATTTACTGATCTCTATTGGAATCCTCCTAATACCCATAACATTTTCCATTTATTATGTGAAGAACATCATCTAAACAGGGAAAGAGTCGAAAGAAATACCCGAATACTAGTCGATAATTTCTATAAATGTTTAAAATTTTTTCAATATGAAATGAAACAAACGAAAACCATTCAAAAAACATTAGATATGATGTTATAAGGAAAAATCAAAAAATCTAAGGAGTGGTTGATTTTTTTTGAATTTTTTATTTAAATAAATTCATTAGATCCAATTTATCAAGAATCTTATCACAAAACTGTATAAAAAAATGGCGAATACATTTACTGTTGTATTTAAGGATAAAACAGCAAATCAGCTAAGTTACAAGCTATGTGTAAAAGAAATTAGATATGTTATTATCAATGAGGTGTTTCGGAATTATTCAATTTGTTCTCCACGAGGCAGTTTGAAGACTCTATTACAGTTACCCTATGATAAAGTTATGGAGATTTCCGAAAAAATGGCATTCTCACAAACCTTGTCACTAGCTGTTATTAATAAGACGCTCAACGATGTTTATTATTTTTCACGTTTCTTTAAATCATATAAATTTCCTTGGGAGCATGAAAAAGCCTCATTATATAAAAAATTAAAATTGTATCTTCATAAAATTCATAAAATAGCACCTATTTTTGATTATCAGAGAGCAAAAATTAATTTAAAAACCCTCCATAAATTCTTTGATAAATCTACGTTCTGGCCAACGATTTCCACGCAATTAGCAATGACACTTTACATAACTGATTTAAAAGATTCTTACTTCGTAGAGAAATTGATTTTAGAAAATGTACGTGCACTTACCTATTGTTCTGCATATGCTTTTTATAGAACAAAAAATAAGCTGATAGAGAAGGGGGTTTTAAGTAAGAATGAGCGATATTCACGAGGTATATGAACAACTTCTAAAAAATGGGTTTACTGACAAAGATTTACAGGAACAAATAAAAAGAAAAGAACAAGAATTTCGTGGATTTATTACAAAAGAAGGGGCTTTATTCTTAATTGCAAAAGAGCAAGGACTTTCTGTATATTCTCCCGATATTAAGAAAGAGATTTATGAAGAAGCACATCAAGAAATTGACTACAACGAATTTCTGGTGACTATTGAAGAACTTAGGGAAAATATGACTAATCTTGTATTATTAGGTAAAATTGTGGATATTTTTCCGTTAAAGGAATTTATCAGAAAGGATGGCACACCCGGTATTTTAAGATCGTTTCTGCTTGCTGATGGAACGGGCGTAATTAAAATATTAGTTTGGAACGATCAATCCGAAATTATGGACTCAGAATTCTTTACTGTAGAGAAAATTATTAGAATCATAAATGCTTATTGTAAAAAAGGATTTAACAACAACTTAGAAGTTCATCTTTCTAAAAAAAGTAAGATCTTAATGGATCCCGGAGATATCCCTAAGAAAATCCAACAAAAGCTTCACAATATTAATATCGATGCTCTTTCCCTTGGCCATTATGTTTCTGAAAAAAATATACATAATTATATAGCAATTAGTGATCTCTATGAGATGGATGGGTTCCTTACCTCTATAAAAGGTTGTATTAGCCATTATGAATTAAAGGAATTTTCAAAAGACCAAGAACAACCCTCATTTCTATTAAAATTTATCTTAACCGATGAGACGGGAGAAGTCCAAGTTAATGCCTGGAATATGAAGGCAATCGAGATTCTAAGCTTAATCGAAAAAGGACTTAATATAAGATTAAATAATATATTTATCAAAGAAAATCAATATACTCATCAAAAAGAGCTAAAATTTACCAAAAACTCTAGTTTACAAATTTTATAATTTTTAGTTCTTCTATATTTTTTTAACCATTCCTACCTTTTTTACATTAATTAATGTCTGATAGTGACTATTTTGTAGAGAAAATATTTGGGAGTTCTTATGGTTGTAATTGTTATTTAGCAGGGTCATTCCATACAAAAGAGATTTTTATCATTGATCTTGGTAGTAAGCCTGAGCATATTAAAAAAAGGATTAAATAATTATGTGCTCAACCTCTCGGCATTATTTTAACACATGCTCATCCTGATCATATGGGAGCAGTAAAAATATCAAGAAAGAATTTCATCTAAATTAACCGTTTTAGAAACCCCTGGGCACAGTCCCGGATCAATAAGCCTCTACACTCCTGATATAAAAATCTATAACGATAATAATTATGATGGTGTCATTTTTACTGGAGATCTTTTTTTTAGGCGAAGTGTAGGGAGAACTGATATTAGAGGTGGAAGAAAGGAACTCTTGTTTTCCAATATTAGAAATAAAATTGTATATAATCCTTCTTTTACGCAAAATTATCTTATTCTTGCAGGCCATTTCGGGATAACTACCATTGGTCAATTACCCCGCCTTGAAAGGCGGGGCTTGTGGCTCAAATCCCCATCAATTCTCCTAAAAGCTTCTGGTTCATCATCGTCCACATCTAAGGGGCTAATTGACACATAGCCCGTGTCCTTCGGATATACCGAGGGACAACTGCCCGATCTCTGATAT